>QNBH01000056.1 GCA_003645645.1 Spirochaetota bacterium | reverse complement strand
TTATCCTCTTTCAGGAACTATCTTAACAGATACACTAACACCGGTTTTTTTAACTCTTTACAAAGGGAAGCCCGACAAATTAAAGAAGATTTATCCGGTATTAAATACTGCGTTAATATAAACGGAACAACCGTTAAAGTCAGTAAATACAACATGGAGAAGGATATTACTTAAGAGGCAGAAGAAACCTTTGCGAAATTCCGATGTAGCCCGCAACAAAATTACCTTGCCGATCTCTCTTTAAGCTCTGGCATTAACCATGTAGAGGCACGCATATTGGATTACGTTGCCAGGTTGTTCCCGGAGATATCCTGCCGACTCGACGATTTCTGTAATCGAAATATTGATTTTTTGGATAAAACGGTAACTACCTTCGATAGGGAAATGCAGTTCTATATTTCCTACCTTGAGTATATCGGGGTGATACGCAGAGGGGGATTGGAGTTTTGTTATCCCGACATTTTCCACTCTAAAAAAGATATCCATTGCTATGAAACTTTTGATATTGTTCTTGCCCATAAACTGGTCCGGCGGGATGCCGAAGTTGTCCCTGACGACTTTTATCTACAGAATGAGGAGCGGGTATTTATTATAACCGGGCCCGATCAAGGGGGTAAGACTACTTTTGCCCGTCTTTTCGCGAAACTGCACGGTCTGACCTGTTTAGGTTGTCCCGTTCCGGGCAGGCGGGCAGGGCTTTTCCTTACAGATGGTGTTTTTACGCATTTCTGAAAAAAAGAGAACATCAAAGAACTCCGTGGTAAAAAGGTTACGTACCGAACTGGCTTTTTATATCGGCGCTGTTAATCTGTACGAGCATTTGGTAGGGAAAGGGCAACCGGTCTGTTTACCGGAACCTGTAGTTGCGAATGAAAGGGCTCATCCCTTTTTGGGGCTTTACGATGTGTGTTTAAGCCTCACGACTGATTCTCCTTTTATTGGTAGTGATGTTGCAGCCGATTGTAGTGAGCTGGTGTTTATAACAGGTGCCAACCAGGGCATAAAGTCTACATTCCTCCGAAGTATCGGATTAGCGCAGCTTATGATGCAGAGCGGTATGTTTGTGCCTGCAAAGCGGTTCCGCGCAAATATCTGTAGAGCTCTGTTCACTCATTACCGAAGGGAAGAGGACACTACTATGAAGAGCGGAAAGTTAGATGAAGAACTAAAGAGGATGAGCGGAATTGTAGACACCATAACAGCGGATTCTTTAATACTGTTTAACGAGTCGTTTACTGCAACCAATGAACGTGAGGGGTCTGAAATTGCCAGGCAAATTTTAAAAGCATTGCTGGAAAAGAGGGTTAAAGTATTCTTCGTTACCCATCTGTATGATCTTGCCTGTAGTTTCTATGACCAAAATGCCGATAATCCCCTCTTTCTCCGTGCCGAAAGAAAAAGCGATGGGAGAAGAACATACAGGATGATCGAAGGCAAACCGTTACCGACAAGTTATGGGAAAGACCTGTATGAGAGAATCTCCGGAATAGAATATTTTAAATATGACCAATTCAGGCTGTCCTGGAACCTGTGAACCCGATGCGGTTATCAAGATGTTGTGGTAATTTTAAGTTAAACCACACAGTGTATTAAATCGAGATACTTTGGATCGTGGTTGCAGGACAGCCTTAAGCGGAAGTTTCGAAGGGAAACCGGTAGGGCAAATTGTACTCATCACGTATCTGAATAAACTGTTTCTGCAAAACACGGTCTACCTTAGCCCCCCTGTTTTTCCTGTAAAGCCAGGCCTCGTACTCCTTCTCTCCGGCCGTATAAATGCGCTTCTCTCCGGGAGCCTTTTCGGAGTTGCGCAAACCTCTAAGTATATCCCCGGTAATTTTTTTAAACTTTTCAACCTCTATAAAAGGCTCGATGTCGATGGCAATAAAGAAATGCCCCAGGGAATAGGGTATGCGGTTACCCCTATCATCGTATCCGGATAGTGCCTTTAGAAAGGGGCCTCCCTGGAGAGAGGCGGAGAGAATCTCAACCACGGTGGCATATCCGTATCCCTTGTACCCGGCTGTCTCCTCCCCTATTCCACCCAGGGGAGTCAGGGCAGCCTCTCCCGAAACGAGGTCTTTAAGAACCTGATCTGGGTCTGTCTTGCTCTTGCCGTCTTTCCCTATGACCCATCCTTCCGGCAGCTTCTTGCCCAGTCTGGCGTAGGTTTCGATCTTACCTCTCTGGGCCACGGATGTGGCACAATCAAGAACAAAGGGGAAAGGTTCATCTGTAGGCATACCGAAGGTGAGGGGGTTGGTTCCAAGCATATTCTCAACCCCGAATGTTGGTGCTATGGATGGTCTGGCATTGGTACCCGTTATTCCTATCATACCGGCTTCGGTTGCCATCATCACATAGTAGCCTGCGATTCCGTAATGGGTGGAATTGCGTGCTGCAATCATCCCCATGCCGTACTTTCTGGCCTTCTCGATGGCTATTTCCATGGATCGGTGGCCTATAACCTGGCCCATCCCGTGATGTCCGTCTACCACTGCGGTGGTTGGACCTTCCCTGACAACCTCGAATCGGGTAACAGGTTTCTGTATGCCCTCTTTTAACCGATCCATGTAGATGGATTTGAACCTGCCCACACCATGAGAGTCGATACCCCTTTTATCGGATGTAATAAGTACCCTTGCGCAGATTTTTGCATCTTCTTCGGGAACCCCCACGGCCTTAAAACCGTCCTTCATGAAGTTTTCAAGCAGATCAAAATCGACCCATACAAAATCTTCTTCCATGGCACTCCGCCTTTTAGTAATTTATTGAATACCAGCTCCGACATTCACGATAGAGACGTTGTCGGGATATGATGCAAAATAATTCATATATATCTATTAAACCACAAAAAAAGCTGATTGTCAAATAAGTTTTATGATTGTTTGTGATTATTTATCTATCCTCTCTTGACAGTAAATGAAGGATATTTCAAAATTAGTGAAGTAAAGTGCCACGAAGATTACGCTTTCTTTTTAGAAGCATTTATCGAGAGAGCTCCTTGACCTCATGCTGCATGTGAGTCTGCGAACCTTAAAGCATGAGGTCAGGGGAGCTCCCAATCGAGCCTTTATCTTAATAGCAAGCACAATCTTAGTGGCATTTCCAGAAAGGTGGTCTTAATGATGGCTGAAAAAAAATATGTAGGTGCTCTGGATCAGGGTACAACCAGCACCAGGTTTATCCTTTTCAACAGAGAGGGTGAGATAGTCTGTTCGAGTCAGGCGGAACACAGGCAGCTCTATCCAAAGGCCGGATTAGTGGAGCACGATCCACAGGAAATCTGGGAGAAAACCTGCCATGTAATAGATAAAACCCTTAGAGAGGGGGGAGTCGATGCCGAAGAGATTGCATCAATCGGGATAACCAATCAGAGGGAGACTACGGTTGTGTGGGACAGGAGAACGGGAAAGCCCTGTCACAATGCAATAGTCTGGCAAGATACCCGCACCGGTGAGATGTGCCGGCAACTGGCAAAAGGGGGCGATCTTAACTGTTACCGTGATAAGACCGGACTGCCTCTGGCTACTTACTTTTCAGGGCCTAAAGTACGGTGGATTCTCGACAAGTATCCCGAAGCCTACAAAGCAGCAAAAGATGGGGAGGTTGTTTTCGGTACAATAGATACATGGCTACTGTGGAATCTAACAGGAGGTTCGGCGAAAGGGGTACATGTAACAGATCCGAGTAATGCAGGCAGAACTCTTCTTATGGGTATTAGCTCCCTTCAATGGGACGAAGAGATGCTTAAGGTGATGGATATCCCCAGGGCAATGCTCCCGGAGATCCGCCCTTCCAGCGACCCCGATTTATACGGATATACAGACCCCGGAGGACCCTTCGGAAGGAGGATCCCCATATCCGGAATACTGGGTGATCAACAGGCAGCGCTTTTCGGGCAGACCTGCTTTTCGGAAGGGGAGGCAAAAAGCACCTACGGAACCGGAAGTTTCCTGATCATGAATACCGGAGAAACGCCTGTACCCTCCGGTCATGGGCTATTAACTACAGTTGGCTATAAAATCGGAGATAAACCGGCAGTTTATGCACTGGAAGGCTCGATTGCGGTTGCAGGTTCTCTGGTTCAGTGGTTCAGGGATAATTTTGGTCTTATAAAAGAGTCTGCAGAAATAGAGGCACTTGCAAATACGGTAGAAGATAACGGTGGGATATACTTTGTGCCTGCATTTTCCGGTTTATTCGCCCCTTACTGGAAAAGTAATGCAAGGGGGATAATAATAGGGCTTACCCACTATATCAATAAGGGACATGTGGCAAGGGCTATTCTGGAAGCTACAGCTTTTCAGACCAGGGAGATTCTTGAGGCAATGGAGAAAGATTCAGGCACAAGATTGAAAGAACTCAAGGTTGATGGCGGAATGACTGCCAACGAGCTTCTGATGCAGTTTCAGGCCGATATACTGGATGTACCGGTCATACGTCCCCGCGTAACAGAAACCACTTCTCTCGGTGCTGCCTACGCGGCCGGACTCGCTACAGGTTTCTGGAAGGGGACGGAGGAGCTGAGGGAGCACTGGAAGATAGATAAAGAGTGGGTACCGGGAATGTCGGTACAGAAGAGAGAGGCGTTTCTTGGTGGATGGCGGAAAGCGGTAAGCAGAACTTTCGACTGGCTGGATTAGGAGTTGGTTATTTCTGTTTATGCTGCAGGAATATCCCTCGAATGGCTGCTATCCATTGGGCGGAGTGGGGAATACGGAAAGCAGCTCTGTCTCTCCTCCCGTCCTGGCTTGTGAATATAACACCTATGACTTTCTGATTGAGAGGCACACCCTTATGTGTGTCTATAATATCCACTTTCTGTATTGCAAATCCGGGAATGTAGAGCTCTCTTTTTGAAAATCTCGCCCGGTAATAGATACCGTCCTTTAAAAGCACCAGAGCTCCTGCACTCCTTAAAGGGGCACCAGGCTCCGACTCAAGACCGAAATAGTTTACACCAAAACTGGAAATAATTATATTTTCCCGCTCAAACTTTTTCAAAATACGTTTTGATTCGATGTTGCGAACAATCACCAGGTAGGAGAGAACAACCGTAAAGAACAGGCTAAGTATTATCAGGCTTGAGTTCTCACTTAAAAACTTCTCCACTGCCGTCTCCCCTGTTAACCGTACTGTTGTTTTAATGATTCTGCTTTAAACACTTAAGTGGAAAAACCCATCCAGACTCAAGTGTTTATTTAGTCCATTTTTTCAAGGTAGCGGATAACCCTTCTAAAAGCCATCCTGTAGAGAATACCACCTTTCTCTGTTCCCAAGCTGTTGAGAAAGGACCTAGCAATTTCTTCATTGCTCTTCCCCTCTGCCCGGAGCTTTCGTATATTATCGGTGTTAGTGTCGAGCATGGTCTCCAGAGAGTTACCGGTTCTCGTCCTGGAGAGGAGGGCACCGAACAGGAATATTATAAAACAGATACCCACGGTTATGGCAATATCGTAAGAGGGGTCTTTTACCAAAAGGCGCACAATCGAGTTGGGATTCCCTATGTTGAAAATCATATAGAATGCAGGAAGTACAAGAATCGCAAGGGCTATGTAGAGTATATTCCTAAGTTTCTCTTTCATGAGGAATAAAATGCATAAAAAATAAAAGAGGATATGGAGCCGGTTGCCGCTCCATATCCCTAAACACTACCCTAAAAAACAGGCTCACCCCACTATTTTAGAAATATTTTCCTCTCCTCTCCTACAGCCATCTTGGCCCATTCGGCTTCGGCCTTCTCCCAGGCTTCATCTGTAGCCTCGGTTTCCCATACTTCCAGACCCCTGTCTTTGCGGGTTGCACCCGGAATAAAATTATCCAGTATAAGCCCGATTATTGCGGTAACAGACATGGCAGATGTAAAAATTGCCTGGAGTATGTTTCCCAGTACCTCTGCTACCCCGCCTGCCGCCGACCAGTCAATCGGGCTGGCGCTGAAATGGGCGTTCATACTCAAGCCTGCAAAGATGCTGATACCTATTATGAATAGGTTCCTGGAATTGTTGAGATTGACGAACTGGAGGTTGGAGAGCCCCACCGCAGCTATCATACCGAAGAGTCCCACATACATGGCGCCTTTAACCGGATCGGGTAATGTGGCCAGGGCAGTGCTGAACTTCCCGAAAAGAGGAAGAATCAGCATAACGACCGCCCCTGCACGGATTACCCTTCGGCTTGCAACCCTGGTAAGACCGATTGCCCCGATATTTTCCGAATAGGAGGTGGTTGCTGCCACACTCTGGAACAGTCCTGCTATGAAACAGCCAAGTCCCTCTGCACCCAGCCCTTTGGAGATCATCTTTTCTGTGGGAACGGGCCCCTCGGATATGCGGGCACAGGAGTAGTAATCTCCTATGGATTCGATCATGGATGCAAGGTAACCTGCAAGCATCCCGAATGCTCCTGCTACGAAAATACTACCCAGTTGTGGGAATCCCCATTTGAAAGGTACCATGTGCCTCAAGCTAATCCAGGGAGCTGCACGCACAGAGCTAAGCTTTTCTCCCAGCATGTAAGCTGCGTTATCTGTACCGATCCAGCCAGCAGCAGACCCTATAAGTGCAGCAATCCATCCTATTATTATGGCCAGCAGAACCGGAAAGAGGAGAAAGACCCTTATCTTTCTGGCAAAAACCTGAGAGAAGAGAATCAACGCCAGAAGGGTAATGAGAGAGATGATCCAGTTGGAGGCCATGGCGGGGATGCCCAGCGCAAAGAGAGAAATACCGATCATGGTGATTGTAGGAGCTATTACCACAGGACTTATGACTCTCTTTATATATCCCATAAGACCGGTATATCCGAGAATTATTTCAAACAGGGATGCCACCATTATGGCTATAGCAACCTGCTGAATCATGACCTCCCACCCAAGATTCTGGGCGCTTACAAGACCGATCACAGCAAATGTGGGAGGAAGGAAGGAGAAAGAGCTTCCCTGCACGATTGGAAGCCTGTTCCCTATGGGAGACTGTTGGATGAGAGTGCTTATCCCCATACAGAAAAATACGGTTGAGATGATGATAGCCTGAGCTTCCACCGGTACTTTCATGGCTCCCCCAACAATCAGGGGTACCAGAACAGTGGCACCGAACATTGTAAGGTACTGCTGGATGCCCAGAAGTATGGCAAGACCCATCTTAGGGCGGCTCCCGATTGGGTAGATTACCCAACCCTGGGATTCTTCTTTTGATACATCACTCATAAGAATCTCCTTTTTATATGATTGAATAACGTCTCAAACAGATTAATTATATGCAATCTATGGACAGAACACAAGAATAATTTTTACATTCCAGAAAAAATATTTACTCCACAACCAGTATCTGAAGATCGCACACATTGGTATTGGTGGGACCTGTTTTAAACAGATAACCTGTCTTTTTCAGGTAGTTGTAGGAATTGTTTCTTTCCAGGTATTCCTGTGCTTTCAAGCCGGCCTCTTCTCCCCTGCGGAAAACATCCAGAGAGGCGAACCCTCCAGCCGCATCCGTCGGGCCGTCATTTCCGTCAGTAGCAGCCGAGAGGAAGTATATATCACCTGAACTATCAGGATCACTCTCTATCTCTGAGATAAATGCCAGGGCCATCTCCTGATTTCTTCCACCTTTCCCCTTTCCCCGAACCGTGACAGTAGTCTCTCCTCCGGCGATAATACAGGCAGGAGGCTGGGCTAAGAGCTTAAGCTTTCTGATATCTCTTGCTATTCCCACATAAAATCTGGCTATCTCCCTGGCTTCACCGGTTATCTGCGAGCTTAAGGTGATGGTATTATACCCCAGTTCCTCTGCCTTACACTTCGCGGCCACTATTGCGCTGTAGTTTGTGCCTATGAGTATGTTGGATACTCGATCGAATACAGGATCCCCAGCTTTTGGTGTTTCTTTGATTTTTCCTTCCATACCCAAACGGATAAATGAAACCACGTTTTCAGGAAGACTCTTTTCGATACCGTACTTCAAGATGATGCTCCAGGCCCCGTGAAACGTGGATGCATCGGGTACTGTAGGGCCGGAAGCGATGGTGTCGAGTCTATCACCCACAACATCGGATAGAATGAGGGTAATACATGTCGATGGAAAAAGCATTTCCGCCAGTCTCCCCCCCTTTACACCGGATAGATGCTTCCTTAAACAGTTTATCTCCCGAATGTTCGCTCCGCAGGAAAGAAGCTGTCTTGTTGTTTCCTGTTTTTCTTCCAGGGTGATCGGTTCGGCTGGATAGCAGAGGAGAGAGGATCCGCCCCCTGATATAAGGTTGATAAACAGGGTTTTCTCATCACCCGATCGAGCAAGTTGGGCAATTTCACGGGCAGCCTGCACACTCTTCATATCCGGTACCGGATGTCCCGCCTCGATGGTTCTCACTATAGAGAGTTTTTCCGTATGGCCGTATTTAACAGAAATAAGTCCGAGGGAAAGCCGATCGGCCAGGAGCTCTTCCACAGCAAGAGCCATCTTTGCGGTGGCTTTTCCTGCTCCGATTACCACGATCCTCTCGAAGTCGGATAGATTCCACTTCCAGCTACCTTGGAGAGAGCGGATGATAAGCAGTTCCCCATCAACAGGGCACATTTGCTTAATAATCCGGTAGGGATCGACACTCTCCAGGGCAGAAAAGAAGATGCTTTTCAAATCTTTGTAGGGTTTTTCCATGGAATTACATTACACAGAAATTGGAAGAAAGAATCAATATGGGGTGATTATGCCTTTTTAGTTTAGATTGCCTCTTACGGAAAAACGCCACCGAAGCTCCTGTAAATCCCACGCTTAAGACCCTTGACTTTCCCGGCCCGATCGGCTCATATTGAGAGGGTGAAGTTTGTAGGTGCCCATGTAAGTGCAGGTGGCGGTGTCGAAAACGCTCCTCTCAATGCGAAAGAAATAGGGGCAAAGGCTTTCGCCCTTTTTACGAAAAACCAGAGGCAGTGGAAATCCAGACCTTTTACCGAAGAGAATATAGTCTCCTTCGATCGCAACCTGAAGGAGGTTGGAATAGATAGAAAGCACATCCTGCCCCACGATAGTTACTTAATAAATATTGGGAGTCCCGATCGGGAAATGCGGGATAAATCCCTTAATGCCTTAATCGACGAAGCACAGAGGGCGGAACAACTGGGTCTTCTCTATCTCAACTTTCATCCGGGCAGTCACCTCAATAAGATAAGTGAGCAGGAGTGTCTCGACCTGATCGCAGAGGGCATAGACATCACCCTGTCGGAGACCAAAAACATCACCCTTGTTATCGAGACCACGGCAGGACAGGGCGGAAATATGGGTTATAAGTTTGAACACATAGCCTATCTTATAGAAAAAACAAAACAGCAAAACCGGGTAGGAGCCTGCATAGATACTTGTCATATTTTTTCTGCAGGCTACGATATAAGAAGCAATGAAGCCTACCAGAAAACAATGGAAGAGTTCGGTAGAATTGTGGGCTTTGAAAAACTCAAGGGAATGCATTTAAACGATGCAAAAGTGGAGCTAGGCAGCAAGGTGGACAGGCACAACAGTTTGGGGAAGGGGACACTCGGAATAGAGCCCTTTAGGTATGTGATGAACGATCCGAGAATGGATGATATTCCGCTTATCCTTGAGACAATAGATCCGTCCCTCTGGGCGGAAGAGATAAAAACCCTTTATAGCCTGATCGGTTGATTAAGTAAGCAGGAACCAGAGCAGTCTCAATAGCGGGAGTTAAAAAGCCCATCTGTGGGTTTTCCCGGACAGGAAAAACCAATTTTTCTTAAGGAGCAATCAATGAGAGAGAGCATCCTCTTTTCACCAGTTAAACTAAACTCGTTAGAAATAAAGAATCGTTTTGTGCGATCTGCCACCAACGAGTACATGGCAGACCCGGAAGGCCATGTAACGGAGCGGCTTGTGCATATCTACAGGGGACTTGCAGAGGGGGGAGCGGGCTTAATTATAACTGGATTTATGTATGTTCACCCATCGGGTAAATCCAGCCCCGGTCAGACAGGTATCTACAGTGATGAGCTTATTCCCGGACTTAAAGAGATAACAGATACTGTCCATGAAGCTGGGGACGGAGGTGGGGAAGCCAGGGTAGTAGCCCAGATCGTGCACGGAGGCAGGCAGGTAAGAGCTAAATATGCCCACGGTGATATAATCGCACCTTCTGCTATAACCGATAAAAAAACCGGTATAACTCCCAGAGAAATGATCGAGGAAGAGATTGAATCAGCAATAGGATGGTTCACCGATGCCATAATCCGAGCAAAGGAGAGTGGGTTCGACGGAGTACAACTCCACTGTGCTCACGGATACCTTTTAAGCCAGTTCCATTCTCCCTACACAAACAGACGTGCCGACCGGTGGGGCGGATCACTTGAAAACAGGACACGCATAACCGTCGAGCTCGTAAGAAAGGCAAGGGATAGGGTGGGAGAGGATTTCCCCATTCTGATCAAGATGAACGCCAGCGATTTCATAGATGGCGGTATAGACCTGCCTGAGAGTATAGAAGTTGCAAGGATCTTAAGCAGAAACGGAATCGATGCAATCGAGATAAGCGGCGGTATGGCCGAGTCCGAGGGGAATCCGTCGGTTCGTAAAGATATATCTCGTGAAGAAGAAGAAGCCTACTTTCGAAAGTATGCAGAGCAGATAAAGCCTGCTGTAGATATCCCGGTTATACTTGTAGGGGGGATGCGATCGTTTAAGGTGATGGAGGAGATTGTACAGGAGGGGATCGCGGACCTCCTGTCCATGAGCAGACCCTTTATCAGGGAGCCCGATCTTGTACAGAAATTTATGGATGGCAAAAAAGATAGGGCTGACTGCATTTCCTGCAGTAAGTGTTTCAACCTCAGGGGTATCCGGTGTGCGCAAATTGCCGGTAAAAGCTGATGGCCGATCTGCCGTTTAATTGGGAACCAATTATTAGAAATATAAGATTATCAGTTGATCAGATATTACGATCTCTTGCAGCCGGGATCAGTACCAATGAAATTTTAGAAGATTATCCCGAATTAGAGGAAGATGATATAAAAGCTTGTTTATTATATGCCGTAAAACTAACATAAAATGAGACAATATATCCAATAATTGCTTCCTAATTATATTATGAAATTTTTAGGCGATGTTGGAATCGGTGAAGTGGGAAAAGTTATGGATAAAATTTCTAATTATATTTGTAACAAAGATATGAACATGTCTATTGGATTTATTATTATTGGCATCATCGGAATTGTTCTCGCTCTTCCACTTTATTTGGGAAAGATTAAGCTTAATCGCCTTTATGGATATCACACTTCGAGGTAAATCTCTGATAATCAGGTTTGCTATGTTGCAAACAGATCAGCAGGTAGAGATCTTGTATTTACATGCGCTATTTTAATAGTAATTTCGCTAATACTTTTTTACTCAGTGGACGCTTTGTATCTGTCATGCAAAAAACTCTCAATATTCTTCTTTTTGCAATTCCAATGATCGTAGTAATAGTAAAGACAGAAAGGTTAATTTCAAAACTAATAAGAAAGGAAACAAAGTGAAATGGAAATTCGAAGGCTACGGAAAACTGATTTAAAATCATTAGCAGAACTATACAGGCAATTTTGGGCTGAAGAGACGAATCTTGAAAAGATGAAAAACAAATATCTGGAATAAAAAGATAATCCAAAGTATATCATATTATGTGTAACGATTGATAAAAATGTAGTCGGTTCGGTTATGGGTATTGTCTGTGATGAACTGTACGGTGAGTGCAATCCTTTTTTGGTAATGGAAGATCTGGTAGTTGATAAAGGATATAGAAAAATAGGAATTGGCAGAGCACTTATGATTGAATTGGAGAAATTTGCAAAAGAGTGGAACTGCATCCAAATACTATTTGTCACAGAGTCTGATAGGGCTGAGGCGATTTTATTTTATAAATCAATGGGTTATGATTCAAAAGCCCATGCCGGTTTTAAGAAAATAGTGGGGGAAGATGACTCAACATTACGTAACAGGGGCAAAAGTATTGCATAGTCCTCAATTTAACTTATACTATTAAGCGGTAACTTCAGACAGCCAGCGATAGTCATACACAATTTAGCCTAAAAAAGAAGGGGGTACAATTAATGTCAAGCCGATTTAAAGAGTTATTTGAAGATCGAAAACTTGAGGAAAAAATAAAAAGACGTTTACCGTACTTGTTTCAACTTGCTGAAGCGGAAAGTTCAAGGGCTGGTAAAACAGGAATGGAAGTAGGATCTTTACGTGAACGAATTATAGTTGCACTACTTATATATAAATTCGGAGAAGAAAATGTTGAGACTGAAATTCCCATTACAGAACCTGAAGTGGATGCAAAGCTGTACGGAGAACCTGTATCAATAAAAACAATTACAGGTAAAAGTTTAGGAGGGGTTAAACTTATATGGACAGTGGATGCAGCGAAAGCAAAGGAATTCCGAGAGAATTATATTCCCCATTGCGATATTTTGTTAATTCAAATAAACTGGAATAGTACTGGAAGATTTTGTTATATCCCATTAGAGGTTCAGAAAAGACTTTTTTATGAAATAGGTCGAGAAAAATATATTAAACTTCCTAAAGGTGGAACAAATCCAAGAGGCGTAGAAATTACAAACGAAGCATTATCGGAATTAGTGAAAGATAATATGTCGAGAAGAATTGTAATAAACTGGCAAAGAAAAAAGATTGAGTTTAATTCTTTTAAGAAGTGGGTAGATCTCTGGAGGGAAGAATATAAATGAAAAGCAATCATATAAGAAATGGTACAAAAACGAGTAGTTTTGGTTCTCCAGGAAGGATAAATCACGATTCTGCCTCTTTTTATTCCAGTAGATTATATGAGGGATTGCCTAAAGATAAAGCAGTCAAATATGTAGAAAATCCAATTCCATCAGAGTTTCTGAATAAAATATTTTGTAAGTCCAGTGAAAACATGGAAGAATTGTCTGATAATAGTGTTCATCTAATGATAACATCCCCTCCTTATAACGTCGGAAAAGACTATGACGAAAATCTTTCTTTAAATGAGTATAGGGCATTTTTGAAAAAAGTGTGGAGTGAAGTTAACAGAGTTCTTGTTCCAGGAGGCAGAGCTTGCATTAATATAGCTAACTTAGGAAGAAAACCCTATATTCCTCTTCATGCTTTTATCTTTGAAGATATGTTTGATCTAAATTTTTTAATGCGAGGGGAAATTATATGGAATAAAGCTTCCAGCGGCAGCCCGTCAACTGCCTGGGGAAGCTGGCTTTCTGCAAGGAATCCCACTTTAAGGGATATACATGAATATATTCTGGTATTTTCAAAGGGTACATTCAAAAGAGGAGGTCCAAAAAGAAGAAATACAATATCAAGAGAAGAGTTTCTCGAATTTACAAAAAGTGTATGGACGTTTTCTGCAGAATCAGCAAAGCAGGTTGGTCATCCTGCACCTTTTCCGGTAGAACTGCCTTATAGATTAATACAACTATATACTTTTGAGGGTGAAATTGTGTTAGACCCTTTTATTGGAAGTGGTCAGACTTCCATTGCAGCAATAAAGACTAAGCGCAACTATGTAGGTTATGAAACAAACGAAGAATATGTAGATTTAGCAAAAAGAAGAATAAAAGATTTTTCCCTCTCTTTCAACACTCCGAGGTTGTTCGATTTTGAATAAATGTGAGTTAAAGATAGCTTATAGTGTATTAGTTCTCGCATCTTAAAATCAATCATCTATATAGTAAAAACAATCAATCAGGATTAAAATAGATGTAGCAGGAGGTGGTTATCATGGGAAAACCAACCGAAGAGTTAAAAGAAGAGCATGAAGCGATAAAGCTGATGCTTCAAATTTTAGAGGCAATAATCAAAAAGATTGAGAGAAGGGAGGATGTTCCTGAAGAACATCTTGAAAAAGTATTGGATTTTATAAAAGTATTCGCCGATAAATGGCACCACGGCAAAGAGGAAGATTTGCTGTTTCCGGTAATGGAACAGGCGGGAGTCCCAGGAGAAGAGGGGCCGATAGGTGCAATGCTTGCAGAACATGATACGGGGAGAAGCTATGTCAGAAGGATGGGAAAAGCGGTATCGGGGAAAAAACACAGGAAATTTGCAGAAAACGCGAGAGCCTACACTCAACTCCTGGAACAGCATATTGAGAAGGAAAACAATATCCTCTATCCGATGGCAGATGCCCGACTTTCAGAGCATAAGCAGGAAGAACTACTTAAAGGATTCGAGAAAATAGAGAAAGAACGTGTTGGCGAAGGAAAACATGAAGAGTTTCATGAGTTGTTGCACCGCCTGAAAGAGGTCTATTTATAGAGTGTGCATTCTCAGCTAAGTGGTCTTATTCGAATCTCCGTACCGCCTTTGCAACCTGCCCAGGAGTCATGGTATAGGGTTGATTCATGGGGAGAAAGGCAATATCTATATCCGAAAGCTCCGCCATCTCCGGGATGTCTTCTGTATTACCTGCAACATATACCCTTAGATTCTTAAACTCAAGCACATAACCGTTGTCCCTGCCTTTCGGATGAAAGCCTTCCCTGCCCGGTGTTGTATTGCAGGCGGGGACGGCTTTGATAGTTATACCTTTCTGAGTGGTGGTCTCCCCGTTCTTTAGCGCGGTACCAGAACCATTCATTTTCTGCACCTCGGGATTACAGATTAGCACGGTTCCGGATCGGGATATTTTTGATATTGCATTCTGATCGAAATGATCTCCATGCTGATGGGTGATGAGAATGATATTGGCCTTCGGAAGGGCGGAATAATTTGCGTATCTGCTTACAGGATCGATATGGATAACCTGGCCTCCGTACTCCATCATAAGGGTTCCATGACCGATAAATGTGATGGTTAGCCCTCTCCGTTATCGGTAAAAGTGTCCGATTCGAAACCTGTCTGGGCGAAAATTGTTACAGAGAACAGAAGAGATAAGAGAAGCGATACAACAGTTCTTTTCATAGAAAACCTCCCTTTCTTTACTACGAAAGAAAGCTTTGTACCTATGGCGGTGGCCCATCAGTCTTCTAGCTGGTGGACACTGCAGGCTATGCCCGCTGGCTTTCTTTCGGAGCAAACAACCACCAAAGTAGTTTCCGCTTAAGCGGAAACTACTTAGCCCTTACAGGGCTCGCAAAGCCTTAGGCTTGCCGGTGGTTGTTTACTAATAAGATAATTAGTGTAGATAAAGGAATTTTAATCAATATAGAACCTGGCATTCAATACCTGCTTTTTCGAAAGCAGAGGAAAGCTCCTTACCTTTTGAGAGGAAAAACTCATCACCCCTGGCACCCTTAATATTGTATTTTCTGTAAACCCAATCACCATAGTGGTAGTTCATCCTGTCGATCAATATATAGTCTACCTTCCCCTTAAGCATTAGAGCAAGCTCCTCTGCTTTCGGCAGCAACGGTGCTATCATGGCAAAGGTTTTAATACCTGCAAGATTTAGTTTCTCAAGTGCAGTAATTCTTTCTTTTATAGATGGAGCATCTGGTTCGAATAATTGTCCTATCTTTTTATCACCGGTTGTAACAGATAATCCCACTTCGATCTTATCGTTATGCTTAAGTAAATCCATATCTCGCAGTACCAGGGGCGATTTTGTCTGTACAGTAGTCTGCCAGTGATTCTGAATCAATAGTTCCAGGCATTTTCTCGTCAACATGTAAGTTTTTTCTACCGGTTGGTAGGGGTCGCACACACCACTTATCCATACCCTGCCGGGTCTAACCCTTTCAGCCTCCCGTTCAAGCAAAACGGGGGCGTTTATCTTAATATCTACAAACTTACCCCATGATTCCCTGTGTGCTGTAAACCTCTTCATAAAGCGGGCATAACAGTAGGTACAACCATGCTGACAACCTACGTATGGATTAACCGTAAAATCGAAAACCCTGGATCTCGAAAGAATAGTTTTAGCGTGTATCTCTCTTATAACCATAGTCTCCCCATACTTTATCTCTCTGCATGTGTTAATTTAAAAAGGCTTATTTAACGCGTCCACAACTTTCCCCAACTTCTTTGCCGGATGAAATCCGGTGATTGCTCTTTCTATAATAGATTATCTGCAGACTTTTATATATAGTAATAGGGAAGTCAACCGGGAAATATGTATATAAATGTTTTACAGTGGAGGAGTTATCATGATCACCCTTGTTAAGCTTTCCGATCAAGACTATCCAGCATTTAAGGAGCAAACCATACAGAACTATGCCGAACAGTCGGTGAGAGCGGGAAGGATTGCAGAAAGTGAAGCCTTAGCCTTTTCAAAAAGAACCGTTGGGAAAGTACTTCCCAGGGGGCTTAAAACAGAAGGGCATACTATTTTTTCAATTATCGAGGCTTCCGAAAAAGAACCTGTGGGGTATCTGTGGGTTGGAAGCCATTCCGAGCATCCCCGTCAAGCCTTTATTTACGACCTTTTTATCAAAGAATCTTACCGGGGGAATGGCTATGGGAGGGAGGCAATCAGACAGCTTAAAACCAGGCTCGCAGAAATGGGATATGAGAGCGTAGGACTGCATGTGTATGCATTTAACGAAGTGGCAATTAAACTGTACAGCAAGGAGGGGTTTGAAACCATCTCGATTACAATGAAATGCCCCTTGAAGGAAGATAAGGGAAGAGACTGTTAGAAATGAACGTAATTCGGCGTTAATTGTTTTCATCAGCAGACAGCTAGAGGGGACTCTTTATACCTTTCAGTACCGGATCTGCAACCTTTGTATAAATGGTTGTTGTCGAGAGGTTTTTGTGCCCCAGTAATTGCTGGATGTACCTGATATCGGTTCCGCTTTCAAGGAGATGGGTTGCAAAACTGTGACGAAGATCATGGCAGGAGGCTTTTTTCTGTATGCCGGAAGCAGAAAGAGCCCTCTCGAATACTTTCTGAACTGTTCTAACGCTTAACTTTTTTCTTTTATCACTGTTCGATGTAAAAAGATAATCCGAAGCCTCTTTCCCCTCCATGAACTCCTGAAGTCCTTCCTTTAAACTTTCCGAGAAAATAGTAATCCTGTCCTTTTTCCCCTTACCCTGCTTTACAAGGAGGGTACCATTGTCTATGGAGATATCGGATACTTTAAGGTTTACTACTTCTGAAACACGCAAACCGGATGAATACAGCAGAGATATCATTAACCTGTGTTTGAGATTGTTAATCTTCCTAATAATGCGCAATATTTCCTCCCTTGACAGGATGGTAGGAAGATAATGGCTTCGGCGAGTATTATTTGCAAGGGAGAGGTCAATGTGTTTTTTCAATGTGTTGTGAAAATAATATTCAACAGCAAACCGATGTGTCCTCATGGTAGAATAAGATAACTGCTTCTCTTCTGTTGCATATAAAAAGTAGCGTATAGCAATTTCCGGTGTGATTTTGTCAACAGTAATATTGAAGTGCTTATACACCCATGTATTAACACTCTTTAATGCCGATGTATATGCCTTAACAGTTTTTGGACTGTAACGTTTTACCTTTAAACTTTCAAGAAATGCAGTCATTTTTTCAGGCGGAGGTACAGAGGTATTTTCATTACGCCCCATGCTTTTTCTGTATTTTTCAAGCACATACCTTCTAGCGCCGATTTTTTTATAATATTCGACAAAGGCTGATACAGCCTCCGGGGTCCGGATCAGGTTATGTTTTTTAAAATAGAACGCTATTTGAGAGTTGGATATGTATTTGGGATCATTCTGAAAATAGGAGATGAAAGGTTTAATATATCTGTCATAGGCAGTCATTATTATCGGATCTCCTGCGGTTTTTATAATAACTAATAATTCGTTTTATTTCAATATTTATGGGTTAAAAAGAATAAAATATGCTTTTTAACTTCGGCTTTTTTGCTTGCTAAACGAAAAATACGGCGTATAATGGTAGTTATCTGCCATGCTAAAAATAGGAGGTAAATAAAATGGGTTCACTATACTTGAATAGATTAACACATGAGGAAAGAGAAGATCTTAAGAAGAAGCTATTAGAGGCTCAAAAAGGTAAATGCTTTATTTGTGAAGCATTAATTGATCCAAATCTTCAAAC
>QNBH01000055.1 GCA_003645645.1 Spirochaetota bacterium | reverse complement strand
TCCAGATACATTGAATCCCAGTGCGGATGTACTCAGGATGTTTACAGTGGCGCCCAAGTGTGTTTTTGTCCTTATCCTGTACTGAGGATCGAGCCAATTTGTTATATCGAAGGCAATAACTAAATTTTCTAACAGCCAGGGGGGCTTCCCCTTCCAGAGGTTTTCGAGTTTAAGGTTGTAGGATATGCCCGTCCTCAGATTGGGGAAGGCGAACTTATTGTATAGAGAGGGACTTTGAGTAAAAGGATCGTAGTCGATAAGCCAGAAATAGGTGGGGGCATCCAGTACAGAGACTCCCACGTTTATGCCGCCTCGAAACTTCCAGAGGATACCGAAGTCTAAACCGATGCCCACTCCTGCTTCAACATTGTCACTTAAGTAATCGACGGCTTTGGATGGATCCTCCATCCAGTTAAAGGCACTGGCAAAATCGGCAGTTCCTTCGAACATGCCTAACCCTACTACTTTGATGGCAAATCCTATGTTAAGGTCATCCTTCTGAAATATGTCGAAGCGGAAAGGATTAAAGCCAAGAATTAACTGCGTATAGGCCTCTACATCCAGATAGACTTCAGGGGCAAGACCTGGAATGGGTTTAATATTGAAGGACACCATGGTCGGTGCAAAATTGAAGCCGAAACGGTTACCCACGAAACCGAAGGGGATTATAGGCTCTTCTATCGTAATCCCTATATTCTTGCGGTCTAGATTGCCGAGAAGATCTATAAAGGTAATAATGGTGGAGGCTCCTTCCTCCCCGTCTCCTCCTACTCCTTCCAGCTCAGTTATCAAATCCTGCACCTCCCGGACGGCCTTAAGAGTGTCGCTCTGTACACCCAATCCAATGTTTAGCAGTGGAAGCTGGACTATGCCTCCCGTCTCCTTTACTTTGAGGTTTTTCTTCTGGGATAGCCCAGCCGGGTTGGTAAAGAGAAGGTAGTAGTCGTCTGAAACCGCGGTAAAGGCGTCTCCCATGCCCCTCTGTCTCAAGGTCATGGGATAGGGGACCCGGATAGCGCCCTCCGAAAAAGCAATGGATATTCCTGTAAGGAGAAAAAGTATTGTCATGGTTAATTTTTTCATGGTATCACCTCCAATTATAATCAGAACTTCGTTGCTTCTTGCAAATTATCATAGAACGTACCGCTTTCTGTTTGGATTTCTTCCATGTTTGGAAGAACATCCTTTATGGTATCGAACATTGTGGCAAAGACTTCTCTCAGCATTGTTGATAAAGGATTTGTGGCCTCTTTGGTTTCGTTTAGGACTATGTCGCTTTTATTGCGGATATCTTTCATTAAATTGAGAGCAGTTTCGATAGTAGAAATGATCTCGTCGTAGATATTTTCAATCTCTTTTGCAATAGCACACAGCTCTTCTTTTATTTCTTCAATATTGATGTTGGGATCGTAATTTTGAGGATTCTCGTATATATCCCAGTTTTCGTTAAACTCTTCTATCTTCTTCTCCAGCTCGTTGATTCTATTCATGATGTTTGCTCCTTCCTGGGTAGCTGCGGTAAAGAGATTTAGAAGATCCACACTCACATAAAAAAGGCCGAACATGGAGAGATTGGCGTAATCTCCTTCCTCCCTGTCGTCTCTGGGAATTTTCTTAAGAGTTTCGAAAGCCTCTTCTGTTGTTTTTTGAAACCCCTTGCTGTACTCGCTAAAGGTCTCTAACTTCTCTTTACTTACATCAAATGTTTCCATGTCTATGGACATTGCAAAGTCTATGAATACCTTTAAAACCTCGTTTGGATCGCCTTCGGGATGTTCAAGAATGCATTTTGCCTTACCTCTAAGTGCATCGTAATATAAATCTTTCTTCCCGGGATCGGATTCACAGTCTAAAATGACTTTGTCGTAGAACTCCTCCGCCCTTTCAATATCTCCCGAAAGGTAGAGATCCTTCGCCCGCTCCAGTGCAACTTCAGAATTCTTAGGCGGTTTGAATGTGAGCGGGGCAAAGAGATTTTTCCCGCAGGATGAGAGAAATATCACCATTGCTAACCCCGGTAAGATATAGATGATATATTTTCTTTTAAGAATCATCGTTAAACCCCCAATTATTTTAAAATTGAGCCTATACTTAATATATAGCACGGTTTATAAAAAAATTACTACCTTTCTGGCAGGATTATTCTTTTTTCTGGTAATAAATATTTTTAAGAAATGTTGCACCGATTCTATGAAACATATATATTTGCTTAGAACAAATGAAAACTCTAAAGTTTTATTTTTATTGTTTTTTTATTTCAATGATGGCTCTGACCGTTTTACCTGTTTTTACACTGACCATAGAGGAATACTACAGGCTTTTGCAAGAGCTGACAGATGAAAAAGAATCGCATTAGCTTGAGGAGAGGAGCAGGGAATCTATAGAAGAATACCCATCGGAAGTCGCATTCCATTCCTATCTCAATATCGTACTTAGAAGCCTGGACATGGGAGCAGATGCTTGCAATCAAATAAAACCAATTTACACCGGATATCCCGATAATAAATCCGTTGCTGAATCGTATTACTGGAGCTTGCATTCCGCAGGATGGCAGTCAGAAAGAGAAGGAAACATTCAAAAAGCTATCCATTATTTTGAGGAAGCCTATAAAATTAATCCGGACGACCAGTGGGCCGATAAAGAAAGGGGAGCCGGCAATATCGAGGAGCATCCCGAGTACCTTGAAACAGTGGTTGTTCCACTGCCACTAAAGGGAGTATATAAGGCAGGCGTCAACCCAAGCCGGGGAAATATCACCCATGCCGGATTTAACGATTTCTGTTTCGATTTTAGCGGGGCTGCGGCTGACGGGGAAATCCATTTTCCGGGCAGCCCCGATCACGGTGAAAATGCGGATTATACAGGTTTCGGCAAACCGGTTTATTCTCCTGTACACGGAGTGGTAGAAATGGTAACTGACAATGAACCTGACTTAAAACCCGGTTATGAATACCTCCTCTTTACCGGAAACAGTATCACCATAAAAGATGAAGTGGGCAGACCCTATGTCTTCATTCATAACGGGCAATCTTCCGCCAGGGTAAAACCAGGAGAGCGCGTAATACCTGGTCAGATTATCGCAGAGATAGGAAATACCGGGATGTCCACTGTACCCAACCTGCATTTCGGTGTTTACTCACAAGATTGGCTTATGAGCTTGCCTGTAAAGTTCACAGTTTATTACGTTGTCAAGGGCGATGGATCCTAATTATTGATCAACGAAGGAGTACCAAATGAGTCTCAGATTATCCGCAGTGTCGAAGATGGCTTCAAGCAATAATTCTTTAATCAGCACAATTTCTTAGATGAGGTTTTATGCCTGCTCCTCTGCTTATCAGGTTTATTTTAACATGTTATATCCAACGTCGCCTGTATATGTTTCACCTTTAAGAGAAGGGGTGAGCTCTATACAAGAACTCTCAAGAGCCTGTATCACCACGGTACCCGGAAAATTGATGAGGAATATATCACCACTGCAAAGCTCATAATCTCCGAGATCGCGCTCCTGGGTTACCCATACTCTACCCCTCAAACAGATAATCAGTCTCCATCGGTTATCTCCTTTAAGAGGTAAGAGCTCATTTTTTTCAAGCATAATATTTCTTCCGGGATGTTTTAGATTTCGTACCCGAATCGTTTGTGTTTGATCTTTTAACTTTTTTTGGTTTAAACTGGTTAAAGAACTCATTTCATTCCTCCCTGTAAAAGTTGTCCCGTTAGGCCTGCGCAAGGCAGGAGTCTCTCAAGCGTTCTTTCTACGGGACCTTAAATACCACTAACTTTACCGATCCTTGTTTATCATTATTCTGTTATGAAATTTAATATGGATTGATTTACAATAACAGATACAGAAATCCATCAATTTGACCATAACAGATTGATTAATGTTTAATTGTAGGGTACTAACAGATAAAGAAGAGTTAATAAAAATGGGCTGGCAAGAAGGTAAATATAAATATGAGCAAATTGTCCATAAGGTGATTCATCTTATCGAATACGGCACTTTTCGTCCGGGAAATAGCATTCCATCTGTACGACAGATGAGCATTCAGGAAAAGGTAAGCATTACCACCGTACTACAGGCCTACTATATCCTGGAAGCTCAAGGATACATAAAGGCACATCCAAAATCCGGATTTTATGTGAACAGCATTTTGCCAGGTGATTATCCCGAACCCGACGTGTCTTCTCCCGGTTCCGATCCCACCCGGGTGAGCATACGAGAGTTGATCATGATGGTATTGAGCGAACATCTCAATACCAGATTGGTTCACCTTGGGGTGGCCTATCCCAATACTAAGTTGCTTCCTACAGAAAAGCTAAACCGTAATCTGGTACGCATCGGCCATCGTATAGGGGGTGAGAGTGTGCAGTACAGCATACCCCTGGGAGAAGAATCTCTCAGGGTGCAAATTGCCCGGAGACTTCTGGAGGCTGGATGCGCGGTTGTGCCTGATGAAATAGTGATCACTTCGGGATGTTCGGAGGCAATAACTCTATGTTTGCGTGCAGTATGCAGCCCCGGAAACACCGTGGCAGTGGACTCACCCATTTCCTTCGATGCCCTGAGATGCCTGGAAGCTCTGGGGTTGCGTGTTCTCGAGATTCCCACACATCCCCGAACGGGCATGCGGCTCGACGCCTTAAGAAGAGCAATAGAGCACCAGAAAATCGATGCCTGTTTGACCATATCCAATTTTAACAATCCTCTGGGCAGTTGTATCCCCGATGAAAAGAAAAAGGAGATGGCGGATTTACTGGGGAAGTATGAAATACCGCTCATAGAAAACGATATCTTCGGGGAGATTTATTTTACAGAAACACGCCCAAGAGTAGTCAAAGCTTATGATCGGAAGGGGCTTACAATGCTCTGTTCTTCCTTTTCAAAGGATCTCTGTCCCGGCTACCGTGTGGGCTGGGTTGTTCCGGGCAGGTTCAAGGAGGAAATTGAATGGCTTAAGTACACATCAAGCGTGGCTACCACCAAACTACCCCAGTTAGCCATTGCGGAGTTTCTCGCAAGCGGAAGCTACGATCCGCTGTTGAGGCGCATCAGAAAGATATATGCACAGAACTTAAGTGCCCTATCTGTCGTAGTTAAGCGATATTTTCCGGATGAAACCAGGGTTACCCGGCCTTCGGGAGGTTTTCTCCTATGGGTTCAGCTCCCGGATTTTGTTGATTCGCTGAAGCTTTACAGGAGTGCACTTCAGAAAAATATTGCCATAACTCCGGGCTACCTTTTCTCTGCCACACAAAATTATAAAAACTTTATAAGGCTTAATGCGGCAAACTGGTCGGAGGAGGCAGAAGAGGCGGTAAAATGTCTGGGGGAAATAATTTCAACTTTAAAATAGGTTTCTCATAATGCAACCTGTTGCATTTTTATTCCTGTTATTGTATAATGAACAACCAATGGCATGACAGGCCGTTCAAAAAACGGCTTTGTATTTCCTCACATGCCGCCAATCGGAGAAAACGGGGTAATGTCCCCTTAACATATTCAATCGATAAGGGAGTTGTTAAACCCTTATTGGATCTTCCAACGGAGGGAATATATATGGTTGAGCTTGATTTCGAAAAATCGGGTGGGCTTGTACCCGCTATCGCCCAGGATTACCAAACCGGAGAGGTTTTAATGATGGCCTATATGAACCGGCAGTCCTGGGACATCACTCTCCGTACCGGAATAGCTCACTACTGGTCCAGATCGCGGAAGTGCATCTGGAAAAAAGGTGAGAGCTCGGGTAATATACAGGAGGTAAAGGAGGTCAGGATCGATTGCGATAACGATTGCCTTCTTATTAAAGTAAACCAGGTAGGCGGAGCTGCATGCCACACCGGATATAGGAGCTGTTTCTACAGGGTGATAAAAGATGGTAATCTCCTGGTAGAGGGGGAGAGGGTATTTGATCCGGATAAAAAATACGGTTCCACCAGGAGCCTTTTAAAGGGGAAGGGAGATGGAAGGTAAGGTATTAAAACTTGGAATACCCAAGGGGAGCCTTGAAAACGCGACCCTCGGACTGTTTCAGAAGGCAGGATGGAGGATAACCCTATCTTCCAGGAATTATTTTCCTGCCATAGATGATCAGGAGATAAGCTGTGCCATGGTTAGAGCACAGGAGATGGCACGATACATAGAAAGCGGGGTGCTCGATGCCGGGCTGACCGGGTTTGACTGGATTATGGAGTGCGAGGCCGATGTGGCTATTGTTTCCGATCTCTTATACTCCAGGGCAAGCACCAATAAGGTGCGCTGGGTGCTTGCGGTCCCCGAGGATTCAAAGATAAACAGCATAGAGGAGTGTTCGGGTAAGCGAATTTCCACAGAGCTGGTTAATTTTACCAGAAAGTATTTTTCCAATCGGAATATACCGGTGGAAGTGGAGTTCTCCTGGGGTGCAACAGAAGCGAAGGTGGTGGAGGGTCTGGTGGATGCTATTGTGGAGGTAACCGAAACGGGTTCTACCATCCGGGCTCACGGATTAAAAATTATCCACACACTTCTTGAGAGCGAGACAAAGCTTGCCGCCAATAAAAAAAGTCTCGAAGATCCCTGGAAGAGAAAGAAAATCGAGCAGATATCCCTGCTGTTAAGGGGAGCATTGAATGCGGACAAAATGGTAGGTCTTAAGATGAATGTGCCCGAGGATAGACTCGAGGCGGTAGTGGAGATTCTTCCCAGCATAAACTCTCCCACAATATCAAAATTGTATAAGTCAGACTGGTTTTCCGTGGAATCCATGGTGCACGAAACAGTAGTGAGAGAAATCATTCCCAGACTCATCGATCGCGGAGCGGACGGAATTATCGAATATCCTCTCAATAAGCTGGTATGCAGGGCGGATAAGAAATAAAGTATAAATAAATGAGTACTAAGCTTAAAGAAAACTCAAACGAGAGCTCTTCGGAATCCGGGGTGGGCTTTATTGTCCATCCCTTTCAAGACAGAAGAAAAGGCAGGAACATACTCTACCTTGTGGGAAGGCTTGAGAACGGCGAGACCTTTGCTGTATGCCGCTCGGGCTTGAAATCCTTCTTTTACGTCAGGGAGAAGGAAAGAGAGAAGGCAGAAAGCATAATCGATAAATTATATGCACATGGCCACCCTGATAGAGGGGGGCTTGAAATTACCGCTTCAGATAAATTAACCATGGACGGGGAAGCAACCCTAAGGATAGAGTCCCTTGAGCCGGAAATTATTACTCGGCTGGATAAGAAGCTTAGAAGTTTTGGAGTTAGAACATACGAGGCGGATATACCCCTGATAGTCCAATATTTAACAGAAAGACATATTCACAGCTCCGTTAAAATTGGCGGAAGTTATAGGCCTGGTAAAGGGGTAAGCAGGATTTATGAGGGTGGGGAAGTCTCTCCTGCTTCCTGGAATGGTGCTCTCTCCGTGCTTTCTTTTGATATAGAGACCGACAGATATGCATCCAGGGTATATACAATAGCCTATGTTTTTAAAGAAGCAGGAAGCAAAGAGAGTCTGGAAGAGGCAATGACGGTCTGCCCTGGGAGAGAGCACACAGAGGGTATATTCTACTATTCCGATGAAAAGGAGATGCTTAAAGAGTTTATCCTGAAGGTTAGAGAACTCGATCCCGATATAATAACAGGCTGGAATGTGCTGGATTTCGATTTCCGTGTTCTGTGTAAAAGATGTGAAGAGCTGGGCCTGTCCTTCACCATAGGTAGAACCGGTACTCCGGTGAGCTATCCAGGAAAGAATGTTGAGAATGGTTTTTACTCTTCACGACTATTAGTAGAAGGACGGCAAGTACTGGACGGATTGTGGCTTACCCGCATTTCCTTAAAGGGGCTATACGACTATCGTCTTGAAACAGTAGCAAAGGAATTACTGGGTGAAGGAAAAGAGATTGAGCTCTTACCGGGGGAGGAGATACCGGAAGCGGTGGAGAGACTCTACCGGAATGATCCAGTAAACTTAAGCAGATACTGCCTTGCGGATGCCCGCCTGGTACTGGATATTCTTGAAAAGGAGAAGCTTCTGGATTTAACGATCAAGAGGGCTCTCCATGTGGGTCTGCCCATGGATCAAACGTGGAGAAGCGTAGCTTCCTTCGAGTTCTTATATCTGGAAAAATTGCACGATCGAGGCTTCGTGGCTCCAACTCTGGGAGTTGACCGGGGAAGGCTGGGGAGGGCTCCCGGGGGAGGAATAATACTCCCCCGACCAGGACTGTACATGGATGTACTTGTTTTTGATTTCAGAAGTCTGTACCCCACATTGATAACTACTTTCAATATTGATCCTCTGGCATACGTAAAGGCAATGAAATCATCCCATGAGGAAGAAATTATAACCGCACCAAACGGTGCAAGGTTTGTTAAGGAACCGGGCATACTGCCCGAGATTCTAAAAAGCTTTTTCGAAAGCCGGGCAAGAGCAAGAGATGAGGGTGATGAGATAGCCTCTTATGCCTACAAAATAATAATGAACTCCTTCTACGGTGTCCTTGGGACAGAAAGCTGTCGATTCTCCTCTCTCGAGCTGGCCGGAGCGGTTACCAGTTTTGGCCAGCATATTCTTCATAAGGCCCAGGAATTATTTACCGCTAAGGGGTACCGGGTTTTGTATGGGGATACTGATTCGCTTTTTGTTCTTTCTGCCCTTCCTTCAGGGGTAACTCTTCGAGAGGCTTTAAATCTGGGGAATGAGCTTTGTAAAGAAATAAATACCGAACTCGAGGACTACATTGGAAAAACCTACCTCGTTAAGTCCCATCTCGAGCTTGAGTTTGAAAAATACTACAGACGCTTCTTTCTCCCGCCTATCCGGGAGACAATAGGACATGCCGGTTCTTCGGGTGAAGGGGCCGTTTATACCTCCGAACAGATTCCGGGCAGAGTTAAGGGTTATGCAGGACTTAAGGTGAGTTTATATGGGGGCAGAGAGAAAGAAAATCTTGAAATTGTTGGGATGGAAGCGATACGCAGGGACTGGACAGAGCTGGCGAGAAAGTTACAGGTAGAAATGCTTAATATGGTCTTCCATGATGCTCCCGCTGAAGCTATCAAGACTCTTGTAAAGAAGACCATCTCTGAGGTGCTTGATGGAAGGAGGGATAAAGAGTTGGTTTATGCAAAAAATCTTCGTAAGCCTGTCTCTGAATATACAAGGACGATGCCTCCCCATGTTCGGGCGGCATCCATGCTTGAAAGGGAAGAACAACAAGGAACCATAAGATACTGCTGGACCAGGAATGGTCCGGAACCTGAAAGTAAGAGAAAATCTCCGATTGACTACAATCACTATATAGAAAAACAGGTAAAGCCGATTGTAAACACCATATCTGCCATTACCGGTATGGAGACAGGTGATTTATTCGCCGACAGCAGGCAACTGGAGTTGTTCTGAAAGAGCTTATCACCATTAGAACAAAATCTTAATTACACCCCGCCTTTCCTTGCCTTGAAAAGGGAAGAATGGAAATACAGAAACAGCACGCACTTTAAAATATAAAGAGCACAGAGAAGAGAAAACAAAACGGGTGAAGGTCTCTGCTTGGAAAGTAAACTTTTGGGGGAGTTTGATTCTGTGTACAAAGAAGGAGGAGAAAGGTTCATAGAAGGGTATACTTCTTCGGGAGAGAGGATAAGGGGGCGGTATATTATGCCGCCTTTACTCTGTTTATCTGCATACAGAAGGGTGGTCTTCGATTTAAAAATAAGCTCCGCCTTTCTCTTCAGAGAGTACCCGTATATGCCTGCCTCCTTATATGTATGAGAGAGATAGATCAGGGGGAGATTTCTGTCAGAAATTGTAGATGGGGTGATTGAAACCATTTGAGCCCGGTCTAAACCTTTTGCCACTTCTGTAAAATCCGAGGGTATCTCTGTAATGGATAATCTTCCCAGGGTAAGCTCAGGGGGTTGGAGATAGGGTGTATTATCCTCCTCTTCGTGCAATAAAGACACAATGAGTTTTTCATTTCCGTGATCGGAAAGAGGCTCCCTCTCCTCGTATGTTCCGGTGAAGACAGGATGAGGAGAGGCGGGATGGGAGGATATAGTTTTATCGAGGAGAAACAGATCGGGATTCTCTTCTACTGCTTCCAGGTTGGGAAGGGTGTTTGCAATTATTCTCGAAACAGATCCGATGGTTTTTGCCCTGGTTACAGGACGCTTTAACGATAAGCAGAACGACATGGTTCGGGAAGAGAAGAGGTAGGGACCTTCATCTGGAATATATACGGAGAAGAAACGATCCTTCTTCTTCTCGATACTGTAATCTTCTCCTTGGAGAGGGAGAAAATCTCTCTCTGTAAAATCATACCTTGCAACTTCAACCTGCTTCTCACTGCCGAGATAATCGTTAAAAGTAACCTTGAAAAGGGAGTTTGCATAATCGTAGTCTACCCAAACAGGGTAGAAAAACGGGGACTCTGAAGGGTGAACCTTTAAAATCTCTATATCAACATCGACGGCGTTGTTTAAGTTACTGTCTGTAAGAAAAACTACCCGATCGTATCCTCTCTCTTTTAGTTCGCGCAATCTTCCCTTATCTATGTTAAAAAAGAAGAAGTTTTTTATAAGAGAATGGGCAAGAGTTTTCCCCGTTACTTTCTTCTTATATCGATTTATTTTCTGCAATCTGCTTTCACCCTTTTTTTCGTCAAAGGCAAGCAGAAAAAGATCGTACTTTTCGGGCAATCCATCTCCTTCGATAAGAAGTTCAGCCGCTCTGTCTATGGGACGTTCGTCTTCCAACCCCCTGACCATGGAGTAAGAGCCGTCGATGCATACAGCATTTTTGTTTAAATACGAAGCGATAAGATCGGAGAGAAAAAGTGAGATTATAACGGCCAATGCAAGATCGAAAAGCACATCGTAGTAGAGCTGAAACTCTCTTAGAAGAGATTGTTTTACACTTCTCGCTTTTATATCTTTCAGAAGAAAATGGCTGTATCGAAGCTTCTTCCTTCGGCGCAAGTTAACAAGCAGTATGAGGAGAATCGGAATAGTAAATATAAAAATGTATGTAAGAAAATCAATCATGCAGTATTTCCAGTATTTTCCAGTAAAAGGGGATACGGGGGAAATCCTCCTGTACCAGAAAATAGTGATAATTTTTTTGATCTTCTGGAAATCGTTTTAGAAACTCTTTCTCCCTGCTCACCAGGATATCTCTGGTCAGAGCATTGAATGGAAGCAGAATACGCTTACCGGTCTCCTCATCTTCTATTTCCACATCACCGAAATCGCCTGTAATATCCGAAATGGGTTTAAAAAAATGTATCATAAAAAAGTTCTTAAAAGTCTTTACAGGTTTTACCTCCGGGTCAAAGAGATCTGAGAATAAGAAAACAGTACCGGGCTGATATTTTGTCTTCACAGTCTTTAGAACTGGCACAATACCGGTAGAGCCTCTGAAGTGCAGCTCATCCAGAAATTGGAGCACATAGGAGATGTTTTTGGACTCTTTAAGGTTAAGAGTCATTTTTTCCAGTCGATTCGTAAAGGAAATAAGGCTTACAGAGAAGCGTAGCTTAAGAAAAAGATAAGCCAGAGAGGCGATAAAAGTCGTATAGTAGGAGAGATCGAATACCTTAACCGATGCGGAGGAATCTATAAGGAGAAAGATCCGCTCATTTTCCTCCTGGTAAAACTCTTTGATAAAAAATCTTTCCGTCCGGCCGTAAAGTCTCCAATCTATTTTTCTTAAATCATCGAAGAGCTGATACTCCCTTATGCTTTTTAAATCAAAAGAAGTGCCACTTTTTTTGAATATGGGATTTTTACTGCGAATCATTACAGGAGATTGGGATCTTACACTTCTTTGAGAGAAGAGTCTTGCTATGGCATTGCACTCCGGATCGATTTCTGCCATCTCTATCTGACTCCGTATTCTTTTTTAACTGCATTTACGATTTGACTTATTAGAAGTTTTCTGTCTATATTCTCAGACTCTCCCTCGAAGTTTAAGATAACTCTATGATTTAGTATGTCAAAAACAAGTTCCTCCACATCTTCAAAGGAGACATTCATTCTGTCGTTGATAAGGGCATTCCATTTACAAGCCCTGGCAAGCGCTATGCCTGCCCTTGGTGATGCTCCGTAGAGTATGTATTTCTTAACCAGCGCTACAGAGGAGTGCAGGGGATGGGTGGATACAACAATTTTAGTAATAAAGCTCTTTATCTCGTCTATCATCACTACTTCCGGCTCCAATTTCCTTATCGATTTGAGTATTTCATCTGTTTTTTCTCTGCCCGGGGGTTTCCTGTTATCGAATGGTTTTTCGTTTTTGATTATTATGTCTTTGAGCATGGAGAAATCGGGATAATCGAAGTAGAGTTTCATAAAAAATCTGTCAATTTGAGCCTCGGGGAGGGGATAGGTGCCCTCAAGCTCAATAGGGTTCTGCGTGGCAATTACCATAAACGGAACTGGTAGGGGATACTCCTTCCCCAGAAAGGTTATCCTTTTCTCCTCCATGGATTCCATAAATGCAGATTGGGTCTTGGGAGTGGCCCGGTTTATTTCATCTCCCAATACAATGTTGGCAAAAACAGGACCCTTGTAGAACTTAAAAAACTTCTCCCCCGATTCTCCCTGCTGAATGATATTGGAACCGATTATATCCAGCGGCATGAGGTCGGGGGTAAATTGGATGCGTGAATATTCAAGGGAGAGAAAGTCGGCAAAAACCTTTACCATGGATGTCTTCCCCACACCCGGAGGACCCTCGAGCAGAATATTCCCTTCGGTCAGAAGGGCGATAAACATTTTTTTAAAGATATCGTCGTATCCGACTATCCTGTTACCCACATAATATTTAAAATCACTGTAAAACCGGGATAACAGTTTCATATCATCTTCTATCAAGCAAGGCCCTCCTTAAAAAGATGCAGTTATTTACAAGATTTACAAACAGAAAAAAGAGAGATACATTAACCGTACACATTAAGAAAAAAAGAACAGATTCTTCGATCAAAAGGACGAGCACATTTAATCCGTAATGATAGAATGTTGTCGAGATAAACAGAAGAGGGGTAAAGGGTAAGAGCCTCTTATCCGAAAGGAATATCAGATAGAGAAGAGCTGTATTCAGGTGAACGGGATAGGAGTAGAGAAGCCTGAAATAGATAAAGGTATCGGGAAATCTTAAAAAATAGATAATGTTTTCAGCTATACCGTAGAAACAGATCGAGAAAAAAGGAATAAAGAGATAGAAGATTTCCTTCTCCTTTACTCGAAGGCTAAACAGAAGTAGTGCCGCAAGAAAGAGAGACAATTTGGCAGCCTCTTCAATAAAGGCATTTATCAGTATTCCTCCACCTATCGTGGTTTCCAGCCATGTGGTAAACAGAAAAAGACCAAAGCCTGCTGAAATTGAGCAAATAACAGCCAGTGTATTTTCCATGAGGAAAGAGTTATTCTCTCTTTTCAATTTCTTTCTCCAGCAAAGACAGATAAAGAGTGCAGATTTTCTCAAGTTCAGGATCATCGAGGCCGGTGAGCTCAACGGTACTTCGAAAATCGCCGAAATATGCTCTAATAAGCTCTGTTTGTTCTTCTGCAGAAAGTTTAAGGGTAGCCTTTAACCCTTCCCTGCTTCTTTCTGAATAGATTTTTTCCGCTATTGTGCGATAATCCAGCATAGGGGAATCGAGAAAGCTTTTTCCCGTATCCTCGAAGCCCTTGCCCATGTTCTGAAGGGGAGCCTCTTCTCTCCTTTCCCGTTCTCCCCCGGAAGTTGTAGTACCTTTATCCAGACCATATTCTCCGGATAATCTATTTCTTAAGAACATCTCTCCTTCATCTCCCTCCACGCTCCTGTCTTCCGTGTAATCGTCGGACTTTCTCCTGCCTTCGACTTTCTCCTTGATCTGCCTCAACAACTGTTCCATCGATAGAATCGAGTTACCCTCTTCGCTCTCCTCCGGCACATCTCTCGACAGGTGATCCCCTTGAAACTCTGCCGGCCTCTTATCGGAATCCAGTTTGATTACCTCTTCATTTTCCCTGAGAGCAAGGTACTCCCTTCTGTTTTTCTGTTCTTCTGTTATTTGCTTCTGCTCTGGAAGGCGATGGGTGAGCGTGAGATTCCCGTAGGCGAGAAGAGAAGCTAACTGTAGGAGGAAAAGTACAAGTACAAAAAAACAGAGTAAACGGATAGTATGACGGGATAGAGTAAAATTAAGGGGATTTCTCATCTTAAGTTCATTTACTAAAGGCTCTGCCTTTTTGCCTATATAATCTTTTGTCTCTCCCTCTGCTGCAAAATAGGATTCAAGAATACAGTTTCTATCGATTTTACGTAGAGTTCTCTTAAAGAAATGAACATTTCTGTGGAATAGAAGAAAGACCGGTAAAAGTGAAAGAGTTACGAACATCACAAGATTTACGGTAAAACGGGATATATCGATAAACTGGGAGATGAGACTCACCAGAAAGTAAACAGAAGAAGTAAAAATGATAAATGAGATTATTCTGTTTACAAGCTTATAGCGAAACAGAGTCTTCATGAAGTGGGTAATATGTAATTCCATTTCTTTTTCGTTCATCACTTTCTCGTCACGGAAATGTAAAGGAAAGCCAGATATCCCATCACAGATAAAGAAAGCAGAAACAATGCAGAAAAGTTAAACATGAGGAGTGCCCCTGCGATTAAAAAACTCAAGAGAGCAATGCGCCTTAAAATCCTGCCAAAGGCCTCTATCTTTAAAAAGGAGAGGAACAGGAAGATCAGAACACCCAGCGAGAATATGCTAAAAAGTTTTAGACCCAGAATAAAAGCTTCTGTCCAGGCAGTTCCCCCATAAAAATGATAGATGGTAATAAAGAAGGGAAAATACAAAAGAAGAAGAGTAATTGTATCGACTGCATCGAGATTGAGTGCCAGGAAAACAACACCGATGAGTATGAGGAAAAAAGAGGTGAGAACTTCGATATTTGTATTATTCTCGGGTAATTCTCCAGTGGAGGTAAGATAAATCAGAAGAATTACTGCCGGAATCACGATAACTTTCCTATTTCTTGACTTCATCAATTCCCCACAGTTTAAGTGCATTTCTCTCTTTAACATAGTAATTACCGTTCTCTTTTATAATTAAAGTAGGATCGTTAAATTTAATCAAGGAGAGCTCCTCCAGGAGATTAAGAGGATATTTACCCGAGTATGAATAAGCCCTTAAGAATAGGAGCATCTCTCCTCTTTCTACCGACCTTTCTCTAAACGATTGTATCCGGTAAGCTCTACCATCATAAACAGAATAGGAGATGTTGTCTGAAAAGGTAAGAGTGCCGGATTTTTCGGGTTCTTCCCGGGGAAGCCCAACGATTACCATGTTGTCATGTTCTTCGGAGAGGTAATTGTAAAAAAAGAATACAGCTACGAGGGATAGTATGAGTCCAACACGATAAGATCTACTCTTTAGTAAAAAAAGCGCTGCTGCCGAAGCAGCGAAAAAAACAAGGAGCGATATTTTACTTCGCCATGGCAGCACTCTACCGGAAAGTTTTAAGAGTGTAAAAACCACATCGTCGTAATTATTGTTTTTAAAGATTAGAGTACCGGCATCCCGGGTATATGGTGTAAAGTTACCCTCAAACCCTCTCTCCCGAAAGAGCTTATCACTATTCCTTGCAGGCGGAACCTTTATTACAAACTCTCCCTTATCTCCTCCCCACAGGATAGAAATTGTATGTATCTCTGTATCGAGGTAAAAGTAACAGGTATGCTCTTTTGTGTAGCCGTTAATTTTACCACTATATAACAGTATATCTCTATCTGAGTAAGTTTTGCCTCTAACAGAGACAGTACCCGGTGGCAAGCCGTAGGGATTATTAAGATCGATTCGATTTATTTGAAACGGGAGTAAAGAGTCGTAGAGAACATGGGTTTGAGCACAAACATACATGATATTCAGTAAAAAGAATGATAAACAGAGAGGAAACCTCATACTTTACCTCTATGGAAGAAATACCCTCTTCTAAACAGGTATGTTACAAAAACGCAGGCTATAAAGAAAAGATACAACCATAGAGTTTCGGGATGGATAAGCTTGTAACCAGGTGTTTTAAATCTTGTCGATTCGATCAGTGAGGATATTTCTCGGCCTTCCATGGTACCGCTTACAAAAAGAGGAAACCTGACAACGCTCTCACCCCTGTCTGTAATTATAACAGTATAGTTTCCCCTTACCGGCAGTTTCATCTGCATGGAAAAGTAACCGAAAGCTCCCCTGTTAAAACTCTTTTCTTCTATAAGGCTGTTGTCTCTGTAAACAACAATTCCCGGGTTAAGCAGTTCTTCGCTCCTTATTGTGATGGTAACGGCACCCGAGCTCTCTGTAACTCGTACTCGCACGGCTTCTTCGGTAATCAAAGATTCCAGGAGAGTTTGAAATGTTGAAATTACACTACTGTTTTCAAAAAAATCCTCTGTATAATATCCATAAATATCGGAGGTAAACATGAGTATCGGTTTATTACCCCTCTCTTCAAGGATAAAAAGAGGATCGTCAAACTCATTCGAATACAGCATAACCCTTCCTTCCTTGGGGGTATAGAGATTCATACCCGAAACGGATGCAATTTTATTTCCGAAAGCATCTTTTATGGAAAAATCCTCTTCTGCAAAATGGGAACGGGTAATATTTTTCCTATCTTCAAAGATAACAGCAGGTATTTCATCCGCTGAGTCAACACGGAAGAAGTTTCCTCCAGTATCTACAGCAATTTTATTAAGCAGTTTTGTATTAATCCGTTCTCCTACTCCTATGACAGAAATAGTTATCTTCTCCTCTCTTGCCTTACGCAAAAGAGGTTCAAAATTCCTGTCCCTGGTTTCACCATCGGATAGGATAATGATATGCTTCTCATCTATGTTTAATTTCAGCAGTCGTTCCAACCCGTCTTCCAGAGCAATGTAGAGATCCGTTCCTCCTCTCGCAACTAGAGGCTCTACTCCCGTATCTCCCATGAGCAGGCTCTTCTCCTTAAAATCGTTTAGATACTCGTATTTGTCCCAGAATGTAAGAATAGAGACCAGATCGGTATTTTTGAGGTTTTTAATAAGCTCCAGAGTAGAAAGTTTTGCCAGGGAGAGTTTCTCTCCACCCATGCTGGCCGAGACATCCAGAAGTATGAGGATTCCCATTGCGGGAAGATACTTGAGAGTACGGGCTGAGAGAATAACAGGGAGAATCTCTTCTAGCACCGGATTGTCTCCCCTTTTCCCGAAGCCGGGTGAATCCGCAATAAAAAAGATCGATGAAATACCACGGAGGTATACTTCTCTTAACAGGTTTGATGATAGAGTGTCAATTTCCTCGATCGGGATCCCATCTATGATAATAAGGGGATATTTATACAGATTTTCAATCTTAAATGCTCCGGGTGGAACTGTTTTAATGTTGTAAAATAAATCCAGTACAGAACTTACATCACCTTTATTCGTTATTTTAAGTATTTGTGGCTCTTCCGGCCTGTTTGCGTTTATAATAATGCTTTTAGAGAGAACACTCCCCTCCCTTTGAAGTTTAAGCAAAACTTCAAAACGACCTTTACTTGCATCGAGAGTGGTACGGTAAATAAGGTTATCGAGCTTCCCGACAGAAATGGATTCTTTAAGAATGCTGTCACTGTAGACCGAAAGTACTTCGTAATCGAGTACGGCCTTTGAAAACATCACCTCCAGAGGAAGGAGTTTTTCCAGAGAAGAGAAGATGTAGGAGTAGCCTAAAATTACCGGCCTGTAGCCGGGTGCATCTATTTCCAGAACAACAGGCAGAGATGTTCTCTCCATAAATCTTTTAAGTGCCTCTATCTCCTGCCCGGAAGGCTGGTAATTTAGAATAAATTTAGGCTTTGAAAACATAGAAAGGCTTGCTTCAATTTCATAAAGATATTTCTCAAGGTTGGTAAAATCGTCGGCCCTAAGTGCTTCGAGTCTTTCATAAAAGATCTCATTATTTTGATAGTCTCTGCTTCTGAAAGAAAAAACTCTATTCTGTGTTAAGAGGTTTATTCTCCCATGCTCTTTTAATCGGCGGAAGAGGTATTCTTTTTCTGCTCGAGCATTGTAGGGGAGAAATACTACATTTTT
>QNBH01000054.1 GCA_003645645.1 Spirochaetota bacterium | reverse complement strand
CATCCCTCCGAAGTCGGAAGACGCCTCGAAGATGGTTACGCTGTAGCCCGCTTTAACCAGATCAAGACCACAGGTCAGTCCTGCCGGCCCCGAACCCACTATAGCGATTTTGTGCTTCCTGTTGTCTTCTTTATAATTGTCTTCCCGATCTCTCCTGCGTTGTTTTTCAAAGACATTTTTTAACTCTTCCGGGTGCTCGATAGACCAATCTCCCGGGAAGCGTTTGACCGGATTTATTGCGAGTGGTTCGTCGTATTCCTGGCGGTGGCACTCTCCTTCGCAGAGGTGGTGGCACACTCTTCCGCAAATAGAAATAAAGGGGTTGCGTTCATAGATTAGTTTTACCGCCTCTGCAAACTTACCCTCCGCGGTAAGGGCGAGATACCCATGGCAGTTTACACCTGCAGGGCAGGCCCTGACACAGGGAGGGCGGGGGTTTTTATCTATGGCAAAGGCATTGGGTAAAGCCTGGGAGTACTGTTTGAATATTGCCTTCCTGTGGTTAAGCCCCTGTTCGTAGGAGTTTTCCGTTTTAACCGGACAGACCTCTTTACAGTCACCGCAGGCATTACACAGCTCAGTATCCACATAACATGGTGACTTTAGTATTTTTGCCCTGAATCTGCCCGGTTCGCCCTCGAGAGATAAGATCTTTGTCCTGGTAATAATCTCTATATTCGGATGTTTATCAACATCGACCAATCTGGGTGAAATGGTGCACATGGCGCAGTCGTTGGTGGGAAAGGTTTTATCTAGCTGGGACATTCTCCCCCCGATTGCCTCAGTTTCTTCGGCAAGGTAGACCTTAAATCCGGAGTCGGCAAGATCGAGGACGGCCTGCATACCTGCAATGCCTCCTCCCACTACCATGACTGCACCGATTTTTTTATTTCGCTCTGTATTTTTAATACTCATTGTACCTTAACACCCCGCTTCGACAGCCTCTTCCAATATTTTTGCCGGATTTATGAAATGCCTGTTCCATAAAGCCGATAGGTTCTCTTCACCAAAGGCAAACGCCATCAGTTCCGTGATAAATATAACCGGCAGATTAAGCTCCACGTCTGTTAAAACAGCAGCTTCTCTCTGTATGGTATCCAGATTGGTATGACAGAGCGGACAGGCGGTTATTATGGCATTGGCTCCTGCTTCGAGAGCCATTCTTATGATTTTTGATGTCAGGGTGATAACCATATCGGATCTCGGTATGGCGAGCGATGCACCACAGCAATTCCAGTCTTTAAGCTCTTCTATTTCTATATCCATCAATGTAAAGACAGTGGTAAGGGAATGCATATATTCACTTGCTGTCGATTCCAGGGAACAACCCGGATAGACGGTAACTTTCATTGTACAGATCCGGTATCTTTAAATAGCTTTTTAATTTCTTTTTTCCCCTTTATTCCGGTTGGTACAAGTTTTAGCTTTCCTTTAAAAAGCATTTTTATCCCCATTGCGCCGTCCTTCAAAAGTTGACCTGATAGGAGTTTATACCTTGCAATCATTGAGAGCTCATGGATGCGTCCAGACCTCTCTATTTCTTTAAGAAATACTCTGTGGAAAACTTCTACCGGTCTTTCAGAAATTGAACTTTCTTCATAGGCGGTTTGGCGAAGTCTGCCATTACTCCGGCAATATCTATATCGTTGGGACAACGTGTGGTGCAGGTAAAACATCCCGAGCATATCCACTCCGTATTGGAGTCGAGTGCTTTTGAGTTTGATCCCAACTGGAGAAGCCTCATGATTTGATGGGGCATGATATCCATTGCAAAGCTTACGGGGCATCCGCTCGAACATTTTTTTCACTGGTAGCATAGAGATACTAGGGAGAGAGGATTTTTATACATGGAATTGCTTATGCTCCGGTTCATATAGAAACCCGGGCGGATTTCCGCCTGCAATCATTACTATAAATGTTAATTTTATCAATGTCAATAATTATAATATGATTACTAAGATAAGAGGTCAGGTAGTTCTTATTGCATCAAAGTAAACAACCACCGGTACCGCTAAGCCCCTTTTTAGATCAGAAACACAATCCTTGCGGAAATTAACACTTTGGTTCGATACGCAAATACTCTCTCCTATCTCTTGCATCTGATATGCATGTCTTCTGGAACCTTGTATACATGGTTAAAAAACTCAAGTTTTTTGGCGGAATGATCGTATTTCAGGAAGTAGTTCATCCAGGATGAGGTCTCGTAGAGATTCCAATCCCTCGGTGGAATGATATAGTTTAGTTTATGGCATTCCCGTCTGTTTTTTGCCCTCCAGTAGACTCTTTCCCAGATACACATCCGCTCCGGAAACACCTCGCAGTGCCCCTTTACCCTGCTTCCTCCGCATGGACCGACCCGCATTCCTTTGGGACACTGAGATTCGGGGCAGAGGTAGTACGATTCGAAGAGGGCGCAGTCATCACACTCTCTGCAGTCAAAAAGAACCCTCTTGGTCAAGTGTTCTGCCCTGCGGAAAATTCTATAAAAAAAGTGATATTTCTTTGCCAATGACGAGATTCCCCTCATTAAGGCACAGCCGGGTGTCCCTTCGATGAATATCAATTTATGTAGAATCCTGGTAAGCCAGAAGGTAAGGGAGAAAATAGATTTTCTGGGAGTAATATTGGGTTCGAGATCTTCTTTCTTTTTGTTTAAAAACTCAAGGCTGTCCCCTCCTTTAAAGTAGTAGAAAGGTTTATCATCCGACGAGTAATTAAACTCTCCAAGGTGGTCTCGCCAGTTTTCTCCTATCTCTCCGGCCTTCTCCAGTATAAAGCGGACATCTTCTGCACTGAGGTTAAGCCCCTCGATATGAACCCCATTGTAACCCAAGCCCTTAAGAACTGCCACCAGTCGGGCGGACCTCTTTAACCGGGCTTCCTTCCCCTTATCTGGAGTCTTTGATTCTTCCTTGATCTTTTCCAGGAGTCTATCGTTTACGTAACATCCAGGAACTTCACCTCTGTTCATAAACCTTGCCGCACCAGAGCTGAGCACATAGACGCTTCCCAGAATCGGAACGTCCAGACCAAGGTATTCTCTTACATATTTGAGCAACTCGATATGTTTTAAGGCATCGAAGCCGAGTTGAGTAATAAAAAAATGGGCGCCCGCTCTGATTTTTTTCTCCAGTTTAATGTACTGCATTACAGAGGATGCCTCTGTCCACTTGAAAGGAGAAACAACTGCACCCAGGTAAAAATTGGTACTTTCAAGTGTAACCTGCCTCTTCCCTGCCTCGATTTCAAGCCCCCTGTTAAGATTATTTAAAAAGTAGAGTGCGTTCACCGCACCCATATCAAAAGATGGTTTAGGAAGACCCATATATCCCATTATGGGATAGTCTCCGGTCAGTACCAGCAGGTTCTCTATTCCACTTCGTGCCAGCAGGTACGCTCTCGATTCTATGGCGTTTCGATTCATATCCTTACATGAAAAGTGGACTATAAGGTCCACCCCCATGTTGAGAATCTCGATACCCACAACATCGGCACTCAGTGCGGGATTACCTCCGGCATTATCGGTTAAACTAAGGGCGTGTATATCCGGCGAATCTTTAACTTCCGAAGCGAACTGGAGAGCCTGATCTACATTTCTGCCTTTATATCCTCTGCCCGGTATGAGCTCACAGGTTGTGATAAACTCCTGTCTCGATTCCAATGCTTCTCTGAATCTTCCCATTTTTTTCCTTTCGTTAATAAGAGATATTGCAGATGAACGGCTGGTAATGACATGATCCTGTTCATGTCAAAGACTGCCCCCCCCAATACAGCTTCCGTGCCATCGATATAACGACTGACGAACGTCAGGATATTACTATAAAGTTTTACGATTCTTCAATTGGCAGACCGGCATTCTTCCACTCTATTACGCTCTCATCAATTCTACCGGCCCTATAGCCTTTTTTAAGCAGTACCTCCACGGCCTTATCTGCCAGAATACAGTATCTGCCCCTGCAATAGGCTACTATGGTTTTATCTCTGGGCAGTTCCTCTATCCTTTTCTCCAGTTCCTCCAAGGGAATGGAAATAGCTCCTGGGAGGTGGGCTTGTTGAAACTCCTCCTCCGGCCGAACATCGATTACAACGGCATTTCCCCTCGTTACCATCTTGAGAAGCTCTTCCCTGCTTACCGAATGGGATCGAGAAGGACTGCTTGAAATCTCCTCCAGAGTGGTACGGATTTCACCCAGTTGATTTGAGGCAAACTCTTTAAGGCTCATGTAGAAATTGCAGGCCGCCTCATCCCGGATCGAATAGAAAATGTTCTTTCCGGAGCGTTTCAATTTTACCAGGTTAACACTCTTCAGGTGCTGGAGGTGCCTGGAGGTATTAGCCACCGATTGCCCGGAATAACGGGCAAGAGCCTCTACCGTATGTTCTCCCTGACAAAGTATATTGAGTATTATCAACCTCTGGGGAGATGAAAGAGCCTTCCCGATCCTGCTGAACTGTTCGTAAGCATAGGCTTTAAACTCATCATCCGGTTTACTGGGAAACACCCCCCCCTCCTATCTTCCTCCTCTTGTCATCGGATCGCCCGAGTACCCCAGTTGTGTAAAATCTGCTCCTCCCGTGTTGCAATCGTCACACTTCAAGGCTTCTGAGCCGGGAGGTATCTCGTGATTTATGGCCATTTACATGTACGTCTCGATCCATACGATTTAATTTTCCCTTTTTATGGGTGCCTCTGGAGGATAGTATTCCTCCCCCCTTATCAGCTCCCGCTTCGCATTGACTTAAGAGACTAAAATCAATCAATCAATTTAATGATTAACTGATTGAACTATTTTTATACAGAATCAAGAAATTGTCAAGAAGAGATGAAGGAGATCAAAAAGCGCCTAAAGATTGATTTTCTGATCCTCTCCGCATATACGGGTGGGGCACCTGGCTATTTCCCCACCTGCGATGCAATAAAACAGGGAGGGTACGATGTTGAAGAGGGCTATAAACTCTATCATATTCCCGGACCGTTTAAGGAAAATCTGGAAGAACTGATTTTGCGTGAAACAGAGGCATTTGTAAATAATATCCTGATATGAAAGCAGAACAAAATCGTTAAATAGAAAGCTAACGGGCTTTGAAACTTTTTCTCCTTTCTGTTATAGTCAAAAATGCGATGGCTGAGATATTACAGAAACCTCTGGCCTTTTTACTGATTGCAGTTTTAATTTTTAACCTTTCACAGCGGAGACATCTCTCTTACGGTGAGAAAAAAAGAATAGCCACGCTTCTTATCGCAGGAGCAATCCTTTTTCTCTATATTATCGATCTATTAATAATCAGATTTCATCTAAGCCCACTATATTTGATTCCTGCAACCTTGATAATAATTCTTTTTTTCTTAAATTACAGAAAGGCTGTTTTACCCTTCTCGATAAACTGTGATTACTGTGGGAAAAGGTTGTCCATAAAGCGGGTTCTCTATCACGATTCCAACATGTGTGCAAACTGTGAATCGGGAGAAAAATAGCAAAGTATCAATTCTCGTGCTGATGTCAAAATTCAAGGCCTGACCCCAACCAACGTAGAAATGTTAATTCTGCAAGAAGAGCTGTGACAAAAGATAGGGAGGCAATTACAACTCCAGGGATTGCTAGTAATTGAGGTATTGTAAAAACCAGGATCGTCAGGGTAATGCAGTTGAGTGCAACAGCCCTGGAGATGTTTCCTGTCCTTTTATGAACGATTTGAATACCCCGGAAGAGAGATATAAAAGATACAATCACGGGAACAACAAATAAAATCAATAAGGGTGTATGAACATACTCAAGAAGTTCTTCAGAAAGTCCTACTATATTTCTAAACCATACATCGCTTAAGAGTGTAAGGGAGACGATGAGGAAAAGACTTCCCAAAATTGCCGATAGAAGATAAATAAATTTACGAAGTGCATAATAGCTTTTCCTGTCGTGTAATAGTGCAATAATGACTTCCTGGGAGGATATGGCCATGGAGTTAAACATAAAGAGGAAGCTGTGTATTACAGGCCATACTGCCAGTGAGGCAAGAGGTTCGGGGGCTCTTGCCAGACCCGTTGTGATGATGGGTCGAACCAGCAGCATAATAAATGAGGTGAGGGCAAGGGGATAATAAAAGCTTACAAAATCTTTTAGCGATAGTTTCTCTTCATCATTTTCAGTTTCGGTTAAGAATTGTTTCTTAATTTTATTTAGAAAAACATAGGAAGCTACTGCTCCGGCGATAACACCGGCGGAAAGGGCGAGGGCACCAAGAACCGCACCGCTCAAAAGCTTTGTGAAAAATCCGAACATCAGAACTGTGGCCGAGACCAGGAGTCTTATAATCATTGTTATTGGTATAACCTCAGTCTTGCCAAAACGAATCAGAACTCCCTGCCATAGTCTTCTGTATCCTATTGAGGCAGCCCATGGTACCATCACCAGAAAGGCATTCCTGCTCGGCTCTAGGAGATCTTCCGGTGCACCGATTATTCTCCCCACAATAAATGAGTAGAGAGGAGTTACCGCAATCAATATATGTAGAAGTGTGAGAGATATTGCTAAAAAATGCATAAACTTAAGTACTCTATGGTATGTTTGTCTGCCTTTTACAAGAGCGGTTCCTGTTGAAAGCATCTGAATGACCGGACTCTCTATCAAAAGGGCTATGGAGAAAGTTATTCCGAATACCGCCAGATTTTCCTTGGAGAAGGGAAGTCTTGCGATTACAGCGGTGATAACAGGTTGTTCGACTGCCATCATTATCCACATGAGAGCAAGTGGAAACCAAAAAAGAAATATCTTTATTGTGGAGAGTGTTCGTTCTTTTTCCATTTCCATCACAATAACAGGGTATTGAATAAAAGGGAAGAAGAGAAACCGCATGGGAGTATTTTCCAAATCAAAGTTCTGTTTTAATATAGAATACCATGGGATTTTGCCTTGTCTGTAATAACTCTTCCCCCCTTATTTCGGAGAAATTGGGAGTTTGCGTAAAGTGCATAAGGGAGAAACCGAAAGAGGCTCTGCCAGTTGCCTTTAGTGCGCACAGGGCTTCCAGGTTCTACTTCGGATTACCGGAGAGCCCTCCCAGGGCTACAGACGGGGTTGTGTGTAAATTATGCGCTAATGAATGTAGAATTCCCGCCGGCGGTATGGGTTATTGCGGACTCAGAGAAAATCGGGAGGGAAAGCTGGTCGGCGTGTCACCACGGGAAGGTAAACTTTCATGGTATCACGACCCTCTTCCCACAAACTGTGTTGGTGAGTGGGTGTGCGCCGGTTGTACAGAGGCCGGTTTCCCAGGGTATTCTTACAGACGCGGGCCTGAGAACGGTTACTTCAATCTGGCGGTATTCTTCCATGCCTGTTCCTTTAACTGTCTCTTCTGCCAGAACTGGCATTTCAGGGAAAAGACACTCCTCCCTGGAAAGGTATCACCTGCAAAGCTTGCAGGAGATATCGACAGAAGGACATCATGTATATGTTACTTCGGAGGAGACCCCTCTCCGCAGCTACCCTTCTCCCTCAATTCTTCAAGACTCGCTATCAAAGAGAATAGGGGGAAGTACTTAAGGGTATGCTGGGAGACCAACGGAAGCATGCACCCCAGATTACTCGATAAAGTAATGGATATGGCAATAGAAACGGGAGGATGTGTAAAGTTCGATCTTAAAGCCTGGAATGAAGACCTCCATATTGCCCTTACGGGAATCACAAACAGGAGAACACTTGAAAACTTTCGCAGGGCAGGCAGGCGCATTGCGGAGAGGCCCGATCCTCCTCCACTTATTGCAAGCACCTTGCTGGTACCCGGATATATCGATGAGGAAGAAATAGGAAACATTGCCCGTTTTATTGCATCCATCGATCCCGAGATTCCCTACAGCTTGCTTGCTTTTCATCCCCGATTCTATATGAACGATCTTCCGCTGACTTCAAGGAGCCTTGCATCAAACTGCCTGCAGACAGCAATAAAGGAGGGTCTCACCAGAGTCAAGATCGGGAATCTGCACTTACTCGTCTAAAGGAAGGGAAACGCCTTGTTTAAGAGATTATTTTATGTTCTATTTGTTGTGTTTTTCCTCAACGGCTGTTATTTGGAGAAACAGGGTTTTCATATTCTTAAGTTTCAATTCAATGCCGAGGATATTGACAGGCTCATAAATGATGAAAATACTCACGCGGAGCTCAGGGAGTTTTTATTACTGGTAAAAGAAATAAAGAATTATGCAGTAGAAGAGATCGGTCTTGAAAAAAACAAGAATTACACAAGATATGTTGAACTGGAAAAGGATTATCTGGTCGATGTTGTATCCGCCTGTGAAAAGGATAGGTTTGCCCCATACAGGTGGGCATACCCCTTTTTCGGTAAGTTCCCCTATAAGGGGTTTTTTGTAAGGGATTATGCAGAAAGAGAGGCAAAGAGGCTTGAAAGAAAGGGCTACGATGTTATAATCCGCAGGGTGGATGCCTTCAGCACTCTTGGCTTTTTTACCGACCCTGTTTACAGCTTTATGACTGAATATTCCCTTTACCAGATTGCCTCCCTCATAATTCATGAGCTTACCCATTCCACAATATTTTTAAAAAACTACATAGAGTTTAACGAAAGACTCGCTACTTTTGTGGGAGAAGAGGGAGCAAGAACGTTCATAGAGGAAAAGTATGGTATGGATTCTGAACATTACAGAGAGGCCGTTGATTTTGCTGAAGATTTTAACAGGTTTGTTGAGCTGATACAATCTCTGTATGGGGAGCTGAGTGTGGTATATGCATCCGGGTTAAGAAGAGAGGAGAAACTTGAGAAAAAAGAGAAGATTATAAGAGCCTTTAACCTTAAGCTTAAAAGTTCTTTCCACCTGTTTAAGACCGAACGGTTTATGAACATACAGATACCTGTAAACAACGCTTATATTATGACCTACATGCGGTATACAGAGGATCTTTCGCTGTTTTATGAGCTTTACGAGAAAAACAGTCGTAATTTGAATCGAATGGTAAAAGTACTAAAGAGGCTTATATGCTATAAGGGTGATCCTGAAGAGTACTTAAAGAAAAAGCTTTCAGACCGGGAGGAGCTATGACCCGGCTCTCTCTTTAAGCCAATTAATAATTACCGAAAGCACCTCTTCCTTCTCCGGTTCGTTCAGGATTTCGTGATAAAGTCCCTCAAAGATGCGTAAAGTTTTGTCTTCAGATGATACTCTTTCATAGAGGAGTTTACTCCCTTCGGAAGAGGCCGCCTTATCTTCAGAACCGTGGAGTATGAGGATTGGTATGTTTATTTTATCCGCCTGCCTAAGAACTGTTTTTCCTGCCTTGAGCAGCTCTGCTCCGAGCCTGGCTTTAACTTTACCGTGATAGACCAGGGGATCCTTCTTGTAGTTAAGTATGACTTCGCGATCTCTGGATAGTACATCGGGTTCAAATGGCGCCACGGCCAGGTTTGGCGATAGAGCAGAAATGACTCCAGAGAGGAGTATCAGGAGGGGAGACACATTGCCTCCTACAATGATACCGGGAGCCGAAAGGATTATACCGGCCGGCTCATCATCGTAACGCTCTGCATATAAAGCCACAATAGCTCCACCCATGCTGTGCCCCAGAAGGAAGATTTTCTTCCCCGGTTGGTCTTTTTTTACGATATCCAGAAACAACCTCAAATCATCCACAAAATAATCGAATCTATCCGTATAGGCCCTCTTGCCGCCCGACTCTCCGTGGCCTCTGTGATCGTAAGCGTAAACGGCATAGCCTTCTCCGGTAAAATGGGTTGCCACATTTTCGTACCGTCCGCTGTGCTCTGCATAGCCGTGGACGACTGTCAGGACTGCTGATGGTTCTCCCTCTGGTAACCATACACGGTAGAAAAGCTCAACACCTCCGGTACCGGTAAAACTACCGGTTTGTTTCTCGCTCATTTTATCCTTTATCCTCCCAAATACTTTCTAATAATGGGCTTGAGTCTCTCCAGTGTGTCCTTGGGTATCCTCTCTTTATCGGTAATAAAGGCTTCCTTTAAGGCGCTGTGCGCCTCGTACTCGGCCTCTGGATCGATCATCTCTACCGCCCTTACAACGCTTTTCCGTGCATGCTGGATATTTTTCCCGAAAGTCTTTATCACCATCTCTGTGCTGACGGGCTCTTCGTGCCACACATCATAGTCTGTTACATGGGCCATTATGCCATAGCTAATCTCTGCTTCCCGTGCAAGGAAGGCTTCCGGACTGGTAGTCATCCCGATAATATCCAGTCCCCACTTTCTGTACAGGTTGCTCTCGGCTCTGGTACTGAAACGCGGTCCCTCTATGGTTATAAAGTTGCCTCCTCTGTGTACGTTGGTATCACCAAAATCGGCAGCTTTAAAGAGTATATGGGAGAGCTCGGGGCAAAAGGGCTCTGCCGTTCCTATGTGCGCAACCAGACCTCCTTCGAAAAAGCTCCTCTTTCTATCTTTTGTAAAATCGAATAGCTGATCGGGTATTACAATGTCTCCCGGACGGAAATCCTCCCTTAAACTTCCGCAGGCACTCACACTAATAATAAATCGTACTCCCAGAACCTTAAGAGCAAAAATATTTGCCCTGTAGTTTACCTCAGACGGGGTAAAAACATGCCCCACACCGTGGCGTGGAATAAAGGCAACTCTCTTTCCGCTTATTTCACCGGTTATTACTTTACCCGATGGTTTGCCAAAAGGTGTATTGACTTCTACCTCTTTTATCTGCTTCAACTCTTCCATACCGTAAAGCCCACTGCCACCGATTATTCCGATGGGTATTTTCTCCTCTGCCATAGTCGATCTCCTTTAAACTGGATTCTACTAGAAGAGGCATGTTGCCTCAAAACCCGACTGTACTATAACATTTTTTACGAATCAATATTATATATGCAACTGCTTAATTTAAGCAAATGGTTTTCCGTCTTAAGTGCCTCGCAAACTAAAATTTCTTTTGCATAATTTTATTTTTCAGTATAGAATAGTAGTTAATTATGGTTACAGAAGAGATGATAAAAAAGACACCCAAGGTGGAACTTCATGACCACCTGGACGGTGGGTTAAGACCTCAAACGATCATAGAGCTTGCAAAAGAGTACGGAGCTGAGCTTCCTGCCCACAATCCAGAGGAGCTGGCTCAATGGTTTCACAGGGGTGCAAACAGGCAAAGTCTCTCACTCTACCTGGAAGGCTTTGCTGTTGTACTCCGGGTCATGCAGACCAGAGAAGCACTCGAGAGGGTTGCCTTTGAAGCCATAGAAGACCTTGCCGACGATAATGTGGTATATGCAGAAATACGCTTTGCTCCCCACAACCATCTTGAAAACGGACTGAATCTTGAATTGGTTGTTGAATCGGTTCTGGAGGGATTGGCTCGGGGCAGAGAAAAGACAGGAACGGAGTACGGCCTGATTCTCTGTGCAATGAGGCATCAGCAGAGGTCCTTGGAGATTGCCGAGCTTGCGGTTGCTTTTCAGGATAAGGGAGTAGTGGGATTTGATATTGCCGGTGATGAATATGGTCATCCTCCAAAGAGACACCTGGATGCCTTTCAGTATATCCGAAACAGAAACTTCAACATTACCATCCACGCTGGGGAAGCCTTCGGTCCCGAGTCGATCTGGCAGTCTCTGCAAATCTGTGGAGCTCACCGAATAGGTCATGCCACCAGGCTTATAGAGGATATGGTTGTACACGGTACAAGGATAGAAAAGATGGGTTCTCTGGCTCATTTTATAAGGGATAAGAGGGTTCCCATGGAGATGTGTCTCTCATCCAACGTGCAGACAGGTGCTGCTAAATCTCTGGATGAACATCCCTTCCATGTCTATTACCGTAATCATTTCAGGACAATGCTGTGCACAGATAACCGTCTTATGAGCAATACGACTCAGAGTAAAGAAATGGCGCTTGCCGTTAAACACTTCAATCTGACTTTAAGAGATCTGGAGAAGCTCGCCATAAATGCCATGAAATCGGCCTTTTTGCACTACGATGATAGAATAAGGATAATCTACGATATACTTAAACCTCAATTCGCAAAAATACGAGAGGAGACGAATCCCATGGACTGAAATATAACAAGGTAACGGCGTTAAACAACTTAAGTTAACTGCCGATTTTAAACAAAAGAGGATCCTTATATTATGGTAGAACAAAAAGTAAGAGAGCCTACAGTACTTTTACCGTATCCCGGCCCGTCTGAAGCGTACTGTAACGATATCTTCGTATATCTCCGACCGGAGACCAACGGAGTGATCGTAGAAAGCACTTTGTTGAGGGTAATTAGAAATAACAGCAATTATAAAAACAGAATAAAACTCGTCTATCTGGCCAATATTCCCGGTGATTTTATTGTAGAAAACAGAATTGTAGAAGAGCACTATGGGTATAAACTGTACTTTACAGTAAAGGGGAAAGCTGTTTTTACTCCCTTTATGAAAGAGCGCTTCGAGAATTACTTTCACACTCCCTTCGAAGAAGCTCCGATTATCGGCGCCTTCGAAGCTTTAAGAGTTTTTAATATTTCTCACAATGAGCTTTTTGAAATTCGGGTTCCCGAAGAAGATATGCTGCTTGTAGACGATCAATCTATAAAAAAAATAGATGGCTATTTTGTCATAAATTACGATATTCCTGCAATTATCAACAGGAACAACTACCAGACCGATATTGCAGCCATGATTCTTCGTACAAATCACTCCTACGATATCATCCATGAGATGATTCAGGATATGGGAGATGCACTTATCAAGGCAAACATTCTTAAGTCCGGAAAGCCACTAAGCCGTATTTTCCATTATTCCAGAGGGCCCTTCGATCAGATTCGTGATGCCATTGGATATCTTTACGATATGAAAGGAGAACATGAAGCTCTGGGAAAAACCACTTTCTGTAATTATTTACTCGAGCGTGGAATCACTATGAATAACATCCTCTACGCAATGCGCTACCCTATCATGCATTTTAGAGCCGACTCAAATAATATTATAGAAGATTCACTCTTCTCCTATACCGAAAATGATTCTTTCGAAAGGGCATTGGAGAAGTACCTTTCCATAACCTCACAGGTGATTTTATTTTAGTGGTCAACCGAATTTCTTACCTTAAGAGACAAGCTTAACCCCAGTTTGGTTTTCCGGCAACTCCATGCTGCCTGTAAGCACCTCAAGTTCTTTTGCTGCCCTGGTATTTTCTAAAGAAATACTTTTGAGTGTATTTATCAAATCTCTTAAATTCTGAGTGTCCCTCGATTGCTCCTGTAGCTCGGTCAGTATCTTGCCGGATGCACTCTCTAGGGAATTAAAGGTGTTGCGCAAAGATTGGCTTTTCTCGAGTTGAGCGGAGAAAAATGTTTTTATATTTTCCGTTGCCTCAATAAGAGACTCTATTGAATTGAGTATCTCATCGGCTCCTGCTTTCTGTTCTTCCATGGCTGCGGATATTGTTTGTATCAAATCGGATGTTTGATTGATATCTGTAGAGATTTTCACAAACGCCTTTCCCATGGACTCACCGAGGGAGACCCCTTTTTCTATCTTTTCTACCATGTTTGTTACATGAGAGATTATCTCTTTTGCGTTTATGGTACTATTTTCTGCCAGTTTCCGAACCTCATCGGCAACTACGGCAAACCCCCTCCCTGATTCTCCCGCATGGGCCGCCTCAATTGCTGCGTTCATGGCAAGAAGATTTGTCTGAGCAGCTATTCCCGATATGACGTTTACAGCCTTTTTAACTTCTTCGGAGGAAGCCTGGATTTCCTTCATGGAGTTAAGAGTGTCCAGAACCCTCTTCTCTCCTTCCTCTGCTACTTTTAACAAATTGCGGGCAAGGTCATTGGCCTGATTGCTTATTCTGGATACAGAACCGATATTTGCCGTCATCTCTGTTATGGCAGAAGAGCTTTCTTCAACAAAACTGGCCTGAGTCTCCACGCTTTTAGAGGCGTCATCGAGTGATGAGAGCACACTCTTGATAACCGAGTCCATCCGGGAGACAATTTTTAAGAGTGAGTCTGCATCGTTTTCTATTTCATTTATCGATGAGATGACTTCTTCCACAGTACCGGAAGCTTCACCTATGGATTCTTCTGATAATGAGGATTTTTCCACTATAGCAGAGGTGATGTTTTTGACTCTCTCTATGAGTGTACGAAAATTATCTAAAAGGCGATTGATGTTGTGAGTAAGAAAGCCTATTTCATCAAATTGTAATATATTTAATCTGGTCGAAAGTTCCTGGTTTCCTGATGCAGTATTTTCCAATCGTTCGGCCAGCCAATTTATCTCAGTCCATTTGACTGTGGAAGAGGTATATTGAACTGAAGCTATGATTAAAAATATTATAACTGCGAGTATCCCCATTTGAAAAAAAAATGTGGCGGTTGTAAAATTAGTTGTCGTGTTCTGATTGCTTATAAATCCGTAACCGGCCGGTATAAGCAGAGAGAGTGTAAAAAATAGTGAACTCAAGGATAGAAGGAGGTCTCTTCTCTTCAATCCCATATTACTTCTGCCCGGCTCAAAGGTAGTTATCTCTATCATTGATCTGGGTTTAAACGTTATAAGATCAACAGAGAAGATAATCTGGATAGAGGCAGTGAAACCTGCTGCAATAAAGTAGAGAACCGTAAGAGTAATGTAAGTAACATTCGGATGTGAAAGAGAAGAAGTAACTGCTCCTGCCAGAAAAACCATCAGGCTTGAGATGACAGCAATAAGGGGAATCTCCTTGAAGACATCCAGAGCCTTCACCTTTTCTTCCGTCGAAAATTCCGGGTAATGGCTATTACCGGAGGCATATTTTTCCAGAGGTTTTAACCTTAAATATAGAGTTATCGAAGCTATTAAAATAGGAACAAAAACAGAAATTATAAAAAGCCCTGCATTTTCAAGGAGAGTGCCCATATCTTTTAACAGATAAACCGAATAAAATATTCGGCAAAAAAGGAGAAGAATTATCAATACGATAACAAATACACCAATTACTCTTATTCGTAAACTTTTCATTATTAACCTCCGGCTCATGGCAAACCATTTACTATAAAAGCTTATACTATATATTTATTTCTGTCGCAAGATTCCGTATAATTCTTGTTACTTTTTTTCTTTTTATTAGTTTTATATTATGAAGAGCATTTGTGTTTTAAATAAAGACCTCCTTTTTCTAATGCCCCTTAAGGGTTTTCACCTCCTTTTCCCTTAAGGGGTTTTTATTTACAATTTTATAAAGATGTACGGATATATTGTTTTTTCAGAATATGTTGAAACAACATGCCCATATTTTGATAGAAATAGCACGATTGAGCACTTCATTGTAGATCAACTTTCAGTAGACGATCTTGATTTTCTTCTTGAAAGGGGATACAGACATTTCGGAAGATATGTTTTCAGACCAGTTTGCGGAGACTGCCACTCCTGTATCCCACTTCGCATACCCCTCGCCGGTTTTACCTTTCCCAGGTCTGCCAGACGATTATTTAACAGGGCTTCTCATTTCAGAATTGAATTGACCGAACCAATACCTTCAAAGGAAACATACGCCCTGTATTCAATACATAAAAAGAGATTTAAAGATAGTCCCCCCGATACCTACATGGATTATCTGGAAACATTCTTTACCCCATTACCCGGTAACTATCAACTATCAATATATGATAACAATAGACTTATTGCAGTTTCCCATATTGATATTACAGAGAGGGCTCTTTCTGCGGTATATTGCTATTATGATGATTCCTACCGCAGAGAAAGTCCCGGTACTCTGTCAATTTTTAAGGAGATAGAAATAGCAATTGAAAGGAGGCTAAGATTCGTTTATCTAGGATACTATATAAGAGAAAACAGTCACATGAGCTACAAGTCGAGGTTTAAACCAAACCAGATACTACTCGAAGAGGGTAAATGGGTGGATTTTATGGACAGGCAGGGAAATATAAAAAACCTGGATCTCGTTTATCGTGGGTTTACTCCTAAAGAAAATATTTTTAATAAAAGGTTTGACAAATACCAGATTTAGAGGTATAATTTGTATATGAAAAGAAAGGAACAGGAGGTAACCATCGTGGAACCGCCTGTTGTTTCAGGCCGGTAGAACCGGCATGATGATACTACATAACTTTCTAAAATTTATTTTTGTGGGATCCAGATACAGAGAAAACGATGGAAACTCTTCTGCTGGATTTCTTAAACCCGGTAATCAGTCCGGGTTTTTTTATTCTTAAGTGCTAAATACTTGAGTTTCACAAAAATATAAATAAATGATTAAAAAAAATACCAGAGGGTTATAAAATAGAGAATAGAGGTATCAAATCTCATGGGAGGGGAAGATGATACCGTGTATAGATATTTTAACACTAATCAGAGAAGGGTTTATATTTCTACGAGGCGTGGTGACTTAAATACAGCTGAATAATCTGATGATGATTGCAACAACGGTCATTCTGTCGAGCAAATTCAATCTTTTAAGAAGTGAGTCGCAGTTGGTTAAAGGAAAGGACAGTCAACGCTTTTTCCCACTGTCTGAAAGCAGCGAAGTTTAACGTGAAAGATGCGATGAACGCATATGCAAAGATGCTGCTGCAGAGTTATGAGTTGAAAGGTGGACGGTTTATCATCGATGATACGATGGAACATCACACGAAGCTGTGCAAGTTCATCTATGGGGTATGTCGGCACTGGGATCATGTGTTTGGCACGAATGTATCGGCTAAGTGTTTAGTCTTTCTTTACTATTCAGAAGGGGGAGTGATCAAGTTTCCGATTGGCTGGAGGATCTATTTCAAAGGAGGGAAGAAGACTAAGAACGACCTGGCCTTAGAGCTGATTCAAGAGGGGATGCGCAGAGGTTTTCCTTGTGGTGTGGTCTTGGCTGATAGCTGGTATTGTGTAGAGCCTTTTGTGAGGGAACTGCGGTGGATGGGATTACGGTATGTGTTGGAGATAAAAACCAACACCACCATTCGGGAGCCGATCAAAAGGCAAGAGGAGAAAAGAAGGGGACGGAAGCGGAAGAAGTGGTACCGGAAGGTCTCCCTTATTGGCTCTATGGGGAAAGTGCAGCGGCAGCGGAAGATCGGATTTGGAGGAGACCTATCCACTGGGAAAGAAGAGAAGGTATTGTATTAGATCAAGGAAAAGACATGTAGTATACATGCTCTTCCTGGATTACACAAAGTTGTATACAGTTATGACCCTGAGAAAGGCAGTGAGAAATATCTGATCACCAATGAGCTTACGTGGGAGGGGGTAAAGCTGGTGAAAGAATACTTTCATCGCTGGGTGATTGAAGAGTTTTTTAAGAAATACGAAGCAGCAATTGAATATGGAGGGGGCCTGCGTCAGGAGTAAACAAGGAGTAGCAATAACGTTATTCCTGCTGACCTGCGTAGACTCCCTTTTCCATAAGGAGATTGCAAAGCTGGTTTCTATAAACTCTCAATCTGGACCAATAACGGTGCAGTCAATTGTCCGGCTTGCAGTCTTAGAAAATGCGGAGAACTTCGTTCAGATGATCAAGGGCCCACGTGGTAAAGAGTTCCTGGACCGCTGGATACTACAACTGAAAGCGGATGCCGTCCGGCATCGTAAGGTGAAATCTGAAGTTGGATACCTTGATCATGTAAAGATGGAGGAGAAGGATGAATTAGATAATGTGGCATAATGTCCAGCTTTGATTAAGTACATTTTTGTGAAATCCAAGTAGTATATTTTGCAGTAGAATCCCATGTAGACAGAAGCATATACGGTCCTTATCAGTTTCCCGAGAAGATTATCCCCCTGATGATTCTAATGTAAAGCACAGGCCGGGGCATTAGAGGCGGTATGCGATTAACTGTTTGAAGATAAAGCATGAGCCTGGCTGGCGGTAGTGCTACACCTTGGAGCCGGGACTTGAAAAGACTGTAAGTTGGTATTTTAACAATAGAGAATGGGTTGAAAGTGTCAGAACCGGTGAATACAGGTAGCGGGTAGAGAAGAACTATGGGAAGAGAAACTAAGAGTATTGCTACCCCACCGCTTGCGTAATTAAAAATGAGGATCTCCTGTAAAAGGGAGTGTTTTCATGCTCCTATTACATCATAGTGATATATAATTATTACACCGATGTGGCAAAAATTGCATTTTACTTTTGGTAGGTGCTTTGGCTTCACCTTAACAGCTTTAACACTTCTTCCTTCGTTTCGGCGAAAACAAAGGCATCTATTGCTGCATCAAGCTTGTTAACATCCATGGTGTTTTTAATGGTCTCCAGATCTTCTTCGGTAAGACTAAACTTCTTATCGAGCAGACGGATTAAATCTTCCTGTTTACTCCTTTTTATAATCTTCTCACCTATGGTCATATACACCTCCTTCTGTTCCTTAAACTCTGCCCTCTCAAGCTCCCTGTTAAGGCTCTCCTCATCGATCCTGCCTTCATTTAATATATACTGGAAAAGGGCTTCGAGAAAAGAGCGGCTCTCCTCATCGAGCACCTTCTCTGCAATCCCTTCCAGTATCTCCCCTATGTGCTTCTTAAGCCCTG
>QNBH01000053.1 GCA_003645645.1 Spirochaetota bacterium | reverse complement strand
GTGTAATAATGAAACAATTTTTATATTATTAAAAACGAAAGGTATTTTAATAAAAAATATATATTTATAACATAAAGAATTATTTTCCTCACCTGTCTCGCTCATATTGGCATGGTAATTGCTATATTTATTATAGGGAGGAAAAATGTCTGTAAAGAAAAAGAAGAAGAAATTGGATACCACCCGAGGTATTAATGATAATGAAAACATACTCTCAATCTATCTTAAAGAGATAAATAAAGTGCCTCTCTTAACCAGAGAAGAAGAAGATCGTTACGCGCGTAGAGCTGCAGAAGGTGATGAGGAGGCAAAAAATCTGCTGATAAAGGCAAACTTAAGATTTGTAGTTAATGTTGCAAAAAAATATCAGAACCAGGGCTTGCCACTCTCCGATCTTATTAGCGAAGGTAATATTGGATTGATGAATGCCATAGAAAGGTTCGATGTTAATAAGGGTTATCATTTTATCTCCTATGCTGTCTGGTGGATTCGCCAGGCAATATTGAAAGCTATATGTGAGAAATCCAGAATGATCAGATTGCCCCTCAACAGGGCAAACGAATTGGTACAGATTGAAAAAGCACGAAAACATCTTCAGGCAGAAAAGGGAGAAGAACCAACGATGGAGGAAATAGGAAAAGCTGTAAATATGGATCCTGAGCATGTAACAGATCTCTTAAACATCTCCAGAGACCTGGTCTCTCTTGAGACACCCGTATATGCAGAGAAAGATTCTTCAATCCTGGGCGACTTTATCGAAGACAGCGGATACAGGCATCCGGAAGAGGAAATTGTTGAGAAATCCCTTAAAGAGGATATAAACAATGTGTTAAAAACGTTGAGTAAGAAAGAAGCGGAAATAATCAAGTACAGGTTCGGGTTGAACGGAAGGCATCCTCTCTCTCTAAAAGAGATAGGGGATAAATACAATCTGACCAAGGAGCGGATCAGACAGATCGAAAAGAAGGCCTTGAAACGACTACAGCATCCCTCGAGAAGTCAATATCTTGAATCCTACAGCGCTTAATCTTGTAATCTTTATTTTAACAGCCCGTCGGTTGACAGACGGGCTGTTTTTTTATAGTTTAAGCTAACAAAAAATTTTCCGGTGTCTTAAAGCTGTATTATTCCAATGTTTTATTGGATTAGCCGGAATAAACGAATAGTGAACAAACATTATTTCTAAAAATTATGAATTACGGAGGGATTGAATTTTCTATGGAAAAGAACAAGTATGTTTATTTTTTTGGCGGCGGGAAAGCCGAAGGGAATGCGAGTATGAAGGATGTCCTTGGTGGGAAAGGTGCAAATCTGGCCGAAATGACTAATTTGGGCATACCGGTACCTCCAGGATTTACAATCTCTGCTGAAGTTTGTGACCTTTACTATAAAAATAACAGGGAATATCCCGAAGGCTTGAGAGAAGAGGTGCACGATAATCTTAAGAAACTCGAGGAGTTAATGGGAAAAAAGCTGGGAGGCAAGGATGATCCTCTTCTTGTCTCGGTTCGTTCCGGTGCAGCAATATCCATGCCTGGGATGATGGACACTATTCTTAATCTGGGTTTAAACGACGAAGCAGTTGAGGGACTTGCCAGAAAAACCGGTAACGAGAGATTTGCATGGGATGCCTACAGGCGACTGATTCATATGTTTGGGAATGTAGCCAAGGGAGTACCCCATGAGGAGTTTGAAGAAGCATTTGAGAAAAGGAAAAAAGAGAGAGGGGTAGAGGCCGATATAGAGCTGGAAGCTGAAGATTTTAAGACCATCGTGCCTGAATACAAAGAAATATTCAAAAAGCATGTAGGAGAACACTTTCCGCAGAATCCGGAAGAACAGCTCTGGGAAGCTATTAATGCGGTATTCGGTTCATGGGAGAATCCGCGGGCTATCAAGTACAGGCGGCTGCACCATATTACTGGGCTTTTGGGTACGGCGGTCAACGTTCAGACAATGGTATTCGGCAATTTTGGTGAAGATTCGGGTACAGGGGTTTGTTTTACAAGAGACCCATCTACCGGTGAGAATATTTTTTACGGAGAGTATCTGGAAAATGCTCAGGGGGAGGATGTAGTTGCAGGAATAAGAACTCCCAAAGAACTTAAAACCCTTGAGAAAAACAATCCCACAATATATAACCAGCTTGTTGAGATTCGTAATAAGCTGGAGAAACACTATAGGGATATGCAGGATATTGAGTTTACGACTCAACAGGGCAAACTCTATATCTTACAGACAAGGACGGGCAAGAGAACAGGACCTGCCGCTGTAAAATGTGCAGTCGATATGGTAAAAGAGAATCTAATAAATAAAGAAGAGGCAATTGCAAGAATATCTCCTGAAGAGCTCGATCAATTACTACATCCCATGATAGATCCTAAAGACAAGAAAAATCTTGACCCAATTGCAAAAGGTCTGAATGCATCTCCAGGTGCCGCCAACGGGCAGGTAGTCTTTACAGCCGAAGATGCGGAAAAATGGGCAAGGGACGGTAAGAAAGTACTTCTGGTAAGAAGAGAGACTTCGCCTGAAGATATCGGGGGGATGAGTGTAGCTTCAGGAATACTTACCTCAACGGGTGGGATGACCAGTCATGCGGCAGTGGTAGCCAGGGGCATGGGGAAGCCCTGTGTTGCTGGTTGTAGGGATGTTTCTATTTCTGGAAAAGTTATGAGCATTGGAGATAAAAATTTCGAGGAAGGGAGCTGGATTACAATAGATGGCTCCACGGGAGAAGTATATGAAGGGCAAATTTCGCTCAAAAAGCCTTCACTTTCCGGTGAGCTGGGCGAGTTCTTGACATGGGCTGACGAAATTAGAAAGGAAGTTGTTCGGGAAGGGGTTGATGGCAAGGGATACCTTGTTCGTACCAATGCAGATCAACCCGAAGATGCAAAAATCGCTCGGAGTTTCGGAGCCGAAGGAATAGGTCTGTGTCGAACAGAACACATGTTTTTCGGTGAAGGTAAGTTAGAAATCTTTCAAGAGATGATAGTTGCCGAAGATGACGAGACAAGAGCAGGAGTACTAAAAAAACTTATGCCTCTGCAAAAGGAGGATTTTAAGGGGATATTCAGGGCGATGGATGGTTATCCTGTAACCATACGTCTTCTGGATCCGCCACTGCACGAATTCGTTCCTAAAACCGGTGAAGAGGTAAAGCAGCTTGCCGGAAAATTGAATCTCAGCGAAGAGAAACTTACTGCAAAAATCCAATCTTTACACGAATTAAACCCCATGCTAGGGCATAGGGGGTGTCGATTGGGCGTAACCTATCCTGCTATTTATGACATGCAGGTAGAGGCAATTATAACAGCAGCCTGTGAAGTAGCAAAGGAAGGGGTAAAGGTGCTCCCAGAGATCATGATTCCGCTTGTTGGTACTTACCAGGAACTTAAGATCTTAAGAGAAAATGCAGAAAAGGTCATATCTAAAGTTTTTAAAGAAAAGGGTACAGAAATAGAGTACAAGATTGGAACAATGATTGAAATACCCAGGGCATCGTTAACAGCCGACGAAATCGCCGAATATGCAGACTTCTTCTCATTTGGTACAAACGATCTTACGCAGATGACTTTCGGATTCTCCAGAGATGATGTGGGTAGTTTTGTTCCTCACTATCTTGAGCAAAATATTCTTGAGAAAGATCCCTTCATGTCTATCGATGAGAGAGGCGTGGGTCAGCTGGTAGAGATGGGAGTAAAAAAGGGTCGAAGCGCAAAGAAAGACCTTAAGATCGGTATATGCGGTGAACACGGAGGGGAGTCGAGCTCTATAGATTTTTGCTATCGAACGGGGCTTAACTATGTCTCCTGTTCCCCCTACAGGGTTCCTCTGGCAAGGTTATCGGCTGCTCAGGCTGTATTAAGACACCGGGGGGTCAGGTTTTGAAATTTGACAATTTCAGTTCGACTTAGAAACCCACAGGCTTCGTCGCAGGTTGTTCACTTTCTAAATATAATTGCCTTTTTATTGCCACAAAGGATGGTGCGGTCTCCCTCGTAAGCCTTTTTCTTTTAAAAAAGCACCATCTTTGTGGCACTTATAAATGATTTAAATGTTTTCTCAAATATAAAGAGCTAACACTCCCTCTATTCCTCTCTATTGGGATCTCCCGTGTCGAATATTGTTTTTCCCGGTTTGTATTCAGACATATCAACCTTCTTCCGATACTCTTCTATATCCTTCTTCTCTCGCAGTAGTTCCGGAAAGCTGTATATATATTTACCCTTATCGAGTTCTTCAATTTCCGCTTCTTTTAACGAGCCCAATTCTTTTATGCATCCTTCTCTGAAAGCCTTCCAGTTTTTTGGAGCTTCCTCCCTTCCGGCAGGAAGGATTTTTTCTGGATCTATACCCAATGGGTTATCAAGAACTTTCTGGTAGATTTTCTTACGAAAATTTTCCTTCTTAATTTCTTCATTTTTTCTTTTCTCCAAGAGGCGTCTCATAAATGGCAGGAGATAGAAAAGCACAGAGAATGAAAAGGGGACAACACCAAGCCCTACGGCAAGAATTAAGGTTGGGTCTGTCAGCACGGCAAGATAGGTTGCTGTAAACAGATAAAGAGAAGAGAAGCCACTGTTTGGAATTATATTTTCGGCAAAAAAAGAAAAATATAGAAAGTAAGAGCTGAACAGAAGATTAAATCCGTTGAAAAATGCGATCCATCGGTTGGTCGAAGATTTGTTGTTGTTAAAGGGAATAAGTTTCTTTTTTTCGGTGGCAAGTCCTGCTGAATATACCGGTATCTCTGCCGAACGGATCAATTCCGGAAATTTAAAAATTAAAGTCCCACCGGGGGTAACTTCCGGTTCCCCCTCATACTCGATACAATATCGGTTTATCCTGCTCTGAGCAGTATCACAGGGCAACCCGGTAAGTGCCATAAACTCTTCTGTGCTTATAATTCCCCTGTTGCTTCGGATATAGTTAATCACTCCGATCTTCTCTCTTTCTTCCCAATCGCTGTTGGGATTTCCGCTTCCGAATACAAAGGCAAACACCGATTTATACAGCGGATTTTTTCCTGGCTGTCTTCTTTTATCTATTTTAACAATACTTGAGTAAATCCACAAACGTATAAAGAGGTCTATTATAACAGTAGTAAGGTAAAAAGTACCGAAACCGCCGCCCCGCGATCGGGATCTATCCCCGTCCTTTGAAGCGGCCGAGGCTGCAATTGATGCGAACAGTGCAAGTAAAAGAAGGGCAACAAAAAGAATAAAATATCCAACCAGCATAACCATAATCCATACTTTAAAGAGGAAGGCCAGTATCTTTCCCGTAGTTTTAAGTAATACCCTTACAGCCCTTTTCACTGCAGGCCTAAATCCATGAATCTTACTCCGCATTCTCTCGGGGAATGAGTACAGTATCTCACCTGATTCGGTAACCTTCATCCTTCCACCGTACTCATCAACAACAAGTTTTATGGTATTATCAACCTGATACTTGGGTAGGCCCGTTGAAGCTATCAGATCCGCAACCGTGCATTCTCCTCTTCCTTTTTTTATGGTATTTACTATCTTCTGCTTAACAGAATCTACTTTAAAATCGTATATTTTTTTCTCACCAATCAAAAAAGACCCTCCTGTTAAAAGCGTTTTAATTCCTCTCCAATTAGCTTAAAATATAAAGAGAGGAGAAGTCAAGCGAGCAAAAAATGTTATGCAGAAAAATAAGGTATAGCGTAGTTACAATTTTTATTCTCTTTGCTTCTCCTATGCTCCTCGCTTCACAAGAGGTAGGAATAGCCTGGCGTTATGCCACCGGAGGAGCGATAAGAGGGGAGCCAATGATCTCTGCCGATGGAAAGATGGTATATTTCATCTCTGAAGACAGGTATCTATATGCAGTTACTTCCGGTGGAATACATCGATGGAGGTATTATCTTGGAGACCGAGTCGCAGATTCACTGTCAGTTGGTGTTGACGGTACCCTTTACGCCGGGCTAAAAAAGGGAGGTATTGTAGCGGTTAACCCTGCAGGAAAGGAGATATGGAGATTCCTCTATGGTGATGGAGACCCTCCCGGGCCACCGGTAACCGGTACCGACGGTAGTATTTACTTTGCTACGAAGGGGGGAGAGATATATAAACTGTCTCACACCGGAAGAATTAAATGGAAAATCGAGACTTCTTCAGAGGTCTCTGCTCCCGTAACTCTGGGTAAAGACAACCGGCTTTATATCCCCCTTTTTGATGGAAAACTATTAACATTGACGCCCTGGGGAGAAGTTCTTTGGTCGATAAAGCTCAATGGCAGCCTGGGAAGACCTGTGGTAGATCCTGATGGTTATATATTTATCCTCTCTTCGAAAGGAATTATTTATGCAATCGGGAGTAACGGAGAACTCCTCTGGAATTATGAAACAGGAATGGATTTCTCTGAAAAAACATATCCGGTTTTAAAAGACAATAAACTGTATCTTTGCTCCAAAACCGGTAAGATATTTGTAATCGATAAGAGCGGAAGGTTGCTCTGGAAACAATCAATTCCGGAGAGTGTGGAAACCCCCTGCATTTTGGGTGTAAGGGGTGGTCTCTTCGTATTTTCTCCCCGGGGAAATCTATACAGAGTCTCTTATGATGAAGAGCCGGTCCTTGTCTTTTCCATGTATTTCTCTCCTGTTTTTCCTGTTATCGCATGTAATGGTTATCTATTTACGGGTGGAGCTGACTGGATCTTTTATGCCCTTGACTTAGGTAACGAGGAAGATAATTGTAAAGGGAATAAAATAACAATAACTTCGGGGTGGAATATTTTTAATACTGATAATTTCTTTGAGGCAGAGATGGAATATAAATACTTGAAACTACTTGTAGAGTCCGATTCTATAGACAGTAAGAAACGAGCTATCCGGGAGCTAGAAGAACGCATAAATAAAGGTTACCCAGGGAAAGCCGAACCATATATTCTAAATCTTCTTACATTGCTTTTAAGACAGGGTGTATTCTCTCCCATCGAAAGCAGAAACAGATGGGAAAAAAATTATCCGGAGATTCGTCTTAAAGCTGCTCTTCTGATGGGTGAGATCGGTAATCTCTACACCCAGTCTCTTCTTGTCGACTTTCTAAGGTATGAGTACGATTCCAGGGTACTGGCTGCAGTAATCGAAGCGATCGGAAACTTGAGGAGTGATCCAGAAGGCCTGGCAAGAAAGAGATTTCTCGAACTGTTAGAGACAAAGGGAAGACGGATAATCGATAATTCCATAGCCAAAGAGATAATTGTTGCTATCGATAAGATAATAGAATATCATGGTGAATTAGGAGACGAAGCAGCAAGGGCTTTGCTTTATATTTTCAGGGAAGATTATAATCGTGATGTTAGACAGAAGGCATTATCAGTTTTAAGGGGTTTTTAAAATGCGAAGGATAAAACACCTTATACTAATTTTCATTACGAGTTTATTATTGCACAATTCCTATGCTCTGGAAGTTGCCAGAGAGGAACTGATGAAGGGTGCAGAAGAACCGGTAGTGTTTGAGAACTATGAAGGACCGCACCATAGAATAGATACCCGTGAGGCGATCTTTGGAATAGGCAGATACCTTGCTGAAAATATCGAAGAGAACACTACAAGTTACTACGGCAAATACAGTATTATCCATGCAGTTGACCCCTCTGAGAATGATCTTTTTGATGCAGATATTTTTATTATAGAAGCCGGAGCCGAAGTAAATCATATAAGAAATTTAAGATTCATCATTTCTGGATTCTTAAGTACTTTCTACAATTATTCAGAAGAAGACGCAAATCTGCTGGCGAGATTCGTTACGTACTACAATGCGGTTTTTCGAAAAAAAATGGACTATTTCAGAGAGAACTATAAACAGATAGTATTGCAGTTTCTATCACCCGAGAAGGTTGGCCTTTCCACATTTTACGGCGATTGGCCGGGGAATACCATGATAGTAATTCCTTTAACCGAAATAGCAGAGGAAAAAGATTTTGGATCCATCGACTCCGATGAGCTGTCCAAAGAAGAGGTTATTGAGGAATTGAGAGAAAGTGAGGATAAGGGTACAGAGGATAGAAAAAAGATGGTAGAGTTGAAAGAGAGGGAAGTGGAACGGGCGGAAGAAAAAATTGCAAAGGAAGAAGAAGAGCTAAAAGTGCTGGAAGAGCAGTTGTCTGAAAAAGAAGAGACAGATGAAAAAGCTTCTGCCGATGAAGCGGAAGACCTTGCCATGTTGAAGGAGGATCTTGAGAAGCGCAGGGAGGAGCTTGAGAAGAAAAAAAAGGATACCGCCAGAAGGGAAGAGAGAATAAGAGAGGAAAGGGAGCTGATTGCCGAAGATACAAGAAGGCTAATAGAGCAGGAAGAGACTGCTCCGGAGAGAGTGGCAGAAGAAGAGCCGGAAAAAACTCAACCGGAAACCGAGAAAGAAGCTGAACCGGATTTGGCAGTAAAACATGATGCTGTATTAGAGCCTGAGAAAACCCTCTATTTCCTTAGCCTCAATGAAGTGCAGGGGGAACAACTGGGCAGGCTGGTCCTTATTAATCCCGAGACCGGGGATGTGTTAACTACATCAGCTGTAAATACAATAAGAGAGAGGAGCTTCTCTTTTTTCAATAATTTTATACTTGTTCTGGCAGGCAGAGAAGAGGGAACGGCAGCCGTGCGGCTTCTTTTACTTGATCCGAAGAGTCTTGAAACGGCGAGAGAGGCGAAGGAGAATATTTTTAAGAATAGTGCAGTGGTGCACACCCAGGATACAATTTTTGCAGTTGTAGAGGTCTCTGGTAAATGGCACCTTGGTAAGTTTAATTCTGAGCTTAAAGTTACAGCCACCTCTCCCCGGGAGATCAATCCATATACAATAATAGTAATCGAAGAACAGAGAGTCTTTGTACAGGATATTGAAGGAAATATAATAGGGCTTAAAGTCTCGGATCTCGAGTTTTAATCAGGGCTTCTTGCCCCAAAACGGCTTTTTAGATTATACCTTTTTATGCGGATTATAGTATATTGGAGAACACTGGCATCCCCGACTGTCTAGCGTAATCAAATTCACCTGCCCAGGATCTTCTTGAAGAAATTTACAATTAAAAGCCAGATTTTTTTTAATAAACCAGGATTCCTTAACTTCTCGATTTTTATATAACCCTCAGTAAGCTCTTCTTCACTTAAGTTCTTTCTTTGTACATTCTCTTCCACTTCGAGCTCTAACTTGTCCAGTTCATTCAGATTATCCACCACTTTTATTTCTATTGTACGCCATCCGAGTTTTTTAGCAGAAAGGAGTCGCCTGTACCCTGCAACCAGCTCTTTCTTTTTATTGATAATTATAGGATTAAGAAGTCCGTAAATCTGCATACTGTTCATCAATGCAGTAAGGTCGCCTGGATCTTTTCTTATTCTGTTAGTAATTACTATTTCATCGATTTTTATCTGCATTGAATTAGCTATTTAAAAAAGCCTTATAATCCGCCTCTGTTAGCAGATCTTCCATTTCTTCCGGATTTTGTAGAATTATACCGAGAAGCCATCCCTCTCCCGTTGGATCTTTATTGATTATGGATGCCTGTTTATCAATCTTGAGTCTATCATTAACCATTTCTATTGTTCCGCTAACAGGAGAATAAATTTCACTTGTTGATTTAAGAGAATCGATTGTACATATAATATCTCCCCTTTTAACCGTGCTGCCCGGCTCCGGAAGTTCTACATATACGATTTCACCCAACTCATCCTGGGCAAAATCCGATATACCAACTACTGCTCTTTCTCCGTCGAGTCTAACCCATGTGTGATCTTTTGAATATAACAGTTTTTTCATTTTTACTCCTGGCTCTCTAATCGAGAAGAGGATTTCCATCCATGGAGGATTTCAGAGATTCTTCGAGTTCTGAATCCAATCTATACTCCTCTAGAATATTCTCCTCTATCTCAGGCAGTCGGTAATCGATATTGATATCCTCTGTTAGTATTGCTCTTTTTAATCTCTCCATAAGCTGTTCATCCCTCTTCTTTTCAAAACTATGAAGATCACAAAATCTTCGTGGTTCAGTACCGGAGAGGAAAAACAAATCTACGGTACCTTCGCTGCACTCTTCTGTCGGCAGCAGTCCTGACTTTCTACAGACTTTCACCTCTGTCAGGCCCGAGTCCGGCTTCTGAAAGTTTTTTATTGGTAGATCTTCATGGATTTTCTTCATATATTCGGCCCACAGTGGTCCTGCTGCTGTAGCACCTGTTTGGTTTATCCCGAGTGAGTTTCCAGGTAAATCAAAGCCAAACCATATTGCAGTGGTCATATAGGGTGAGAAACCCACAGTCCATGCATCAGACCAGTTTTGAGTCGTACCGGTTTTCCCAGCCATTGGCATACCGTCAAAATCGTTAGCCGTGGTTCTGCTCCATGCAAGAGTTCCTGATTTAACTACCCTTTTAAGCATATCCACCATTATATAGGCACTTTGAGGACTTAAAATCTGAATATTTTCTCCCTCTCTTTTTTGACTGGCTCTGAGTTCTTTTTCTGGCTCCAGTATTATATTCCCCCTGCGATCTTCCACATAGGTAATTGCCAGAGGTTCGACCTCCTTGCCTTCATTGGCAAAAGTAGCAAAAGCTCTGGCCATCTGGATCGGAGCAATACCGATAATTCCAAGACCCAGGGGATACTTTCTGGGAAAGGTTTTTCTTATTTGTTCTGGATCTGTTATTCCTAACAACCTCGATGCTCTATTTATGGCGGTGTCAAATCCGATCATATCGAGTACTTTCAGAGAGGGAACATTCATGGAATGGGCAAGGGCATACCAGGCGAGTACCGGCCCCTCCCACCTTCCCATATAATTGCTTGGAGTATAGGGAGTACCATCTTCGTTCCAGAATACCACGGGAGCATCGTATATCAGGGTAGCTTCGGTGAGTTTTTTCGAAGATATTGCGGCCGAGTAATAGAGGGGCTTGAAGGAAGAACCGGGCATAACTTTAGCCTGTGTAGCCCGATTCAATTTTGTAACTGTAAAATCGCTTCCGCCTATCATGGCCAGGATGTGTCCCGTGTTGTTGTCAATTGTTATGAGTGCACCCTCAACGGTAGTCTTTTTTGCTTCCTGTGCTTTTTGTGCATGTGCCATGTTGGCAATAAAATTGATCTCCTCTGAATCGAACATAAGAGCAAGCACATCCAGCACCGGAGCTATATTTTTTTCAAAATCATCCATTCCATTTTTTAACTGCTGCGCATTAACCGCCCTTATCTCAGGAATATCGAAAGAGAGTGCGAGAATATCTACAAGAGGAACAAACTGCTTATCTACAAAGGAAAGTCTCTGTTGAGTATTGGCCTGATAGGTCTCATTAACTTTTTTAAGTCCTTTGTCCATTATCTCCCTGGCAGCTCTTTGATAGTCCAGATCGAGAGTTGTATGAATTATAAACCCATCCCTGTTTATATCCAGAGAACCGTAAAGCATCTCTTCCAACTGTTGGCGAACAAATTCGCTGAAGTAAGGTGCTTTGCTCTCGTTTTCAAAATATGCGCTTGCTATATTTGAGCGCGTTGGATCGTACTCATTCCAGAACTTCTGAAATGAGAGATTCGCCTCCTCTTTGGTTACATATCCCAGGTTAACCATTTGCTGTAATACTTCGTATTGAAGTTTTTTTACCCGTTCAGGATACTTTATTGGAGAGTACCTGGCAGGGTTTGCAAGTTGAATTACCAGCATTACAGCTTCTGCAAGTGTAACATCTCTGGCTGAATGACCAAAGTAAAATTGTGATGCCGCTTCCACTCCGTATGTATTATGTCCGAAATATTCTCTATTGAGATACAACTCAAGTATCTGGTTTTTTGTGAGGCTGCGTTCTAGTTGAAGGGCATACCACAGTTCCCGTAATTTTCGACGAAGGGTTATTTTAGTACGGTCTGCATAAAGTTGACCTGCAACCTGCTGTGTAATGGTACTACCTCCCGAGAAGTAATTACCCATAAGAACATTCCAGGCTGCACGGAGAGTACCCCGTACACTGAACCCATGATGCTCGAAAAATTTTTGATCTTCTCTGGTTATGAGTGCGTAAATCAGATGTTTGGGAAGCTCATCAATAGAAATAATTTCCCTTTTTTCATCGGCAAAAATTTCGGTTATCAGTTCTCCATTCCTGTCGAGTACCTGTGAGGGAAGTGCAGGTTGATATTCTCCTATTTTTTCCGTTGCTTGAATATTTTTTGTTGTAGCGATAGCAAGACCTATCGCTACACCTATTATAATGGCGAAAACAAAACAGAAAACGAGTATAATTTCTATTAAGACTCTCTTTTTCCTGGAGAACATGGTACTACAATAGGGTAAGAATTAGCGCTTAATTTGTCAAGATTACATTACACGAAGAATGTTTTCATATTCACCACAATGGAAGTCGGTGCTCTGTTGATAATATAGGAAGGCCGGTTCTATAGAACCGGCCAACCCTTGTGTCAGTTAATAATATAGCAAACTGGGAGGGGAACTATATTATACAACCGACACTAATTAATATCGTAAAAATTTTAAAAAAAGTTAATCCTTTTGGACTAAAATATCTAAAAAAAGCATCACTGTATAGGTATTTCCCCTTTCGACCGCGAATTTTTTACTGAGAGTATAGTCTCCTATCTTGAAAAGGATGGTGTGCTCTCCTTCCTCGATTTCTATTGGTTTTCCCCGAATGAAGTCTATTTTTTCTCCGTCCAGAAATACAACTGTATTTTCAGGTGCCTCCAGAAATAGTTTTGGAATATCCCTTTCTAGAGTTACCGTCAGCTTCCTTTTTTGACTCTTCTCTATGCCGAAAGAAACAGATTTTGATTTATAATTGCCGGCTTCAACCTTAAGCCTGTGAATTCCTGCATCCAGTATATACTCACTTTCCGGATAGGGTACTCTTTTCTCGTCTATATATACACTCACCATATCTTCGGGAATCTGCTTATTCCCCTCTGTCTCAATTTTTAAGAGAAGAATACCCCTTTCTTCAAGTATGGGATTTGCTTTAATTTTAAAAATGCTTTCCTCCACCGAACCCGGAATGCCCTTCATTACAGGAAGAATGGTGATGATTATGGGAAACTCCTGGAGTGAAACAGGTTTTTCAGGAAAGACAGTTCCGGGTGCAGCACGAAAATTTGCCTTTTCTATAATGGGTATTCTTATAAATAACCTTCTCATCGATGGAATAACGGTAAAAAGGATTCTCTCACCCCGGTAATCCCATACATCTTTTTGTAGGTCGGGTTCAATTCCTTTAAACAACATCAAGGCAAAGCTGTCTCTGTACCTCTGAATCTGTTCCGGAATTGATATCTCCACATCCACTCCCATTAGAAACCTGCTATCAGGGTCGATACTAATTACCATCAATTCTTCAAGACGAAGTGAATACTCTTTATCATGAAGTTGCCCAGGGCTTAAAACTATCTCCTCTACGATCGGACCTCTTATGTTATCTGCATAAAGGGATTTCATACATATTAGAGAAAAAATAGAGAGAGAAACAGAAAAAGCCCATTTCATCTGTATTCCTCGGATAGAAGCAGAAGGGGATTTTTAATTTCTCCCTTTCTTCTTACTTCGAAATGAAGGTGAGGACCGGTAGCAAGGCCGGTGCTCCCAACTTTTCCGATTATCATACCGGAAAGTACCCTTTGATTCAACTCTACAACTCTCTCTTCGAGGTGGGCATACATGGTTTCGTATTCTCCGTCGTGAGATATAATCACATAGTTACCGTAAGTATCGTCATAGCCTATCCCGGTGATAGTTCCCGAGCGGGCTGCAAGAACCTTTGCTCCTCTGGGAGCGGCTATATCTATACCCCTATGAAAGTGCTTTTTACCCGAGAAAGGGTTTGCACGATATCCGAAGGAAGAGCTAATTCTGCCCTTTTCGGCAGGAAACATAAAGAGAATATTTAAAAAGTAAGCAAGCTCTACAGAATTGAATCTCTCCCCTGGAAAAAATAAAAAGCGTTCACCTCTGTTTTTTTTCCTGATAATTACGTTTATTGTCTCTTTTTCCGTTAAATTTTTTCTTGAGATAAGGATGTATTCCAGTTCAGATTCAGGTTTTTCCGGCACGAACAGTCCGGGCATATTGGGAAACAGAACTTCGGTAACAGGAGGAAGTGTGCCTGCCTTATCTACTCTGTTTAAGGTAGCAATAGCTTCATAGGGAAGGTTGAGTCGTGCGGCCAGAGAAAAGATTGAGAGTTCCGACTTTGTTCTATATTTATACAACTGAAGAGGAGGAATCTCATCTCCGTTTGCCTTTAATCTATAATAAATTAGAATATCTTCCTGAAGCTGTTTAAAGAAGAGATCAGAGTTGTCCAATTTTTTTATCTCAGGATATTCAGCAGATAGATATATATTGATAGTAAGAAAAAAAAGAACCAATAAAATATAACATTTCTTATGTAGTTTGATTGTCCGAAGTCTTTTTCCTGCCATATATAAAATATCCAAGTGTTAAAATCACGAGTAAGGTTACAGGAATGGCGATTGCCAGATTACCATTAACATACAGGATAAAAACGATGAATATACAGAATAGGAGAAAAAAAATCCTGCCCAATTTTTTGAAAAAGTCGTTTAGGAGTGAAGAAAAATCTCCACCCGATTGTCTGGTATTGCGGGCTAATTCTCTGACCTTAAGGATTATGCGAAAAAAAATATATATCAGTATTAAAAAACCGACAGTAAGGGTGAAAGCCTGTGTGTATTGAGTTGCAAAATACCATAGTGGAAATACTATTACAGCACTAACCAGTAGAATTACACATGTCTGTAGAAATAGGAGCATCACCCTCTTTCCCGTATCACCGTACCCTTTGAGTATTGATATCAAAATCTCTCTCAATTTTAAAAAGCTCACTTTGCCTCTGCCATTATCTCTTCTTTTTGATTTCTATAAGAATTAGCTTCTGCCTCTAATCCAAGCTCTTTTGAAACTTCTTCAAGGTAACCCAATAGCTTTACAATTTCAGTTTTAATGTCAAGAGCCTTGTAAACCAGAAGTGAACTTCTATAGTAATCGTATGCTTTTTCGGACATTCCGGCTTTTTGGTGGACTATCCCCAGTGCCAGAAGATCCTTAGCGATTCCTAGGCTATGCTCAATCCTCTTGTCATTTTCCAGTGCCAGAAGAGCATTTTGTATTGCACTTTGATAGTCCTGTTTCTTTGAATATATTGATGAAATCATATAATAATTACTGGCAATATTTTTGTAGTTCTTTTCTTTTAAATTCAGGGCCAATGCTCTGTCCAGTAGTTCCAGGGCTTTGTTATAGTTGCCCAGTTGTTTGTATGCCACTGCTGTATTGTGATATAAAATAGCAGAAGTCTCGGAAGGGTTTTTCTCATCGATTCTTGAAAGAGCCTTTGAGAATATATTCAGAGCTTCCTGTGACTCTCCGTTTATTAGGAAAAGCTCCCCAATATTATTTTCACACTGTGCTATGAGCGCATTATCACCCAGTTTCTGAGCAAGCTCATAAGCCTGGACAAACGCATTTGTTGCAAGTTCAAGCTCACCTCTTGCCAGATATACCTTTCCGATTGAGCTGTAGTTTTTAACAATACCTTCCTGATTGTTTACCCCGGCATTTTCTCTTAAGGCCATATTAAAGAACTGAAGAGCCTGTTCATACTGCCCCTCATTGAAGTAGTTGTTACCTGCTTTTGCGTAAGAGGAGGCTCTGTTTTTTCGATCAGCTACAATCTGGGCATCCTTTTTAGGAGTGGAAGAGCAGGCAAACAGGATAAGAGATGCTAAGAGTATTTCTGTAAAAAGTAAAAAGATTTTCATTAAAAATCCTCATCTCTATAGCTCTGAAAAGTAGTAGGCTGCTCCATCTGTTTTGGTATTCCTCCCCTTATTAGAGGATTGTTTTTTATCCCCTCAAGTACATCTTTCCCTTGGTCGAGGGCATCACGGCTATCCTCCAGAAGACCCGATATTTGGGGGGAGGTGCTGCTTATAAACTCTGAAAAGTCTTTGAATTGCTCGATTGTTTCATCCACACCCTTTAGTATTTCTTCTATTTGAGCGTAGAGCATATTGTCATCATCCAGAAATGTTTTTATCGACCCCTTTGGATCCAGTAATTTTGGAATGAGACCGGTAGGATCTCTTAAGGCTGCCGTAGTTGCACCCACATTATCGGATATATATTGCAGGTCATTCAGAAGCTCGTTTATCTTATCAGTGGTCTCTGCAATAATACGAGAGGTATCTGCAAGCAATGTATTTAATTGTTCGGTCATATTTTCTGCATCCGCAAGAATCTTCCCAAGAGGACCCTTGTGATTGCCCTCCAGGGTTTCATTCATTGTCATAATAAGCGTGTTTACCGAAAGGAGGGTTTGGTTTACATTGACAAGTACAGGTTCCACCTTACCCAGTAAACTGTTGATAGCATCTTCTCTTGAAGAAATTTCTACAAGACCCTTTACAACCAGTTCTTTCCCCTCGGGCAAACTCAAAGAGGGAATGAAAGAGAACTCGGGTAAAGGTTCCCCTTCATTTTTCCCCGGATGGAAGAGAAGTCCTCCACCCAATCCAAGAGGATTTGTCGCAAGTTCGAGTATGGAGTTTTGCTTTACTTTTTCGTAATATGTATCCATTATGTAAAACTCTACATCAACCTGATTTTGCTCGTTTAGACTTATGGCACTTACTTTGCCTATGGGGAAACCCTTGAGAGTTATGGTCATTCCCACATTTAACCCCTCTCCGGAGAGAAATCTGCTGTTGAAGTAGTAATCCTTTGCAAACCACCTTTGGTTGATACCCATAAAGATAAGAATTCCCGCAAGGGAGGCTATAGCCAGAAGGACAAACATTCCTACAATTTGATCTGCATAGCGGATTCGAAATTTCATATAATATCTCCTCCCTGTTGATCCGTACTCAGTAAATCAAGAATATCTGTATCGTAAGTAGCCGTTTTACTGAGAACATCGGAAAGAATATTGCTCACCTCCCTGTTTTTACTCCTCACCACTTTAGAAAACTCACCCTCTTCGATAATTGAGCCTGCTTTCATCACTATAAGATAATCGGCTACCATGGATGTTAAAATCGGATTGTGAGTATTAACTATGATGGTTTTCTTCTGATACTTTAGTTCTTTTATGATATTCAATATTCTATCTGCAGCTTCGGAGTCCATATTTGCGGTGGGTGTATCCATGAAAATAAGCTGAGGCTCTGTTATCAGAGCCCTGGCAAAAGAGATCATTTTACATTCTCCGGAGGAAAGCTGAGCGGGACGTAAGGAGGTGCTTTCCCTGTATCCTATCTTCGAGAGCATGTAGTCTATCCTTCTCTTAATTTCGGCGGAGGAGAAGTTTCTGAAGTGAAACTCAAGAGGTAGACTCAAGTTTTGATAGATAGTCTTATTAGCCCAGAGAGCTGCATCTTGAAAAACAAAACCATTTTTTTTTCTCATTATAATGAGTTCATTGTCTGTTATTTTGAAGGTATCCTTTCCGAATATAAATACCTTACCCTCATCGGGTGGAATTATGCCCGATGCAACTTTAAGAAGTGTACTCTTTCCACAACCCGAGGGCCCCATTATGATCGAAGTTTTTCCCGAAGGGAAGGACAGGGTGATATTTTTCAAGACATTAAAATCTTCTCTTATTACACTGACATTTTTAAGCTCTACATCAAAATTATTCATGAAAGAATCTCTCTTTATAAAACCTAAACATAATATATCAGGGTAATAACAGCGTTTGCAAGTATGCAAAGGCTGAAACCCTGCCCTACAGATTTTATTACATACTGGGGAATCTCGGTAGAAGATCGCTGTACTTTAAATCCATTATAGGTGGCTACTGTTGAAATGATTGTTCCGAAAATAATACTTTTTAAAATGGATGAGAAGATATCATCCGCATGCAATTGTTGCAGTAAATTGGAAAAGTACTCTCCGATGGGGACTGGATGTATGAGTTGAGTGATGAAAAAAGAGCCTATCAAACCGAAAATATTAAAATAGATATTAAGCAAAAGCATGGATACGGTTACTCCCAGAAAACGTGGTACCACCAGATACGATACCGGGTTAATTCCTATCGATACATAGGCTTCAACTTCGTGAGAAATCACCATATTCCCAAGCTCGGTCGCAATTGCCGTCCCTGAACGGGCGATTATAATGAATGCGGTAAGCATTGGTCCCAGCTCTCTGGTGATCACAGTTATCAGGATAGAATAAATCAACTTCCCTTGCCCGAATTGTGGGAGGAGAGAGAGCCCCTGTACGATTATAACAGCACCAAGAGAAAGACTTATGACAGCGATAATAGAGACGGCTTCAAATCCTGTAAAGAGAATCTGCATTATAAGTACTTTAAACCCAACCTGTTTTTTCTTTACGAAAAGAAGTGTTTCTTTTAAAACCTGATAAAAAAAACCTGCAGCATAGAATAGATTCTTGAGCTTTGTTATTAACCACCTGCCGAGGACGGCGACCATCTCAGTTTCCTTAACGATTTTCTAATTAATGGTGTGGTTATAGT
>QNBH01000052.1 GCA_003645645.1 Spirochaetota bacterium | reverse complement strand
CTATGAGGGTTTCGGGTATCCCCCCGATATTTACTCCTATAAAGGGGCCATCCGACCTGGGAGAGTTGCTGTGAATAGCCCTCGCAATCACCTCCTTGCCAACACCGCTTTCACCGGTTATGAGCACGGTCGAAGGCATGACCGCCACTTTTTTCACAAGCTGTTTTATCTCTTTCATCCTTGAGCTTTCACCTATAATCTCTCCCTCATCGGCAGAGTCTTTCCTGTCCACTTCCACCTGCACTCTCAATTTCTGATCCTCTATCACCCGCTTAAGCCTTAAAATCAGCTCCTCTGGGTCAAAGGGTTTAACAATATAATCCTTTGCTCCGAGTTTCATTGCCTCAACTGCATCCTGTATCTCTCCGTGTGCAGAGATCATAATTACGGGTAGTCTTATCCCCTTCTCGTTTATCCACCTGATAAGCTCAAGACCATCCATTCCAGGCATCCTAAGATCAACCACTGCTGCTGAGAATACCTCCTGCTCGATCATTCTCTTTGCAGATAGGCCGTTCTCCGCCCCTGCACAGTTAAAGTTCTCGAGTTTTAGAAATTTTTCTATTGATACCCTTACATTCTTCTCATCATCCACTATAAGTATCTTCATTACTTACCCTCGCAAGTACTATTTTAGCTTCCGTTCCTCCATCCTTACGTGGAGAAAGAGTTAAAGAGCCGCCTGCTGACTCAACAAAACGCCTGGAAATAGCCAGTCCTATTCCCGATCCGTCGGTCTTTGTTGTAAAAAAGGGATCGAATATCTTATTCGCTATTTCCGGAGAAATGCCATAACCCCTGTCCAGTACCGATATTTCCACTTTTGACCGGCTGGCTGAGAGAGCTATTTCCACCTCCGCCTCTGTACCGTTATCTTCCATACTTTCCTTTGCATTCTTAATTATGTTCTCCATAACCGAACGTAGCCTTTCGGGGTCGAACTTTATATAAATATCTTCATCCTCCATGCTCGAAGTAGAAAAGCGGATATTCTCCCCGAATCTCTGTATCAGCATATTTAAAAACTCTCTTACATTTATAACCTCGGGATTTCCTGCAGGATTTTTAAGGAAATCGCCTATTCTGTCTGTAAGGGAGCGCAGATGTTCCACTTCATCCTCAATTATTTTTATATCTTCGATTTTATCTGGAGGCAGAGTTTTTTTAAGGATTCCTGCCTGGATGCGTATTGCACTCAAAGGATTTTTTATTTCATGTGAAAGTGTTCTTGCTATTTCACCCAGTTGAACCAGCCTCTCCTGGGTCTCTATCTTTTTCCTGTACCTTATATTCTTTCTTAGAAGATACCCAAGTGAGCCGATGGTAAGACCGATCAATACAGGAACAAGTATTGAGCCTAACTGAAAGTAGCGCTGGTTCTTTAAGAACTCCTCGGTCTTCAACTCCAGAAATAAAAATTGAGGCTCGTTACGTGAGCCCCTGAATACCTGCCCCCCCATAATTCCAGGACGCATCATCTGCCTCCCCATTATTCTAGAACCATGCATGGGCATCCGCCCTGGGACAAATCCAGTCAACCTTTTGAGTACCACTGTTTTCTTTGTATGGTTTATGCTGAATTGAGAGGCCTCCTCAGAATCTAGAGGAACATCTACTACCGAAGGAGCCGTACCGTAGCGCAGAATAGCAGTACCATCAAAATTGTAGATTCCAAACCCTTTTATATCGTCACCGAAAGTCTCTTCACTTAGATACCCTTCCTCTTTAAACGTTTCGAGTAATCCTGTTGCGATCTTGGAAGCCTGGTACTCAATCAGGAGCTCATCCCGTTCTTTTTTTCCTCTTAAAAGAGTAACAGAGAGAATAGACAATACTACGAAAATGAGTGTTATAAAGGATAAAAAAAGAATCTCCTCTGAAATACGTATTTTCATAAGTCAGTAACCGGCCTTTCGATTGAATTAAATATACAATAAAGAAGGAGTAAAGGGGAGGCCAGGAAGTTAAGTAAACAACCACCGGCAAAGCCTAAGGCTTTGCAAGCCCTGCAAGGGCTAAGTAATTTCTGCTTTGCAGAAATTACTTAAGTGGTTGTATGCTCCGAAAGAAGTTAGACGGGCTTAAGCCCGTCTGCCCACCGATCTTTCGACCGGTGGACCATTACCATGGGTGGTGGCCTTCTTTCGTAGTAAGGGAAATACAGAATAAAGATAGGCCAGAGCCTGTGGGGAGTAACTACCTTTGCCGGCTACCCTACAGAGCCATGGCCTGCTTACCGGTTTTACCACCAGCACCCGGCGGGACCGTATCGTCCTCTGGGCCCATAACCGTAAGGCCAGTAGCCCGGTCCACGCCATCTCGGACCGTATCCTGGACCACTCCGCCAGGGAATACCATATCCATATCTTTCCAGGTTGTACCGCCTTCCATCGATTTCCGCCTCGGTAACCGCAAGATAAATCTCATTCTCTTCTATAGGCTCGAAACGAGGAGGAGGAACAACGTATCCTTTCACTGTTATCTCCTTTCCTTCCTCTATATTGATACCGTAGTAGACGTGTCTGGGAACAAGAAGCTCGTACTTCTTCCCTCCTGATTCAATCTCCGGATAGAGCCTGTTAAAAAAGTATACCTTTCCTGTTACGGTAACTTCCTCGTTGGGATAAGCCCAACCGTAGGACGGCCCTGGATACTCCTGTTCCGCCATTGCAAAGAGAAAAGCAGAAGCTGAGAGAAAAAGGAGAGAAAAAATTAGAAGCGATTTCTTCTTCATAATAAACCTCCGTTTAAAGAAAATATTTTTTTAATCAGTTCGGTATAATCCGACGACTCTGGTTATAAATATGCAATAAACATGCCAACTTGATATGAACTTATCCCCAACCGGTAGTTTTTAATTATTTTCTTTTTATATAATGAATAATTTCTATGGCACAGGTCAACTTAAGACCATTTGGAATCGATTCTGTTGAGAAATATTTTCTCAGCCCAATAGTTAGTGGGAAAAAAATTCCCACCTTTTCTGTTACGGTAAAGCGGGATAAAATTTCTGGTAGGAGATAATCGGGATATCGACATGTTCCAGAATATCCTCAGAATCTTCCAGAACTATAATTGAACCTTCTTTTATCACTTTTTTATCGATAAGCTCCTTCAATCCTGCTGTCTCTCGTTTGATATTTTCCTTTGAAATCATAAAACATACCTGATAAGCACTGGAATTTGTAATAAAATCTACCTCCCATTTCCGGGTTTTGACAAATCTTAAAGAAGGTGCAATATTGAAAAGGTCGCGAAAAACCTGATTTTCAAGAAGCTTCCCATAATCGGCTCCTCCTATGTTAATCAGATTGTAGAGACCATTATCGATAAAATAGACTTTCCTCAGGCTGGTTGGGCCGCCATAATAGTTTAAAATATAGACTGCAAACATAGACCTTTCAAAATATGAAAGATACTGGTAAATGCTATCCTTCGAAACCTTTATACCCATACTCTTCAGATCATTGTACCATTTATGAACACTTATCTCTTTTGTAAAAGACTTAAGAAGTTTATAAAACAACAACTCAACAAGATGAATATTTTTTACATTAAACCGTTCAATTATGTCACGAAATAACATCACATCGATGTAAGTGGAAATGATATTCTTTTTTGTCTCCACATTGTCAACTTTTACTACTTCGGGGAACCCCCCCCAGGTAATATACTCTTTTAGCAAACTGTTGAGTTCAGCCTGAAGTCTGGTCGAATACGTTTCTTTCTGCTCAAATCCCTTAAACCTCAGGAACTCGGCAAATGAGAGCGGGAAAATCGTATAATTTAAGGTTTTACCACGAAGAGCTGATGACAATTCCTCTGAGAATACTTTTGCAGTAGATCCAGTAATGATTGTATGGCAATTTCTGTTAAGCAAATAGACCAACCCTGATTCATAACTGGGAACCTCCTGTACTTCATCAAAAAAGAACCATGGTTCTTCTTCTGGAAACAGTTCCGCATAAGCAGAATAAAGTCCCACAAAATCTTCTGCCCGAAAGTCTGCAAGAACAATTTCCGAAAAATCAACCAGTACCACCTGTTCTGGTTTTAATCCGAGATCATCTATCAACTGGAATATATAGAAAGTCTTTCCTGCTCTTCGGGGGCCGTTGATTGCAATTATCTTATTCAGTGTACGCAATGCTGAGAAATCTACTTGAAGATCCCTTCGAATATAATCTATTTTTCCTATTTTTTCCTGTCCGTCAAGGATAATTCTCCTTAATCTTTCCTTATCCATAAGGAAAATATAATTGATATTTTCCTTTCTGGCAAGGATAATTTTTTAAATATTTTCCTCTCGGTCTTTATGAAAACTTTCCCAGCACTTCCAGAACATAATCTATATCCGCTTCTGTATGATCTGCACTCACCTGGAAACGTATCTCTTCACTTCCTCTGGGTACCACAGGATATTTTATACCCGTTGCCAGTATCATATTCTCTTTCAAAAAGTTCACAAGTTCGGCTGTTCTTTTTGTATCCCTTATTATCAGAGGCACAATGGGATGTTCACCTTCCACCACCTCGAATCCCAATTTTGTAAATCCCTCTTTCAATCTCCTGCTCATATTCCTCAAATGCGAAAGCATTTCCCGACCCCTCTCGCTGTCCAGAATCTCCAGAGCCCTGATAGAAGCAGAGGCTTCTGCAGGAGTAATTGGATTTGAATAGATATAGAAGGGAGCCCTCTCCCTGAGATACTCCACTACCCTGGCATCACTTACAATATAGCCCCCGTTGACTCCAAGCGCTTTACCAAGAGTGGCAACAATTATATCGATCCTGCTTTCTCCACTATATTCGGTTGTTCCTCTGCCTGTCTTACCAAATGCTCCCACACCGTGGGAGTCATCTATTATAGTGATTATGCCCTCTTCGAAATTCTCTCCATAAACTTCTGCAAGTTCGGCAATCTCTCCAAGCGGAGCATGGTCGCCCCTCATGCTAAAAATACCATCGGTAACTAAAATGACACGTTTACAAGAACCTGAAATCAATCGCAGTATCGATTCCAGTTCATCCATATCGTTGTGTGGATAGATCTTTTTATCTTTGGGTCGGGATAGTCTTATCGCATTTATAATACAGTTGTGATTTAGCTCATCACTTATGACTACCGTTTTTCCGTCTATCAGGGATGGGAGAATACCCATTATCGTAGAGTAAGCGGAACCGAAGATCATTCCTGCCTCTTTACCGTGAAATTGAGCCAGTTTCTGCTCGAGCTCTACGTGGGGAAGGAAAGTACCACTAATAAAACGTACAGCACCGGGACCGGTTCCGTATTTGCGGGCGGCCTCCTCTTCTGCCTCTATAACCTCTTTTTTAAGGGAAAGACCGAGATAACTGTTGGAGTTCATTCTTAAAAACTCCTTATTTTCGTATCCACGGATTGTATAACGGGGACCGTATCCGTTTTCCCCGGGCTTTATTCCCGTTATAACATCCTCCTCTCCTTTGAGTACTCCCTTCTCCTTTAGATACTTGAGTTCTGCCTCAAGCACTTTGTTCAGTTTATCTAAACCCATTGACGATATCCCCTTTTACTCCAATGTATTTTCTGCTATAAAATTATTGTAATTTTTTAGCAGGAGGACTGCAAGTGGATTTCTACAAGCCTTTTTTAAGGATAACAAACAATATTAAAAAATCAGGAAAGAGCTTTGAAAACTAATTCGATAAGTAAAAATCTGCTAATCCCAACCTACTCCATAACAGCCATAGATAAAGAAGCAGAAGAGATGGGAGTTGCGGTTCAATCCCATTTCTTCTCTGTGGGCAGTAAAGTACCCTGGGCGGAAGCAGGAGTGGGTGTTATTGCCACACAGGCACTGGTAAATGTAGATTTTGGACCTGATGGTCTGGAACTATTACGGAAGAACCTATCTCCCGATGAGGCTCTCAAACTTCTTTTGTCGAGGGATGAGGGCAGGGACTCTCGCCAGGTGGCTATACTCTCTCCAGATCATCCTCCAGCAGCCCATACTGGCGAGAAGTGTATAAAAGAGGCTGGACACATAACAGGAGAAAATTATTCGGTGCAGGCCAATATGATGCTTAATAATGATGTGTGCGAAAGGATGGCCACTGTTTTTGAGAGAAGTACAGGACCTCTTGCCGAAAGGTTGGTTCAGGCACTGTTTGCTGGTGAAGAGGCAGGTGGGGACATCAGAGGGAAACAGTCGTCAGCTCTTCTTACGGTGAGTACCACCCTCAAGCCTTCTATAAACAACAGCCGTCTTATCGATTTACGAGTAGAAGATAGTCCCGAGCCTCTTAAGGAACTTGAAAGACTTTTAAACATTCATCGAGCATACGAGCACGCAAACAACGGTGATAATGCTCTTGAGAGAAAAGATATAGAGACCGCTCTTTTTGAATTCGCAAAAGCAGAAGAGCTTTTACCCGATAATCAGGAACTTAAGTTCTGGCATGCTGTATCCCTTGCCAATATAGGCAGAATAGAGGAGTCGCTTAAGTTTTTTCGCCAGGTTTTCATTAAAAATGATAACTGGATGGAATTATTAAGACGATTACCCCGGTCAGGGCTATTGCTCGTTTCAAAAGAAGATATGGAGAGAATCCTTGGAAGCCCAGGTGTGGCATAGCCGCAACCAAAATATTTTTTTAAAATAACAAGACCTTCGGTCTTAATAGCATAAAAACAGTAAACAACCACCGGCAAAGCCTAAGGCTTTACAAGCTCTGCAAGGGATAAGTAATTTCCGCTTTGCGGAAATTACTTAGGTGGTTGTTTGCTCCGAAAGAAGGTAGACGGGCTTAAGCCCGTCTCTCCACCGATCTTTCAACCAGTGGACCACCACCATAGGTGGTGGCCTTCTTTCGTAGTAAATAACCTCAGGCTTTGCCAATTCCTTATTTCTGAATTGTATTGACAGAGTTAGGAAATACTAATTATATTAGCTTATCAAAATTAAATAAAATGTAATACGGTATAATTCGATGAAGAAAACCCTTACACAGATGCATGCGGGAGAGGAAGGCAGAATAGACTTTTTACATGGCGGACGGGGCTTGCGCAACAGATTATATAAGCTCGGATTCGTTGAAGGACAGAGAGTGAGAAAAGTATCCGATCTCTCCTGGGGCGGTCCTGTTATCGTTATGGTAAACAGGTCGCAGGTTGCAATCGGAAGAGGAATGGCCGGTAAAATAATGATAGAAACAGAAAAAAAACGATAATGAGAAAAAAGACGAGCAGAATCGATAATAAGATTGATATACTCCTGGTCGGTCAACCCAATGTTGGAAAGAGTGTGCTCTTCTCTCGTTTGACAGGGATAAAAACGGTTGTTTCAAACTATTCGGGTACGACTGTAGCCTTCGCCAGAGGAAAGATGCGGTGGAACGGTACAGATTTTACTGTGGTGGATGCACCCGGCACCTACTCCCTGGAACCTCTGGATGATGCTTCCTGGGTGACCGTAGATCTTATCGATGATGCAAGGCGGATAATAAATGTCGTAGATGCTTCCCATCTTGAAAGACACTTACCTTTGACCATGGAAGTTCTCGCCCAAAATAAGCCTACCATTCTGGTTCTTAATATGAGTGATGAGGCCCGGTACAGGGGGATTACCATAGATGCCGAAAAATTATCACATAAACTTGGTGTTCCCGTAATCCCCATTGTTGCCAGATCGGGAGAAGGAGTGAAGAAAATGATTTCCACCCTCTTCACCCTGCAGATCCAGAAAGGGGAGGAAGAGAAAGATGAGAGAGGACATCCGGGACATCATCCTCACCTTTTCCGGAAAACAAAAAGGAAACACATAGATGACCACTCACATCTTGACCGAAGAAAAATCTGGGAAGAGATCGGCAACATAGTATCGGATGTTCAGACCCTAAAACACCATCATAAAAGCTTTGCCGAAAGAATGGAGGAGCTGACCGTACATCCGTTGTGGGGTAGTTTATTTGCCTTGATTGTTCTGTTTTTATCATTTTCACTTATTCGATTGATAGGCGAGTTTCTTATTTCAGGTGGTGTGGGCATTATTGGAGAGCCATGGATGGAACTGCCTTTCGGAACCGAGTTACTCTTTGAAAATCTTTTAAAACCATTGCTCAAGGAACTATCCCTCGTTCTGGGAGAAAAGGGCTTCCTGCACAGACTTCTCATAGGAACACTTATCGAGGGAGAAATCGATTTTTCTCAATCTTTCGGAATACTGACTTCCGGATTATTTATTCCTCTGGCAGCGGTTCTTCCCTATCTGGTAAGTTTTTATCTTGTGCTCTCATTACTGGAGGATGTGGGGTATCTTCCAAGACTTGCCGTTTTTATGGATAGCCTTATGCACAGAATAGGACTTCACGGATATGCAATTATTCCCACGCTTCTGAGTCTTGGCTGTAACGTTCCGGGAATCATGGCTACCCGAATACTGGAGACAAAACGCCAGCGCTTTATCACTGCCACTCTCATATCCATTGCGGTGCCATGTGCAGCCCTTCAGGCAATGATAGTGGCTCTTGTAGGGGACAGAGGAGCACTTCCTCTTGCGATTGTATATGGAACACTTCTACTGGTATGGATAGTACTGGGCATAATCCTTCGTTTTGTTGCGAAGGGCTTCAAACCGGAACTCCTTATTGAGATCCCGCCCTACCGGCTGCCGGATTTAAATACTCTGCTCTCGAAATTGTGGATGCGACTCCTCTCTTTTTTCAAAGAAGCTCTGCCGATTATTATCGGTACGGTACTTGTAGTAAACATTCTCTATCAGTTCCAATTGTTCGATCTTCTGGCAAGACTGACCGAACCTCTCGTCACCAGAATGTGGGGAATGCCCAAAGAGGCAATCGTGCCTCTGTTCGTTGGGATACTGCGAAAAGACGTGGCAATGGGGATGTTTATTCCCCTTCAGCTCACAACCAAACAACTCGTTGTAGCAAGTGTAGTACTTGCAATGTTTTTTCCCTGTCTTGCAACTTTCGTAATACTGTTTCGGGAACTCGGAATAAAGGAAGGACTAAAGTCAACAGGAATCATGTTTCTTACTGTTTTTATTGCAGGCTCCGCATTGAACCTTACTCTGTAGAAAGACAGGGATTACACAATATGTCTCTCCTTAACGCCTTTCCTACACCACCGTAAGAGACACCCAACACTACCAGCTTTACGTACGCAACAGGCAAGCTCCTCCATCCCCCTCTGGTCAAGAGTAGGTTTCTTATCGTATATTAATTATATGCCGACAAATGTTCCACCTGAGTACAAAAAAGCGGAGGAAGCATTCCGTCAGGCTAAAAGAATAGATGAAAAGATCGAACGACTCCAGGATATGATAGCCCTTCTTCCCAAGCATAAGGGTACCGACCATCTATATGCCGATCTTAAGCGAAGACTGGCCAGATTTCGCAGAGAGATGGAATCTACCGGTAAGAAAACTGGAGGCGGAGGTGAGCTTCAGATAAAACGGGAGGGTGCAGCTCAGGTAGTACTGCTTGGACCACCCAACAGCGGAAAATCTTCCATTCTTGTATCGCTTACAAACGCAAGAGTAGAAGCAGCAGACTACCCCTTTACAACGACTCAACCCTTTCCCGGGATGATAGAATATGAAGACATTCAAATACAACTGATTGACACACCTCCTGTAACCCACGATTATTTTCATGCCCACATTCTGGGACTGGTACGCTCAGCAGATGCAGTGCTCATCGTTGCCGACGCCTCTTCCGATACTCTTCTGGAAGACCTGGAAGCCCTGTTTAAAGCCTTCTCCGAACGTCATGTGGAATTTGTTCCTCACAGAGAAGATACGGACAGAGATCATGTATTGACCAGGGTGATAGCCAACAAGATGGATGCAGGGGATGCTCAAACCAGACTGGAACTGATAAAGGAATACCTGCAGAATCGACTCGATATTATACCAATAACCTGTACAGATAAGAGTTCTCTCGGGAAATTACCGGAAATGCTTTTCCGGTGGCTGGGAATAGTGAGGGTATATACAAAGGCACCGGGCCAGAAGCCGAATATGGAACGCCCCTATACTCTTTTCAAGGGGCAAACAGTGCTCGATCTTTGTGCCCAGATTCATCGTGATTTTGTAGAGAATCTTAAATCCGCCCGGTTGTGGAGAGAAGATAATCCTCCCATAACTGTATCACGTTTCGAGCCTGTTCAGGATAAGGATATCCTTGAGCTCCACATTTAAAACTAAACATCTCTCATTGCTTCTTTTTTCTTTTAAGCTTCCACTTTTTCGGTTTGCTTTCTTTTTTCTCTTGAGTCTGGTTACTCTCTGATGATACTCCTTCTCCGGAGATACCGGTGGAGTCTTTAACTTCTTCTCCGCTTCTGTCGATCTCTTCTTCTCTCTCTTTTAAGGCCTTCTCTTTACTTTTTACTTCTTCTCCCTTCTTGTTAATTTTGTTTTTCTGTCTCCTGGCAAAATAATTAAGCAAATAATAAAAAAACGAATACAAAACACCGGCCACAAACCCTACTATTGCTATAACAATTACAGAAATCTCCTCTATCTGGAAGCCAAAAAAGTTAAAGGAAGTTGTGTATCTTACATTTAATACTATAAGAATTGTAAGGATAATAAGAAAAACAACACTTAAAATTATTCTGAACATAACCAATTCCGATTCAAAAAATCAAAACACCGGGAACGAAAAAATGCACCAACCCTATTAAAACTCCTGCAAATCCTAAAGGAACTCTGTAAGTTAAAACTTTTCGCGTAACATCTTTAACCGAGGCATTGGCTTTTTCCGTTTCCTGCTGAAAAGCCTCTCCCAGAATTACCAGACCAAGTAAAACTCCTCCCAAGGCAGGAAGCAAATCACCTGCTACAGGAACAGTCTCACCAGGTGAACGGAAGATAAACTTTAACACCCCAATAGCCAGAGTACACAACCCTATTGCTATTTGTGTATTCTTTTTTATCCGTAGTTCTTTTAGCCAGGAAAACATAGAAATCTTCTCACTCAGATAATCCCCGGAAATGTTGAGGCCGGCCAGGATAATGCTTACAACTGATAACAGATAAAATTGAGGCATATTATACCCCCTATGTTTAATTTACACTTCCATTATAGGCATGACATGACTGGCCTGATCAAGTGGTTTTATCAAAAAAAATAATATTATTTGAGAATGTTGATGCAATGGCTAAAGATGAGCTTTCAATCAATCGGGTATTTGCCATAACTTTTTGCAACTTCAAATATTTTTACAAGTTTCTCCACGGAAGTATCCGGCTGTATATTATGCGCACCTGCAAGAATGTATCCCCCACCTTTAGCAGCACTACGAATAACCCGTTTTACTTCCCTTTCAACCTCTTCTTCGGTACCGAAAGGAATTGTTTTCTGGATATCCATCCCCCCGAAAAAGGAAGCCCTGTCACCAAACATTCTTTTAAGTCTGCCTAAATCCATATCTTTTGCCTTTGGCTGCAGAGCGTTGAGTATATCGACTCCGACTTCGATTAATTCCGGTATAATGGGAAAATAGGAACCACACGAATGATAAGCTATTTTGATGTCAGGCTTTTCACCTTTTAGCTCCCTGATAACAGTCCTTAATCTCTCTTTTATGTGTTTTCTCCACATCTCGGGCGATATGAGCATTCCCTGCTGTGTTCCCATATCATCTCCAACCCAGATTATATCTGAACCGAGCCTAATCAGCTCTCTCCCTACCCCGATGTTGTACTCCATTACTCTGTCCATGAGGGTAAAAACATACTCCTTCTCCATGAACAGATCCATCAAGAACTTCTCCATTCCTGTCAGATACCAGCTCGTTTCGAAGATCGTACATTCCAGGTCACCGCAAATAGCGTACCTGCTCCCATATTTAGATGCTACCTGTTCGGCCAAGGTAAAACGCCCGGCGGCTTTAGGCTCAGGGAATGGGAAATTATCCACATCTCGAACGTGCTCTGCATGTGCGAGCGGATGATCGATCATCTCCACATAATAACCTATCTTCCTGTATTTGACTTTCCACTCGTTAACATAGATTCCTCTTTCAATCTCTCTGGTCGGCTCATTACGGGGAGAGCAGGCACCTATCCCCACAATATCATTCCCCAGTTCCACCATGAGTTCGTGAAAGGATATACGGTTTTGCGAGAGGGGTGAATCTGCTAAAGTATAATTCTCTATTCCGAGAAATACACTCAATTTCTCTGCTACTTGCGGTGTAACAGTGATAAATATGGGAACGGTATCGGGTTCCCGAAAATTTATCGCCTCAAGTACTCGCTCTTTTGGTGTCATCACCAACTCTCTCGGCCTCCTCTCTGGCTATTTTTGTCCAACGAATTACATTTTCCGGGTTATTGCCGATGGTATGATTGTCCTTCATTATAATCTCCACCCTGCATCCACTGGTTATTTCCAACGCCTTTCGTAACTTCTTTCTTATTGCAGCCTCATCGATGGCAGACCTGGCCAGGTCAGACGGGGGAGGCTTCATGGAAAAAACATACTTATCCTCAAGGTAATCTGCCATTTTACCCAAATCTGCCCAGGGAGATACCGATACTCTCCTTAGGTTAGGTATTTTCTTTATAACATGCCACCTGGAATCCAGGGGCTCGCAACAACCATAGCAGTTAAGACCGAACCGCTGCAGTAGGGATAACTGGTATGGGAAAATAAACTCAGCAAACATATCGGGGGAAACCCCTACGGTCTCCTGGCTTTCGCAAAACCCCCACATCTCTTCTGTGATAATTTTTCCCGTGCCTTTCTCATTGGGAAGCTGGTTCGTATATCCGAATCCGCCAGAGCCCACGTACTGGTCTGTATTCGAACTTAGAAGCCCATTTTCTTCAAGATAATCAAGCTTTTTCATATATCCATCCCTGAGAATACCCATTATCCTGTGCACCAGTTCCGGTCTTTCCATCATATCGTACATCATCTGCTCCAAACCCCTTAGAAGCGCTAAATCCAGGGTCATCCCCAGGCTCCACCACCAAATTCCAACGAGACGCACCGTAAGAAGATCGCCAAAAATGTTTTCAGCAACCTCTATAGTCCTGTTTGTTGTTTCAAAATCAATTTCAAATACCGGAGCATGAAGCCTTTCTAAATCCTTATCATCCTTAAGGGCTGCATCCCAGACATACGAACCTCCCTTACCTTCAAGCTGCTCGATGTGAACTCCCCAATCATCCTCCGTATGGGTATAACCTATATCAAAATAAGGTTCTATCACCTTATCATCTTTCATTTGCTCTACCCAGAAAATCTCTTTTCGCATCACTATTTCCCACCTGCGTGCAAGAGTTCCTCTGCAGAGAAGTTGATCCTCTGTTATAATTTCGTTCCACCCGTTTTCGGGATCACAGAATACAATCGGTCGTGTGGGTTCCAAGTCATTGTGCTTACGCCACAGCTCCCTCTTCTCTCGTTCTTCCGGTCGGTCTGCATAGAAGGCTATTTTTTCCGCCAGTCTACGCAGAACTCCTCTGTCCCTCTCATCGATAAACACCTCACCGGCAGTTCCTGCATTGAAATTAGCAGTGGAGTTTAAAGCCGCCCCTGTCCAAAGGCCTGTTGCATTAACGAGTGCCATTTAGCCCTCCTGGATTGATTTTCCTTCCGGAATATACTCCAAAGTGTTCAGCATCACCCGTTCCTGTAATTTCTAACATTTTCTTTTCCAGTTCTTCCAGGCTGATTTGACCCATAAAAAAGTTACCTACAATCTTCCCCCGGTCCATCACTACGATTCGATCTGCAACTGCATACACATGAAAAAGGTTATGTGTAATAAAAATGCAGGCCTTGCCTGTGTTTTTAATTCGTTCAACAAAAGAAAGCACCTTTTTTGTTTCAGAGAGAGATAACCCGGTAGTAGGTTCATCGAGAATTATCAAATCAGCATCGAAATATAAAGCCCGGGAGATGGCAACTCCCTGCTTCTCTCCCCCGGACATATTCCCAAGAGTCGTATCCGGAGTTATCGTGGAGGAGGTAAATCCCATTATCTCTTTCATGAGTTTTTCTGTTTCTTCTTTTTCTTTCTTTATATTTATAAAACCTATAGTATCTGTTATTTCTTTCCCCATAAAGATATTTCTCCAAATAGGATGTTGCTCTACAAGGGCTTTATCTTGAAATACTGTAACAATTCCCATGTCTCTGGCTTGGGGTACAGAATGATTTGCTATTTTCTCCCCTTTCCAGTAGAGTTCACCACTATCTGCATTGTGAACACCGGTTAAAATTTTGATAAGGGTGGATTTCCCTGCTCCATTGTCTCCGACCAAACCAACTATTTCGTTAAATCCTACTTCAAAGTTTACATTTTTTAGCACTTCCACATATCGAAAAAATTTGCTTATGTTTATTGCCTTCATAAGATAATTGTTTTCACCCATTTCATCCCCCCGTAATTATGGGATAGATTATTTTCTTTTAAGTCCTGCATATCTATGGCTGATCAAAGCAAGAATGAGGATTAATCCATAAAAAAATTGTTTATAAAAACCTGTTAACCCCGAAGCTACTATCCCCGTTTCGATAAAACCGAGGATAAATGCACCTATAATAGCACCAAAAATGGTGCCTATCCCACCCCATGTGGGAGTTCCTCCCAAAAAAACTGCTGCCAGAATTAAAAGTAAATACCCTTCTCCTGTTGTAGGCCAGAAAGAGTTGTTTATCAATGTTAACATTACACCGGCAAAAGCCGAACTGAACCCCATCAATACGAATGTTGCTATTTTTACCCTTTCCACCCTTACACCCATCTCCCTGGCACTCGTTACATTATCTCCTATATAACAAACATGCCCTCCGAACCTGTGTCTGTTAAAAATCAACCAGCAAATTACTGCGTAACCTATACTCCAGAGCATTTGAATCGGAAGTTGTCCTATTCTACCGGCAAAAATTGTATGAAAAAGAGTATCTCTTAAAAACGGAAGAGGAATTGCAATTCCGTCGGTAAGAATCATGATAAGCCCTCTGATAAGAAAATTCATTCCAAGAGTAGATACGAGAGAGGACAGTTGTACTTTTGTAACCAATATTCCATTAAGAAATCCCACTATGGAACCCAGGAACAATGCTACCAGAAAAGCAATAAATGGACTTACCCCGCTTTTTACAATAACTGCAAAAATCCATGCTGAAAACCCAATCACTGAAGGGAAAGATAAATCCAGCTCTCCGCTGGCCACTACAAAAACCATGGTGGCAGCCAGAATAATTGAAGCTCCCAGGGTTGTAAAAACGGCCATGTAGGCCCTATAATTAAGAAAGACAGACGGATTGGCGATGATGAATATGGACATCAATATTAAAAAAACTGAAGTCACGCCAATACTTATTTTATATTTATTAAAAAACTCTATCCGCAGTTTCATTTTTTGATTAAACCCATATAAAAGAATCTTCAGGTGGGAAAAAGGAATTCCCCACCTGATCTTACTCAGTAACTGAATTTTATATTACCTAATTCCTGCTTCTGCAAGAGGTGCTATTCTTTCAAAATTGTCCTCTGTTACAAACCCCGCACCTGTATCATAACTGAGAGGGCTGAATCCATAAAGTTTAGTTAGTACCAGACTGACTATAGGTAAAAATCCCTGCAGATAAGGTTGCTGATCTGAAGCAAGTTGAACGTATCCTTTTCTAAATGCATCAATTATTGCAGGACTGGTATCAAAACCGATGTTTATAATCTCTCCGGGTTTTTTACCGATTGTTTCCATATAAAGTGGTACAGTACCAAAGTTTGTAGAGTTGGAATACAAAATCAATTTTGTTTCAGGATGTGCCAGCAAGGCTCCGCTTATAACCGGAAGAAGCAGCTCCGGGCTGTTTATCTGTTCTACAGTTATCATCTGCTTATCTACAACAAGACCATTCTTCTCAAAAACATCGGCCGAACCCTGCTCTCTTATATAACGGCCCGGCATGCCCCAGTTGCCGAATACGATTACTCTATCTCCTTTTTTAAGGTTGAATCGCTTTAAAGCTTCTTCTGCCAAAGCAGCTCCCTGTGAATAAAGATTTGCGCCAATGTACCCACCGCCAAATCTTTTTCTCACCTCGGGAACATCCACATTCTGGTACATCATAAGTATTCCCTCTTGAGCTGCTTTCTCTGCCAGGGGCATAATTGCATCATCACCAGGATGCCCCATCATCGCTATACCATCCGGTCTGGCTGCAATAGCATCCCGTAGTTGTGCAACCATCTTTTCCGGATCCCAACCAGAAAATACATAGCTGACTTTACACCCCAACAGCTTCTCTGCATCCTGAGCTCCTCTGTATACTATCGAAGCAAATGCGCCTCCAGGTTCCCCGCCGGCGAAGAAACGAATATTGATATCCTTTATTTTATCAGCCGGAAATGCACCAGAGGCTACAATTTCCTCTACGCTTTCTTTTTCACGCTGACCTTCTGCAAATACAAAGGTTGATGCAATAATTAAAATTATAATCAAAGAAAATAACTTTCTCATTTTCTAACCCTCCTCTCTTCTATTACATTAAAGATTCATTTTCTTGAAGAAGCCAATTCTACTATATTAAAACTAAAATATTGATTACTTTCTTATCTCATTATCAATACCTCCTGTATTAAACTAAAATTATCATTAATTGGAATTGGCTTCTTCTTTTTCAATAAAAGTTTGAGTTACCATTATTAATGCAAATTTTATGCCACTTTCGGAAAATAATATTTGTAACCGACCTATCCTTCGGTAACTATTAGATAAGTATTTATGCCAACGTACTTTAGTTGTCCAAAGGAAAGGGGATATTTATTAAAAAACTTCAATTGGGACAAAATTAGACTTAATAATTTTGTATAAAAACCCTTTTTCAGGTGAATATTAACCACCAGGCAGGTTATTATTCACCATTCTTTTAGCTTATACTTTTTTATTCTGTATCGTAAATTACTTCTGGATATTCCTAAACTCTTAGCTGCTGCAGTTACATTCCAACCGGTTTTATTTAACTCCTCGAGTATCAAACTTTTTTCTGCTGTTTCGAGTTTATTTTCTTCTAAAAATATCCTTGACCCGGAAGATTGCGAAAACTCCCTCGGTAAGTGCATTAGTTTTATTTCTTCACCCTCGTTTGCTAAGACAACAACTCTCTCCACAATATTTCTTAACTCCCTGACATTTCCCGGCCAATCATAAGAAACAAAGGCCTGTTTGACTGCTTCCGATATTTTTATATTTTTCCCAGTCTCTTGGGAAAATTTTGATAGGTAATAATCCATTAATGGTAAAATATCTTCCTTTCTTTCCCTGAGCGAAGGTACCCGAATGTTAAGGGTATTTATTCTATAATAGAGATCCTTCCGGAACTGTCCCTCATTGATCATATTCTCCAAATCCCGGTTTGTAGCGCAAATGAACCTTGTATTTACTTTTATGGTCGTATTACTACCCAAAGGTTCAAAGCATCCATCTTCGAGGAGTCTTAATAGTTTTGGCTGTATATGCATTGGAAGTTCTCCGATTTCATCGAGAAAGAGTGTCCCAAGTTCTGCCATACGAATCTTCCCCTTGTAATCTTTTGTGGCTCCGGTAAAAGCACCCCTTTGATAGCCGAAAAGCTCGCTTTCAAATAAAGATTCCGGTATTGAGGAACAATTGATTTTGACAAAAGGATGAAGCCCGCTCTTTAAATGAATCGATTTAGCAATGAGCTCCTTTCCCGTTCCGCTTTCCCCTGTAATTAAAACAGGGGAAGATACAGATGAAAATTTCTTTACCATATATATAATTTTTTTCATTTTTCCACTCATATAAATAATGTTATCTTCGTGGAAAATGTCGCTGAGTATTTCATTCTCTATTTGAACATTTCTCTCGCGGAAAATTTTTTTTACTATATGCAGAATGATATCTGAATTGAATGGTTTGGTTATAAAATCAGATGCTCCCTTTTTCATGGCTTCCACGGCATCCGGAATAGAACCGTAAGCAGTTATCATAACCAGAGGAATATCTCGTTCTGTTTTTTTGAGATAATCAAGTATACCCATCCCATCGATCCCCTGCATCTTTAAATCAGTTATAATAAGATCGACCACTTCACCTTTATCTATCAATCTTAGCGCTTCTTCACCATTTGTAAAAGTAATAACAGAATAACCCTCTTCTTCAAAAAGCATTTTTAAGATAAAACACATATTTTCTTCGTCATCAACTACCATAATTCTGTACATAAGTTACCTCAGAGAATTATTCTAAACATAGTCCCTCTGGAAGGATAAGATTCTACTTCAATCTTGCCCTGATGCTGATCAATAACTCGATGAACAATAGAAAGCCCCAGCCCTGTACCAGAAGTCTTGGTTGTAAAAAATGGGTTGAAAATTTGTCTTTTTGTCTCTTCATCCATCCCACATCCCCAGTCCTGTATTTCAATTATTAACAATTCTCTTTTCATGTAAGCGCGTATTTCGATTCGCCCAAACCCATTACTGGCTTCAATACTGTTCATTATCAGATTTTTTATTGCTTGTTTCATAAGATTCACATCAATCTCAAAATCCCGGAGGTAATTCTGTATCTTTAGGGATATTACAATATCCGGATATTTATATATAGGAAGTGATTCCAGAGATTGTTCTATCAATTTCTTAACAGAATAATTGCTCTTCATAAGTTTTCTCTGATG
>QNBH01000051.1 GCA_003645645.1 Spirochaetota bacterium | reverse complement strand
GGATTGGGAACCTGCGTCATAACCACCTACGATGAACGGGAAATAAAAGAACTACTAACCGTTCCATATTCTATGAAGGTAGTCATGCTTCTGCTGGTAGGGCATCCACAGGAAAGACCTTTTCCTGAATCGAGAAAACCTATTAAAAGGATATGCTCCTACAATCACTGGTAATTGCCTGTCCGTTTCTTCTTGTAGTGTCTCCTGACTTTGGCACGATTACCGCAGTCATTCATGGAGCACCATCTCCGGCTACGGTTTTTACTCGTATCAAAGAAAAGCCACCCGCACTTCTCGTCTGCACACTTCCCTACCCTGGCAAGCTCTTGAGATGTAAGAAGTTCGCATGCATCATGGATTACAGGCCATAATATCCGCTCAAGTGCGTTCTCACTGTCTCTCCATCTTAATACAAACTTTCCTTCTCTGAATATAACATACGCATTGACCAATGTCCTGGAAAGCTCTCTATTGAAGAGGGATGAGTCCTCCTTGGAGGGTGGAGAGCCTTCAATGACAGCCGAAAAGATACGATACATCGCTTCCCTTAGAGTTACCGTCTCTTTTAGAACTCTCGCTGCTGTTTCAGGAGAGTCTTGTGCCTTTTTCAGGAGCAATTGGGCTTTCCCGCTCTCCAGTATGCCCTGCTCCAAACCCCACTTAACCAGATCGGGATATGTGTTAATATACTCAATAGGGTGGCTGCTTCCCCGCCAATCTACAGTATTGATAAAATCGATGCACAACCGTTCTCCCACTTAAAAACCTCTGCTTAAATTTCTTTCTAACCATCTAAATAATATTGACAGGTTAGAATAATAGATGCTATATTTAACTATCAAAATTATTATAGCAGGTTATACACGCGCTGGCAACAGGGCTGGCACATCAATTTACAGGAGAAAAGAATGAAAGAATTAAAAGAACAGTTGTTCCATAATCTGGAAAATATTGGATACAAAGCAAGTATTGTATCTGTTACCCAGCTTGACGAGCTGTTAGAAGAAATTGATAATAAACGTCAAAGGGGATTGCTATCCCTGGAGGTAATCAAGGAATATGAACAAGATTTTAATTTTGATAACTCCGGTAAACTCAAAAAAGCACGGTCAATAGTACTGGTGGCGGTTCCTCAACTCCCTACCGGGGTAACCTTCTCCTGGAAAGGAAAGGACAGGACGTTTCCCATTCCACCCACTTACCTTCATGCACGTAAAATAAATAATCAGGTACTCGCCCTGCTTAAAGAGTTTCTCAATCCGGCAGGATACGATGCAACAGTGGCTTTACTCCCTAAGAAACTTCTGGCTGCAAGAAGTGGGCTTGCTTTTTATGGCAAAAATAATATCGCCTTCATACCCGGAATTGGTTTCTATCACCGCCTGGTTTCTTTTTTCTCAGACCTGCCTGTAAGCGAGGAAACCTGGATTGAGCCGAGAATGATAAGAATGTGCCGGAATTGCAGGGCCTGTCTGACAGGCTGTCCCACAGGGGCAATATCATCAGAGCGCTTTCTCCTCCATGCAGAGCGCTGTATCACTTTGCACAATGAAAAGCCACTATCGACTCCATTCCCCGAATGGATTGATCCATCCTGGCATAACTGCCTGGTAGGATGTCTTCTCTGTCAGGGAGTATGCCCTGTAAATAAAAGATTTTTAAGCAATACTGTGGAAGGGCCCTGTTTTTCTGAGGAAGAGACAGAATTACTTCTCAATGGCACTCCTGAAGAGAAAATTCCTCCTGAAACAATAAAAAAATTAAAAGAGGCAGATCTTACAGAGATAGTAGAAGTATTTCCAAGAAACCTCAGGGTGCTCCTCTCAGGTCAAGAACTTCCGGATTTACAGGGTGTTGAGGTCTTCTCCCTTCGATAAAATCTATAACCGCCCTGGCTGAGGCGATCTGCATGTTAACCTTTCCCCTATCCGTATCGGAACCTACATGGGGGCTGGTAACTATGTTAAGCCCATTCGTTGGTAAATCGGCATATTCCCATACCTCGTCTATACCGTATCCCCAGATCTTCCCATCCTTTACGGCCTTGTATACGCTTCTGTTATCAACCAGTATCCCGCGCGCGCAGTTAACGAGTACAACCATAGGTTTCATAAGAGCAATCTCGGCCTCTCCGATGATCGTTTTACCTGCCGAGGCATGTAGGGTGATAAAATCTGCCTCTCTGCAGAGAGATTCAAGATCAGTATAACTGACGTTGTTCTCCTCTGCCCATCTTTCGTCGGGATAAAGATCACTGGCTATCACCTTCATTTCGAACCCTTTAAGCAGTTTCACCACATTTTTGCCTATGTTTCCGGTTCCCACTACACCAAGAGTCTTTCCGGAAATATCCACCCGGGAAGGACCCCTTTTAGTTCTCCCCCTGCTTGCAACCTCATGTTGATGTATTCGTCTCCCTGCCACATCTAGCATGGTGGTTACTGCCCACTCGGCGGTTGGGAGAGCATTCGCACCAGGCGTGTTTGTTACTAGTACTCCGTATTCGGTGGCTGCATTCAAATCCACAGAATCCACACCGATCCCATATCTGGAAATAAGTCTCAATTCTCCGCCTGCTTTTACACCCACCTTTGAGAGTAATTCTCTTCTGTATTTCTCCAGGTCGACAATAACGGCAATCACCGAATCAAGCTCTTGTTCTTCGAGGGGCTTGGAAGGGTTGCGGTTACATCTATACTCGACAATAATATTATGATCCTTCTCAAGGTTTTTAAGCATCTCCATGGCCCTGCCCTCCCCTTCCGGATGGGTTAACAGTTCATCGAGAAAACTGGTTGCAAAAATAAGTACCTTTTGTTTCATTGTATTCTCCTTGTATGCTCCCTAAGTCTTAAAATAAAGTCTCTCTGGGAAGGATTGATTTTCTCCATTGCTGTCTTTAAAGGGAAAAACTCCCCCCTGTCTATCTCTGGAAACTGCTGTTTCCGCCCGGAGCGCGGCGGCCATTCCATCTCAAAGGTGTTACTCCGCACCTCAATTTCAGTGCCGGATGGGCACTCGGAAGCCCAGGCAAATACTATTTTACCCCCTTTCTGTTTAACTTCTCCCAGTTCGACTAATTCGCCTCCTTCGAGCCTGAAGCCTGTTTCTTCCTCAAACTCCCTTATGGCAGCATCCTTACGATCTTCCCCCTCTTCGATCAATCCCTTTGGTATGGACCAGATACCCCTGTCTTTGTTTCCAAAAAAGGGGCCTCCCGGATGAACGAGAAATACCTCTATTTCGTTACACTGCTGAGTCGCTTCGGACACACCCGCTTTTCGATACAGAAGGATTCCTGCACTTTCTTTAGTCATAATCTATTTCCAGCCTTTTTCTAGATAATACCAGAGAATTGCAAAATATTGTACCCGTCTGTAATAAGAGAGCTGAAGTTCCTTTAAATATAATGTTTACTTTTACCGTATGATTTTTCTTGTAATTGGAAATCTTTTAGCCTGGGGATCTGCTATAACTGCATCCGTTATTCTATTTATCCTTCTTAGAAATTACAACTATTCCATGATTCCCTATCTGAGGTTCAGTCACCTTACTCTCGGTTTATTTTTTGTGCTGGTGGTACTATTTTCGCTGTTCTTTCTTGATAATTGTCTTATCTATTATACTATTTTCCTGAAACAGAATCTGGAGTTCTTCTACAGTTTAACTTCTCTTACTCTCCCCGGATTAATACTTCTGACCACAAACATCTTTTTTCTCTTAATTTTCTGGGGTGAAAAATTAAAACCAATACTCTTATTATCTATTCCTTTTTTTCTCATGTATACGATCCTCCCCTTCACCACATTAATCTCTCTTCCGCCATGATTATCCTTTATGGGATCATTTACCTTCTCACTATCCTTTCCGCCCTGTTAAACTGGAACAAAACTGAAAATAAAAGCCTTAAAAACCTTTTTAGAAATATTTAATTAATGCTATTTGCCTATTTACCGGTAATGGTTTATGAAATCAGGAAAAATATCTTAAGCCCAAGGTTTACTCCGGTTCACCCTTTCTTCTCTTTTTTCTTTCTATTCTGGTTTTTGAGTTTTATTCTTTTTATTCAGAAATATATTATTATAAAACCTGTTTTTGATCCCGACGAGGATATGTACGAATACCTCTTTAACCGGCTGAAACTGACCAAACGGGAAAAAGAGATTCTACAGCTCATTCTTCAGGGAAACATGAACAAAGAGATAAGCTGGATACTGGGTATATCCCTCCCTGCAGTAAAATCCATGTTACCAATATTTTTAAAAAATTGAATGTTGAAAGCAGAGCCTATCTGATAAGAGTTATCAAGGATTATGAGCAGGCCGCAGTACCCGATAATGATAGCCTGGAATATCGGTAAAAAGTCATCGTCAGAGCCGATTGCTTTATTCTCGCAGCAAATAACCACCTGCAAAGCCGGTTGTGTCCACCATAGGTGGTGGTTTTCTTTAGTAGTAAAGCTGGTGGAGAGACGGGCACAACCCTTTAGACATCAGCTCGAGGACTGGTAGAGTGTTGCATCAAGGGCTAGCTTCTGTCATGACAAAATTTTTAAGTCATATTTTTTATAATCTTCAATCTTGCGATCGGATAACAAGAAAGAATAATCTGATTTAATCGATTGCAGATCATAATCCTATCAAATGGATCTTTATGTTCGATTGGGAGTTCATAAGAAGTGATAAGTTCTTCATTATCAGATGAATTACATTTTAAATAACTATTTTTGATTTCCTGATAGAAGTCTTCAGGACTCATCCCTATTAGAACCAGCTTTCCCATAATGTATTTTATGGATATTTCCCGAAAACTTGCCTGGCTGTAGAAAATTTCATTTTCATCGGACAATAGTTGTTTGCATATTTTTTTCAATTTTAGTTGTATCAATGAATGACCAGAGCAGGTAGTGAGTATCCATCAAGATTTTCATGAATTTATGAGTTCCTCATCCGTTATTGGCCAGTCTCCTCTAAATTCTATTTTTGCCTTCCCTTCCAGAGTCCCAAGCCGTTTTGTTTTTAACTTTTTATATTCTTCAAAAGGAACGATGACTGCTATTATTTTCCTTTTTCTGCCAAAAGCAATACCTATTTCATTTCCTGATTCAACTTCTTTGAGTAATGAAGAAAAATGGGGGCAAAACTCTGCAACCGGTAATGTTTTCATGGCTTTAAATTTACTTTACTACTTTACAAATACAACTTGGTCAAGATGTCTTTTTGCATAGCCTTATCCTTAAGGGAATTTTTTCCATCGGTTGAGGCTGCGCTGGGAAAATCAGGTGTGCTTTTTTAGAAAAACTCTTACAGGTAATAAACAGGGGCAAAGAGAATATGGGTACCTCCTCTTTTCAGTGTCCCCCAGAAATTTTTTGTGAGTATCAGTGCTCGTTCCGGCTTATAGGATTCTATGAAACTAATAAGGCTTCTTGATAATCTTACCTCACCAAAGAGGGAGTACTTAACTTCAACGGGAACAATCGCATCTCCAACATTAAGGATAAAATCAACCTCAGCTCCCGCTTTAGCTCTCCAGAAGTTGATTTTATTCATTCCCTCAAAAAGTAAATTTAGAAGTATAAAGGTTGTGTTTTCAACCACAGCCCCTGCATCCGGACGTTTTTCAAGCCCTTTCATGTTCTCTAAGAGGTTATTCCTGAAACCCATATCAAGAAAGTATATTTTGGGATTCTTGGTAAGTTCTTTCAATTTATTTCTAAAAAAAGGTCTGACCTCACTGCATATGTAAGTCTCATAAAGTATGTTGAGGTGCTTTTTTAAGTTGCGAAAATCCAGCCCCGAGGTTTGTGAAAGATTCTGGTATGATACGATATTTCCCACCTGCGCCGCAAGGTACTGGGAAAGTAAAAATAGGTTTTTTTCAGTTGCAAGCTCCAGAAGAGTTTTTATATCTTTCAGTATATAATTATTGTAAATCTCTGCGAGGATCTTTCGTTTTTCAACTTCCGTTTCACTGAGCACCACCGCTGGATAACCACCCCACACAGAAAACATCTCATACTCTTTAATCAACTCTTCATACATGAAATCATGCTTGTTTTGAATTTCAAATTTTTTACCATTGAAAATATAACTCTTAATCCTGCTGTTGTTTTCGTAATACATCCGCTCAAGCCTTTCATTCCCGGCCCTCAAATATTCCCCAAAATGAAAAGGGTGCAAATAGAAATTCACAATTCGTCCCACCATAAACCTGCCAACATTTGCTTTGATATCCAGCGAGGATGAACCGGTAATTATTATTTTGACATTTTTTATCGTATCGTATATCAGCTTTAATTTTTGCCCGCCGTTCTGGGCATACTGAAACTCGTCAATAAGAAGATAAGATTTTTCTACGATGTTTTTCGGAATATAAGAGTTGATAAAATCAACAGGACTGGTCTCAAATTCCATGAGGAGCCTCCGGTCTTCAAATGTTATGAACTGGATTAATTGCTCTTTAACACCAAGCTCCTCATTAAGATACTTCTTCAATATCTCTAAAAAGGTGGTTTTCCCCGCCTGTCTAGGCCCGACTATAGAAATAAATTCATCTCTTTTTATAAAAGGTTTTATACTAAGTAACAAATCTCTCTGTACAATCATGTTTATATCCTAACTATTATTGCAATTATATCAATTATAGTATAACTATTTTTTCAATGAATGGCAATATAATAAAAATAGGAGGCCCCAGCACCCTACGATAAAACAGAATAGCTATTTCTGCTGCAGGTAGGCTTGTCGGTGGTTTTTTACTTGAAATGAGCAGCGACGTCAGAGGCTGCATGATGAGCTTCAGGCAGGACGGTTTTATAGGCGGTCTTTTACCAAAAAAATCAAGAATTAATGCCAAAGTATAGCTTATTTCTTTACTAAATTACTGCATAATTACAAATAAACAATGACTGAATAAAACAATAGGCGGTAATCATAAAAAGCTTTCAGGATTTATCCGGTTTACCGCCGGGAAACTGAACCGACTGATAGTCTGCCATTTTACTGAAAGGAGAGATGCAATATGAGGAAAACAATTGTAAAAACTGCTGCGATAATTGTACTGTTACCGGTACTTCTGGCTTCGTGCAACAACTTCTGCCTTTTCCTCAATAAAAAGGACTACGATACGCAAAAACTCGCAGGCAGGTGGGAAGAAAGCCAGGACTGGTCAGAAGATATCGTTTCCTCCCCCACGGTATATTCCTTCAACGCCGACGGGACGGGAACTCTACAGTACGACCCAGGACTTTTAAGTGAAGTAGTTGAATATTCCATCACCTGGAAAGCGGATGAAGCCACCAAAACCCTGACCGGCACGCCAAGTAACATACGAATATCCACCAGTTGTCCGATATGGCAGGAGTTGTGATCCGCCACCAGCAGGACCTCCCTTAGAATTGTGTGGCCCTGCTGAGCGTGCTTAATGGGGGCTAACAGATCTATTCCCTTATCGGATACCATATCCTCAAGTTCTTTAAGGTCTGCCTTTTATCCTCTATTTTTTCGTACCACTCCTTCACGTCTGCCGGACCGTCTTCATCGGGCCAGTATCCGTGGGGGTAATCCGGAGAGACATGTTCTGGATTTCTTATGTATTCCAGTATATCCTTCTGGGCTATATGGATATGATAGACCAGTTGCCAGGCGGTATGATCGAGATTTTTGACTCTGGCTCCAATAAGATTCTAAGGAAATCCGTCTACCGCATCGGAGGAGCTTATATGCGCTCCCAGTCCCGAAAGTAGACGAAGCAGGTGTTCCCTTAACTTTACATCTTCCACAATCATCCTCCTCCGAAAATTTAATCCACCCCGTTCGGGTCGGTAATTTTCATCGTTTTGGTTGTCCTGTAGTGTCATGTAGACTCCTTAAAAAATATCGATGTCGTGGACGCTTGGCACCGCGCCATCGGTGCTGCGGATTGCCATCCATTTTTTGCCCAGAGCTTCTCTTCGTCATTCAGGAGGATGCAGCTCACCGCTCGGTCGGTGAGAAAGCTCACCGCCGCCCTGCCGCTGCATCCGCAGCGCCGTTAACTCCTATAGGCTGTACTTTAAACTCCTCCTGTCTTTAAACCGTTCAAAACCCAGCTCAAGCAAAGTTTCAATAATAGCCCGATAAGAAAGTCCTGCAGCATTACACATACGGGGAAACATGCTTATGCTGGTAAACCCGGGGATTGTATTTATCTCGTTTACATAAACTTTGTCCGAAGGTTGTTCTACAAAAAAGTCCACCCTGGCAAACCCTTCCACCTCTGCGAGTTTGAATGCCTGTACTGCAAGAGATTGAACCAGCTCGGCCTGTTCCTCTGTAATCCTGGCGGGAATAATCAGTTCCGCACCCTCCGGGTCTATATATTTCGCCTCGTAGCTGTAAAACTCGTGTCTGGGAACTATCTCTCCCGGAGGAAATGACCGGGGGTTGCTGTTTCCCATTACCGAGCATTCCACCTCCCTGCCCTTTATGCATTTTTCTATCAGTACTTTTGTATCGTAGAGAAGTGCCTTATCAAGGGCGGAATCAATATCCTCTTTTCTTAAGACTTTTGTAATTCCCACTGATGAACCTATCCCGGAAGGCTTTACAAAAAGGGGCAAACCCAGCTCTGCTATAGCCTTCTCGGCTATCTCTTCAGTGCTGACTTTCTTACCCAGTTCTTCTTTACGTACCGACAAGAATGGCACTACGGGCAGACCGTAATGTTGCCAGATGGTTTTGCTCTTCTCCTTATCCATTCCGAGTGCACTTCCAAGCACCCCTGCTCCCACATAGGGGATATCAGCAAGTTCGAGAAGCCCCTGTACTGTGCCGTCTTCTCCGAAAGAGCCGTGTAAAACAGGAAACACTATATCTACTTTTATGCGATCATCTCCCAGATATAGACCATCGCCGGGCACAATGCTGACTCTATCGCCTGAAGTCTCGTAAATCTTAAGCACATCCCCACCGATAAGCTCATCTGCGTTCTCCTGATAGTGCCATACTCCTTGCTTATCGATCCCGATAAGCACAATATCGTACTTATCTCTATCCAGATTTCTCGCAACAGAGGCAGCCGAACGCTGAGATACCTCGTGCTCTCCCGAACGTCCGCCGTAAAGGATACAAACTCTTCTCTTTTTCATTTTCCTCCCTCAACTGTTCATTCCAATTTTCACCAAATCTGTAAAAATTGCAAAGCAGAAAAGCATAAAGGTGAGTCATGATAGAGTCTCTATTTTGCCGGAAGTTTATGCCAGGGAAGATGGATAACATCAGGCTTAAAAACAAGTTCTTTTTCATATCCGGATATTAAAAATCCCCTGGCTTCCGGTCTTAGCTTCTTGAAATGTAATATGCTTTTAATCATATCTGGTTTTATATTTTTTGCAAGCTTAAATTCATATAGTTCCAATTCACGGTTTTTTTCTACGACCAGATCGACTTCGTTTTGATTTGAATCCCGATAAAAATAGAGATTGTAAAAAGATGATGTGAAAACCTTTTGTTTCAAGAATTCTATTATAAAAAAATTTTCAAAAAATTGCCCTGCCATCGGACCTTTCATAACAGTCTCGTATGTCGGAAATCGTAATAAATAACTCACCAGGCCCGTATCTGTAAAATAGATTTTCGGATTTTTGATTACACGTTTCGAAATATTCTTGAAATAAGGTCTTAATAAATATAGAATTCTTGTAGATTCTAAAAGAGAAATCCATCTCTTTACCGTGGTTTGACTTACCCCGCATTCTGTGGCTAGTGAAGACAAATTAAGTATGGTGCCGATACGAGCTGCAAGCAGTTCTAAAAAGTGCTGAAACAGGGTAAGATCATGAACAGATTGTATAAGGCGTATATCACGTTCAATGTAGGTTTGAAGGTAGGAACTATAAAAAAGAGAAGGATCAACTTTATGCACCAGCGGATCTGGATATGAACCGGTAAAAATACGATTGAAAAGTGCAGGAACTGTTTTTTCTTCTACAGGATATTCAGAGAAAGATAACCCAAGCAATTCAAAAAGTACAGCCCTTCCGGCTAGGGACTCTGAAATTCCGTGCATGAGCGGAAAATATTGAGATCCCGTGAGAATAAATAATCCGTTTTTATCACGATTATTATCCACAATCATTTTAACAAACGGCAAAACAGAAGGTACATATTGTATTTCGTCGATAATGAGAGGCTCACTGTTTATTTCTAGAAAGAGTCCAGGATCCCGAATTGCCGTCGAGCGTTGAACAGGATCGTCAAAAGTGATGTAATTATAATCCTTGAATTTCTTTCGCAGAGTTGTTGATTTCCCTGTTTGCCTCGGTCCTGTTAACACGATAACAGGAAATTGTTGTTGTGCTTTTAAGAGTAAAGATTCGATTGTTCTTTGAACATATTTTTTTACCATATAAAGATTATTATACTCTATTGTTCATGACAAATCAACAAATTTTGTGGTATTTGCATAAAAGATTTTTCTACAAGAATAAAGCCTTAGGCTTGCCGGTGGTTGTTTACTGGACGTTAAACTTAAAAAATATTATAATTACTATATATAGGCAAATGAAAATACATCGTTAAAGGAAGGAATCATGACAGAGCAATTAACCAAGGAGACATTTAAAGAAAAGGTATTCAATTTTGAAGAGAACAGAGAATGGAAGTACGAGGGGGAAAAGCCGAGTATTATAGATTTCTATGCCGATTGGTGCGGTCCCTGCAAAATGATAGCCCCCGTGCTTGAAGAGATATCAGAAGAATACAAAGATAAGCTTAATGTATATAAAGTTGATACAGAATCCGAACAGGAGCTTGCTGCCATGTTCGGGATACAGAGCATTCCCTCACTCCTGTTTATTCCAAAGGAAGGGAAACCCCAGATGACCATGGGTGCTCTTCCAAAGGATGCTCTCAAAAAAACAATAACCGAAGTGCTGGGAGTGACGGAGGATTGAATGGAAGCATTCTTTTAAGATGCTAAATGCTTATATCTAAAGATTAACTTTTAAAACCCTTGATCCTCTTTATTCTTAAACCGATAATAAGAGGGGAGGATTTTGGTAGAAAAGTACAAAGAGTATTTTAAAAAACTTCCGGTAATGCCCGAGGTAGCCAACAGGATATTGAGCATTCCGGAAAATCATATTGAAATCTCTTTCCAGGAACTTGAAAATATAATAAAAATTGACCCGGCACTATGCGCAAAGGTTCTCAAGGTGGCCAACTCCGCCCAGTATGCCCGGCCTCGTGAGATAAAGAGCCTTCAGATGGCCATTACCCTCCTCGGCTTTAAAACAATTAAGAGTTTTGTGCTTCTCTATTCAGCTTCAAATATGATGCCCGGAATTCAAAAAACCGGTTTTTACAAGAGCTTCTGGAGACATTCTGTCATAACCGCATTTCTGGCCAAAGCCATAATCATTAACTGCCAGTACAGGGATCTTGCTGAAATTGCATTCCTGTCCGGCCTTTTCCACGATATCGGGCAACCCGCTTTCTTCCTTGCCCACGGAAAGGAATACATGGAACTTCACGAAAGGGCATCCCAATCTCTTAAGCCCATCGAAGATCTGGAAGAAGAAGACTATCAAACAAACCACAAGGACCTCGGAGCGAGTATCCTGGAAAGCTGGAACTTTCCCGAAATTTACATACATGTAGCAAACGAACACGAAAGTCTCAATATCCGCTCTCACCATAAGATGATGATTATTTATACATCCATTGCGGATATCATTTCAATGAAACTCGGCTACGCCCTTTCTATATCCAATCGAGATGAGCTTCTCAAAAACTACCTCCTGCATACAAACCTGAAAGAAACCGATCAAGAGTACTATGAAAAAGAGTTTCTCAAAAAAATCAAAGAGGATGCCCTTTTCTGCGAGTGCCAGGAGTTATTTGGTTTCTGAATACAGTTTGAGCCCCCGGGTTCAGTCGAAAGTTAACCTGCAAACACCCTCTGTACTTTTCAATACTGCTGCACCCATCTCCCTGTACCTGTAAATAATTTCCGCTCCTTCTATTGACTTGATTCTAATTGTGTTGTCTATTCGGATTCGAAAACGAAATCCCGGAGGTGAACTTACCCGGAGTACCTTTTTCTCCTCATCCCAGAAAAACTCCGGTTGAGCTCTCTCGTATTCGCGCAAAACAGAAACAGCCTTCCTGGAAGGCATAAAATTAAGCCAGGGATAGTTGTGCTTCACAAACTCTACTGTTCTGCCCAACTCTCTCTTCAGTTCTTTCCAGGATTTTCCCCCCGATCTGCCGGTATCGAACACATCGTCAGGATGAATAAAATGTGTCCAAATACCATACCCGGAAATTGCAGAAACTATAGAATCTCTTATACCGGCTTTAAATAGATAGCCTGCAGATATTCGCGGAAGGTAGTAGATATCGGGAATTGAGGGATCGCTTCCGAAACCTGTAACTGTTTCCGTCCCCCTGCCTGTAAAAAGTGAGCCGATCACCTCGATAGAGGGAAAGACCTTGTGGAGTATTTCTATGCCGTCCCTGGAAATAATGTTGTTAGGAGGCACATAAGAGACAGGCAGGGTCGATTCTCCAAATAGTCTTATCCATTCTTCCTTTGCCGTTAATAGAGCTTCTTTCAAAGATTCTCTGTCTGGCCAGAAACCGTATCCTGTGGAATCGTTATATATAACCAGAGAGAGGTGATTGTATCCGTGCAGACCCAATTCATTACCCGATTCCGCAATCTCCCTTGCAATTAAAACCGAAACCCTGTCCTTTCCAACAAAGAACTCCTCCACTACTAAGGGCCAACTGTTTACAGCATTGTACTCAAAGATCAAAAGGCTCGTAAAAGGAATACCATACTCCAGGAAAAATGCCTTTATCTCGGGCCACCAAACCCCGGTATAAAACTCCGTATCGGTGACAGAGAGGGGCTTTTTTATCACATTATACATGGGGAGAGGCCAGTCGTCGATATAGATGGTTCCCACCCCTGCCACTCCGGCAATCCCCACGGGCCTGATAAAGAGGAACGACTCCAGTATGAATCCCTGAAAGGATCTGTGTCTGAAGGCTTTCCAGTTCCACGCAAGTATCCGGCCACTCTCCCTCTCTGCAGTCCATAAAAGGGCTGTATTACCATCGTAACTGTAGGCAATTACATCTGCATCTCTTCCGGGCACAGAAGTTCCCGCCTCCCAGAGATAATCATTCTGAGTTATGGATAATTCTTCTCCCAGGAGAAATCCCTCCCGAAATCTGTACCCTCTGATTGTGGTTTTTTCGTTTTTCTCTTCCGAAAGAGCGAGGAGTTGCGAAAGATTGGAAAAATTACCCCCGATAAGCGAAACAATTCCTCCCCCCCGCTTGAGAAAAGGCATAAAAAAGGCGGGATTTAATCCTGCATCGTCCTCAATGATGAGCCCCACGGCTGTAAAGGCAAACAGGTCCTGGGGCAGCATCTTATTAAGGTTCTCTCTTGTTATTACCTCAAAGGGAAGCTTTGCCCATCTTAAAACGGTTTTGGTATTCTTAAGCACCTCCTTTCCCGGGGCAGTACCGGTATCTGCCAGGATGGCTATCCTCTCATATTCGGCATCAGGGAAAAGAGATACGCTCAGAAACTCCTTCACATTTAGAAGCATAACAATTTTGCCTTCTTTGACCCTGTATGTGTAGCCTCCCAGGGCAAATCCCCCGTTTCTGTTGGAAACTATAACCGGGCTGGGTTCATAATCACGGTCTTTTCTTCTCACAGAAAGATAAATCCGAAGATTTCTGTCTGCTCTTAAAAATCGATAGTAAAATCTCGAGACAGAGACATCCTGCCTGCCCTCATATTCGCACATAGGGGAGACTAATTTTACAATCTCTAAAAAATCTGCATTATCCGTCCACTGATATTCGTACTTTATGCCTAAAAGAGAAAGGGCGGAGTTTATCTTCTCCTTTGAGATATACTCACCTGAATCGCTATCCTGAAAAGCACCGAGGTTACCCAGAATAATAAACTTTCTTCCCGACCTTATGACCCTGGCTATAAAACGAAGGTATTCCTCCGGATTTTTTACCGCACCTCCTCGAAACCAGGATATTACAGCCCGCACATCGGATAGATCCTGAGGTATTCCGCTGTTGATATCATGGAACCTTACTTCAAGCCCCATTTCCCTCAGGGGATTTAAAAGATAAAAATAAATCTCATTTTCTTTCTCGGTCTGACCATGGGCGGAGTTATAAAGCCCAAGAACTTTATGAGAATAAACATTCTCTGCCTGTATCTTAAAACACAGGAGAGATAACAAAACAAGCGAAAAAGCCCTCATCACGGAATAATCCTCAAGGAGCAAGAAGATGGGGGAGTTTTCCCCGATAGCCAAAACTCAAATAGGCCAGCCAGTACTGCCAGGGGCTTTCCTGTGGATTAACAGGAGGGTTATACAGGTATGAGCCGCTGCCCTGAATAGAAAGAAAGAGTGTGGAGTTACCCTTCTGAAACTCAATCCCCATCTCTCCATTTAAAAGAAAGCTGTTTTTCTGTGGAGACTCCCCGGAGGACTCGGCTAAAAGATTCTGCCAGTAGTTGCCTGCGAAAATCCTAAGGTTTATCCCCAGACCCGAGCCTTCTTTAAAGTAAATCCAGGAGTAGCCCGACAGCCCTCCCTGGAGTGTAATGTTTCCTTCCGGTGAATAGTAATCGTCCTTTTCAGGTTTATTGGTGGAGTGCTCCAGTACAACATTACCGTGAATACCTATCGAGGTATATGGAGTCTGCAGCACAGGTGTCTGGAAATTAAGCTCCTGGGAGGCATTTATCAAAACATTACTGTCATCGAGGAAGCCCGCCTTACCATAAGTGCGGAAGGATAGATCTTTTAATACAGGCACGTTTACCCTGGAAAGCGAAGTGGATATATCAGCCTCAATAGTATGTGAAAACACGGCATCTTTTCCCGGATAATAGGTCTCCTCCATTCGATGATACTCGTAATTCCCTTTTATAAAAAAGATATTACCCAAAGGAAAAGAGATGCCTGAGCCGAAAAAAGTTTCAAAGCTCGTAGTCTTTAAAAACTCGAAAGGAGTTACGGAGCTATCTATTGCAGAGGCCACTGTATCATCGAGGATTCCGCTTACAGCAGTTATTCCTGCAAAGGGAGTTATCTCGAGAGAGATGAAATACAGGGAGATGGGTAAACCGGTGGCAAACTTATGAATCCTGGCCGACAGGGGTTCTTCCGGATAGTAGAGGCGGTACATACTGTGATCGTAGGAGAAGTTTAAGCCCAGCACGGAGTTTAGAGCCACTTTATACTCTGCCGAACCGCTGAACTCCAGTCTAAAATTATCCAGGCTGAAGACCGCCGATGTGGCAATACTGTCTGCATGTTCTCTTGCAAGCTTATTGTAAAGCGCTGCAGCATTCTCATAGGTGGGGTCATTGTTGTAGACCTTCTGGTAGTTCTTCTGTGCCCTTTTCCAGTTTCCGTTCCATTCATACACCTTCCCAAGCTTAAATGTAGCATCGATATCCCAGGGATCGATAGCCAGTACTCTCTTGAATTGTTGAACCGCATCGGCCGGTCTACCCTGGTTTCTGTAAAAATCACCCAGCTCGTTGCGAAGAAGGTAAGTGTTTTCCTCCAGCCTGTATATTGTTCTAACCATTCTATCTTTTAGTATGGAGTTAATTGTTTTAAAATCCGATTCCGCTCTCTTTCTGCTCTTTTCGATCTGTTTAAGAATCTGCTCGATTGACTCTCCAACTTTTTCCGCATCTCTCTCCGGTTCCTCACTCAAAACGATTGTTACAGCCGCCTCGCCTGTGTCAATCTTCTCCTTAAGATCAAAGAGGGAGGGTAGATGGGGAGCATAACCTCCAAGTTCCGTAAAACTAAATATCTCGAATGCCTCTTCCGGCTTCATCTGCCATAGTTTTGTCTCTCCCAGTGCATATTTTGCCTGGATAAACTCCTCTTCACCCTTCTCTATCCTTTGAAGACGGTTTTCTGCTTCGGTTAAATTACCCTGTACCTGGTATACTTTACCAAGCACAAAGTCGGCCAGAACCAGGCCGTTTGCCGATACCTTCTGAAGCTCTCCCATAAATTGTCTCCTGTCCCATTTCCATCCCTTCTCCTCTACCACAGCCTGAAAGTTTTCCCGTTTTATCTTCTCTTCAGAGATGAAACTTTCCATCTCTGATTCTATCTCAACCTGGTATCGATTAATTATCTCTTCAGCCTTCTCTATTTCCCCATTTATTTTGGAAAGGATATTCTCAAGATTGTTTTCCGCCTCTGCCAGGGCAAAGGCAGGATTTTCTCCCTCATAGGCGGGCGGCTCTTCGCCCTTTTCCAGGGCTTCTTTTACTTTTGCCTGGTAGGTCTCTTGATTCTCTCTTGCTTTTTTATAAAATTCTAAAACATCTGCCAATTCCTCTTTTTCCCTTTCCAGTACAGCAGGTAAGCTTTCAAAGTACCATTGACACAATTTCACCCGGTCGAGAACAGATTGAACATCCATCGCATCAACCTGTAACTCCGAGAAGGCGTTAAATGCATGGGTTATCAGGATATTGTGATATTCCTCTATAGCCCGATCGTGCATATTGTTCCAGAAGTAGGTCTGGGCAAGAATCTCCCTTAAGCCCAGATCATCGGGGCTCTCTTCCAGCCTCTCTTTGTAGGATTGTATAACCTCTTCCTTCAAACTCTGCTTTTTTTGAAAAATTGAAACAATTCTTGTAAGTTTTTCCGATTCTATAAAGGTTTTCTCAATTTCTGAATAGAGTTCTTCTGCCTGCTCCTCCTTCCCAGTACTGATATAGAGGCTTACCAGTCTCATATAGAGAATAAGATAAGAAGGAAATTTATTTTTTGCAGTCTCATAAACGGTAATTGCCCTATCGGGGTAACCGTTTATCTCGTAGATTGATGCAAGCTTAAGCAGTTTCTCCACATCATCCCTGGCAATTGCATAAGCCTGGTCAAAAGACTCTTCTGCCTTCCTGGTATCTCCCATCCAGAGATAAGTTATACCCCGATTGACCAGAAGTGCAAGGTTGTCCTCGAACTCTTTTAGTCCATTTTTATAGAACTGTAGTGAGTCCCAGTAACTTCCCGTCCATGCCGCCACCTTTCCCGCTTCCATCCATATATCCAGCCTATCGGGGTTGTGCTTGAGAAGCTCTCCGTATATATACAATCCATCCTGTATATCTCCTTTCCAGATCATGTTTTTTGCCATAAGCAGAAGTACTCGAGGGTTATTCTTATCCAGTATGAGAGCTCTCTTTAAATACTTAATTGCATTTAGATAATCCGAAAGAAGAGAATATACAAGAGATATCTCTATATACGATTCAATATCTTCCGGGTTTTCCCTGATCTTAATAATATAGTCTTCTATTGGGAGAAAATGAGTATCTTTGCTCCTGTCGCTTAAATCTTCCGGGAAAACTTCCGGCAGCGGAGGATGAACCATTCTCTTACCTTCTTTAATACGAACCAGAAAGAAATTATCGAGATAAAAGTAGTATCTCCCGTCGTATCTTCTCTTCTCCGTTACTTCGAACCTTATCAGATGTTCTCCGCCATCCAGATCTAACTCTCCTGCTTTTACCCAGTAATAGGAAGGCGTGTACTCACCTGCTACTTCCGTATCTTCACGATAAACGGATACAGGCTCTCCGTTATCGATCTGATATCTAAAGGGAGATGTATAGGAAGGTAGAAGTTCATCCGAGGGGGCAGGCGGAGTGCCTCCGTACCAGAACTCGAAAGTACCCCCTTCCTCAACATATATAACATATTCTGCATAGAAGGGAGCCCCGGCCTGAAGACCCTTCGTCCTGCTGAGCTGAAGCGTACGAAGCCCGGAACAGCCGTAATTCAATATGGGCTCTTTATTGAAATTTGTGGATACGGCTTCCTCGCCCTCCGTAAAAATCAGGTCGCTATTTTCCTGTGGGAAAATCGGTGTGATTTTCTCCTGCGCAATCGATGAGGCATTTATAAAGACAAAAATAAAAGAAAAAAACACCATGGGAAGATTAACTCCCCCTTTTGACAGATACTTTATTTGCTTACTCATAACAATTATAATAAGAGAAATGATCGAAAAAACAAAGACCCGTCTATGGGTTTTATTACTCGAACTTTTCTCCCTTTCCGTGTTAATCGGAGTTTTTAACCTCTTTTTTTTTGAAAATCCGGGGTTTTTAAAAACTGCGCTCAATCCATATATAATTCTTTCCTTTCTTGCAGCAGCATACTATGGCAGGCTGGCCGGTTATATGAGTTTTATCTTCTCCTCCATTGTTATTCTGCTCATCTATCCACCTGCCCATTCTATACTCGGAACACCTCTTTCCATAACCAAACATATAGAAGTCCTTATCAACAATCTCGAGGTATCCCATGCATTCACAATTCCTGTTGTTTATCTTCTCGGTTTAATAAGAGAAAATTACGGAGGCGCCCTGCAATCTTTGAAAAATCGATTTAAAAATCTTACAAGAGAAAAATGGAGGCTTATAAAAGAAACGGAAGGACTTAAAGAGGTATATAAAGAGCTCGAAGAGAGAATATCCCGCCAGCACGAATCAATCACCCTTCTGTACTCTCAAATACAAAAACTGAATAACCTCAGACTGTACGAAGCCCTCAAAGTGCTTCTCGAAATTGTGGAAAACTTTACAGAAGCAGAGAGAGCTTCGGTGTGGCAATACAGTTCCGAGAGAAAAGCACTTCTTCTACATGCAAGTATAGGATACTCAGAAG
>QNBH01000050.1 GCA_003645645.1 Spirochaetota bacterium | reverse complement strand
TTTCTTTAAGCTGAATAAGCTTTTCTTTTTGAGGGTTATTCGAGGCGATCTGTTTCTCTACTTCCTGGAGTTTTAGTGTGAGTTTTATAGTATTCTCTTTAATCCATTGTATTTTTTGCTCAATCGTATAATCCACTCCGCACTGTATCTCTGTTCTGGTTCCGCTGGATGTTCCTATCTGGACGGCATAAACTCCTTTCTGAGCAATTATCTTTCCACCGATTATGGTACCCCTTTCTCCCATCTCTATTTTACCACGGGTGCGAACAATGGAGTTCATGATGCAGGTTTTAACAAAGATATCGTCGCCGGCTTCTACATAACAGTTCTCGATAAACCTTGTATTTATTTTGCCGCCAACTTTTATTATGCCTTCTTTTCTGCCGATTATTCCCTGTTCAACCACCAGATCTTTCGCGCAAACTACATTGGATGCATCGAAGGTTTTTTTGCCATAGATGGAGCCTTCCGATTCCACCTTGAACTGCTCCTTTAGATCACCATGGATGATAATATCACCCGGAAAAACCACGTTTCCGGTGCTGTAATCCACATCACTTGTTATCTCCAGAACCTCGTTTACCCAGAAAGTCTCCTTTTCGATGATCAATCTGCCGTACGTTGCCGCAACAACGCTGTCTTCCTGCCATCTGGTATTTTCCCCCGGTAGGAGTTGTTGAACCTTTTCTTTTTTATAGGGTATGGAAAGGCCGTGAACATCTGTACCCATTTTGCCTGGCCTTAAGGGTACTTTTTTTGCAAGGATATCTCCTTTTTTTACAATCGTGAAAGGACTGTATTCACGGAAATCAATCTTCTGTGTTGAAAGATCCGATTCCTGTTGTTTTTTCTGCAAACTTTCTTCAAGAACGAGATGCTCCGGTATTTCGGGAACAGGATCTTCTCCCCTGGCTATTACTACATTCTGTATGTGAACACGCTCAATATTGCATCTAAATATTGTATCTTTTATAAGTTGCCAGTCTATACCAGAGTTGACATCGTTCTGGAAGAGCTTCTCTTCGACTAAATCGATATCAATTGGTTTCCCGTCTCCGGAAGGATGGTAAAAACTTGCAGTTACTTTCATCCTGTCATCCGAAATGTTTATCACCACATTGCCGTCGAGATGACGGCCTGATTCCTGTTCAAGAGATTTAAGTTCTTTCTTTGATATTTCCTCCGGTATGATATTTTCATTCTTTTCTGCAGCCTCGTCAGGGGCAAGTTTAACTTCGTCGAGATCTTTCAATAATTTTTCTATGTCTTCCGTGAAATTGTCTGGTTCCTGATTGTTGTTTTTCTCTTCTTCTTCCATCTTCGATTCTATGTTTCTTTAAGAAAATCAATAATCTTCTCTATCTCGAAAGGTTTAAGGAGAAGACCACTCGCTCCTGCATCAAGAGCTCTCTGAACTGCGGGATCATCGGGATAGCCGGTATTGATGAGGATCTTTGCCCGGGGTTTTTGTTTTAAAATATTTTCCGTAATTTCTGCGCCGTTTTTCTTAGGCATTCGTATATCTATAATCATGAGATCATATTCATTTTCAAGTGCTGCGGCTTCGCCTTCCTCGGGATCTGTGAAGCTGGAAACCTCATGCTCCATGTCCGTTAGTAGTTCCTGTATAACGTGAATAACGCCAGATTCGTCATCGATAATCAGGACTTTTTTCACTCTTTGCCTCTTTTTTTTCATTGCAATACGAAGAATGGGCTTTTAATTATGATAAGGGCTCTTTGAGGAGTCCCATGCACCTCAAGCTTTGGGGTTCTTAAGCCTCACATGCAGCTCGAGGTGCAAGGACTCCCTGGCGAAACATTTCTCTTAAGAAAAGCCCAATCTTCACATCACCATTCTATCAAAAGGCCTTAAAAAGGAGAAGTCCATTTACTATCAACAGGATACCGACACCTTTTAAGAAAATAATATTCCGAGCAGAGCCTATAACCACAGAGAACTCCCTTAAAGTTACAGCATAACTGACCCTTTCCATACGGTATGCGAAAAGGATAAGAACGTATGTTATTATTGTGCCGACACCACTGATATATCCACCCTGCCTGTATGAGGAGGCTAGTCCACAGAAATAGAGACTGTGAATGAATCCCGTTGAAGCCATGAAAAGAATCGAAAGAGGATTAAACTCCTGTGTATAGATGAACTAAATTATCCCATACTCTTGCGCTTTATTAATTACATAATCTCTATCTTTACAATGCTCCAGTATGGCGTAGTTATTTTTAAGACCTTCAATCTTTTTTAAAGAAATGCTTTTTTGTTTTAATTCTTCTATTAGAATTGTAGGTACAAAATAGAGCCCGAAATAATCGAGACCGGCTGGATGTAAACCAATCACAATATCTGAAGTTTTCCTTGATTGAGTGTAAGTTTTAACGTTTGATTTATATACCCTATCTACACCACCTCTGCTTCCGCCTGTAAAACTTATAAACCTTTGCGCAGTTTTAACTTGAGCTCTTATTATATTTTCCCTTTCATCCTTGTCTTTTAAAACAATTATTATGTCATAGGGAGAAAGAGGAAGATCCACCAACGATACATTCTGGTATTTCTTCATCAGAATACCTACGACTATGTGCTCATGTGCAAATCCATTTACCGATGCTTTTCTTCCACGAAACTCTGAATCAGACAAAGCCCACTAATTCCTTAAGATCCTATTTTCTTAAAACTAATATCCAATCCGTATTGATTCTTTCCTCACGCGGCACTTTTATAAAATGTTTTATTATCTCAGAGCCAAAATAATTTTCTACTGTAAAACCTGTTATTTCCGCCATCTTCATGATATAGAGCCAATTTTTAAATATTTCTCCCCGTATCTTATTATTACCAACAACGATTATATAATAACTTCCTTTCTTTAAAACACGGTAAACTTCTTTTAGATTCTTTTGCATATCGGATAAGTATTTATATGCGATATATGCTCTTCGTTTATCTTTTTGATATATTTTTTCTATTGTTTCGTCTGCTTCCTTTATTCCGATCCTGTGTAATTCTTTATACTCGTGCTTGTTTACGCTTTCAGTTCCCACATGTTTTTTCTTCAAAGGAGTAAGCGACCCGTTTGCCAATCCAAGCCAGTAAATCTCCAGTTGATGTGTTCTTGGATAATCAACGGCATTTGCATAGGGAGGTGATGTAACAGAAAGATCGAATGTGTTATCGGGATATTTAATATGGCGGGCATCGTTGTATTCCGGAAATTCAACTCTAATTTCCGGATCACACAGAGTTGAAAACTCTTTCATTTTTGGAACATTAATAAGGAGTGCTTCGACAAACCTGGTTAAGGCCTCTGTAGAGCAGACTTTTTTATTTAGTCTTTTTCTTATGACGGTTCTTGTACAGTTATCATCCGCATTGGAAACTGAGCGGACTATTGAAGAAAGGCAAACTCTATAAAAGTTTTTAATATTAGAATCGAAATTAAGTTCATCTATTAATTTTCTGATACAGGCTAATTCCAGTATTATTTCTCTATTAAACCAATTATCTCTATATGGAAAATCGGGAATATCCTTTTTATCAATAAACCAGGGTCTGAAATGTAGTACTTCTTTTATGAGCTGATCGCAACTTTTATCAAGATCTCTATTGTTAAGGGCTGTTGTTTTAACCTTGGAAATAAATCTTGAAAAAGGATCAACATCAATTCCCACTGAATGTCGATAATTTAATAGAGCTTCGAGACTTGTAGTTCCAGAACCGCTGAAAGGGTCTAAAACCAGATCACCTTTCTTTGAAAACCGTTGAATTAACCACCTCGGCAGCTCAGGAAAAAATTTAGCCGGGTACTTATGCAGACCATGAGTGAGTGCCGTCTGATCGTAGCTTATAAACAAAAAACGATCACCATTGTGAACGGGGAGGTCTATAGGAATATCTCCGTCAACTCTTATTATTTTTTCTCCAAACTCATTCGTTTCTTCTTTGACATTTGAAAAGTATTCCGGAAAATCAATAGTGTTCTGCAATTTAAGAGATTTTTTTGAGAATGATCTGATCTTTTTTCTGGCTACTTTGGCCTCAATTTCTGATAAGTTAATGATATAGGAAGACACCTTCGCTCCTTAAAACCGATTTGATAATATACTAACAGGAGAAAATTGTCAAAAGTTGATTCAGCTACTCAGACCGGAAAAAGGGCTTAAAGAATTGGAATCTCAATTTTAAAGGTGGTCCCCCCTTTCTTTCCTGAGCTTGCTTCGATTTTCCATCCGTGGGATTCCATAACAGACTTTACCACTGCAAGACCTAGGCCCGACCCCTCTTCTCTTCTCGAACTCGTCCCCCTGTAAAAGGGGTCGAAGATAAAGGGCAGCTCCTCTTCAGGTATTCCAGTTCCTGTATCTTTAATTTCCACTTTTAACGTATCTGCATCGAGCAGGACGGTCAGAGATATTGTATCTCCCTCTCTCGTATATCTTATTGCATTTCCCAGAATGTTTTCAAAAGCCCTGTATGCCAGATCACGATCCATCGAGATCGATACAGAACGCGGAACTTCAAGCCTCAATTCGAACCTTCTGCCGTAGATAGCCGAATCTTCTTTGAATTGTTCTCCCAGCTCCATAAAAAACTCTTTTGCTTCTATCGGAACATGGTTTTGTTTCCATTCACCTGTTTCCATCTTAACGAAATCAAGCAACTGGGCTACCATTCTTTCGAGACTCTTTGCCTTCTCTTTTATTATGGAGAGATACTTTTTCTGTGTATTCGCATCAGAGGCCATTCCGTCCTCTATTGCTTCTGCATATCCCTCAATAAGAGAAAGGGGGGTTTTAAGATCGTGGGATACTCCCATCAAAAACCTGGCTCTGCGGGCATACTCCTCTTTGAGTGCCTTGCGCATACTTTCGAAAGAGCGCGTAAGTGATGCGATTTCATCTTTACTCCTTGCCTTACGAAGCTCGAAATCGAGATTCCCCTCGGCCACGTGTCTGGTTGCATTTTCAAGAAGGATGATAGAGGTGGTTAAGGAGCGTACAAGCAAAACCGAAAAAATAACCACAAACAGTATAATTCCGATAAGGGAATACACACCCAGAAAGCGAAAGAGTATTAGTTTGGGCTTTCTTAAGTTTTCTGGCCGGTGGGTCTGGAAAAACACCAGATTCTCTTTTCCTGTTTCGGTTCTAACAATGTCGAAGTGAAAGAAGTAATCCCCCCCATACTGTTTTGCATGGTAAAAAAAGTCTGTGAGAGTAACCCTATCTCCGGTAGAGAAGCCATTTATAGTTGAGCTGCTGACTATACCATCCTCTTCGAGCACAATAAAGTCAGGAGGATCTTTGGCTTTTTCCTGTATGGGACTGCTTTCTTCTGTTGCGCCGGATTTTTGCATTGCAGATCGCAGCCAGTGAATTGTAACGGGATATTTTGGCAGCCTCACCTCACCGGTTTCGGATGTTCTGTTAATCATCAAAACCAGAAAGTATACCAGAAAGGGTATGATGACAATTCCGGCTACCAGCACGACAAAACGGGTTTTAAGCTTCATGAGGAGCCCTTATTCTCTTCCTGGTTTCTTCCTTCCGGATTAAACCTGTAGCCGAAACCGTGAACCGTTTCCAGATATCTGGGATTACCGGCATTCTCCTCTATTTTTCTTCTCAATCTCTGTATGTAGACGGCTACTGCAGTAACGTCTCCGTACTCGTTTTTCCACACCTCACGGTAGATTGCTTCAGGAGAGAATGCCCTTTCAGGGTTGGATACCAGAAAGGCAAGGACATCGAACTCTCTTGTGGAGAGACGGATTCGCTGATTCCCCTTTTTCAGGAGACATGCATCGAGATTCAGTGTATAAGGACCGAAGGTAACAATATTTGCTTTTTCCGGAAGAGATTCAAAATATCTTCTCAAATGAGCCCTTACCTTTGCGGCAAGTACCTTTGGGGAGAAAGGTTTTGTAACGTAGTCATCCGCTCCAATACCCAGCCCCATAATTACATCTTCGTCGGAATCCCGTGCAGATACAATGAGTACTGGAATATCTTCTTTTCGCCGTATCTGCTGTAGAAACTCGAAACCGTCTTTCTCGGGAAGGTTTAAATCAAGCACTATCAGGTCGTATTTAATTCTTTTAAGAACCTCTTCGGCCTGTTCCGCCGTTTCGCAAACGGTGGTTTCCATCCCTTCCTTATGAAGGTAGAGGCTTATGAGTTCCGCCATTTCTCTCACATCTTCTACTATCAGGACATTTGCCTTCATCTATTTCTCTCTATTCATAGCGAAGTGCCTGAATAGGATCAAGTCTTGATGCTTTCCTGGCCGGGTATATACCGAAAAAAATTCCCACTGCAACGGAAAAACCCAAAGCCAGTATAACCGTACCCGGAGTGATTATAGTGGTAATATTTCCCACAGCGGTAATCATTCTTGAAGCTGCTGCTCCCAGGAGCCATCCAGCAAAACCCCCTGTAATGGAGAGGAGCACGGCTTCGGTTAAAAACTGAGCCATAATATCCTTTCTTCTAGCACCTATGGCTTTTCTTATACCTATTTCTCTGGTTCTCTCGGTTACGGAGACAAGCATTATATTCATAATGCCTATTCCGCCCACAAGAAGAGAAATGCCTGCAATACTGGCCAGAAGGATCGTAAGAGTGGCGGAGACTCCTTCCATGGTTTGAAGAAGGTCTTCCTGGCTTATAATTGTAAAATCATCCTCAACACCGGGAAGAAGCCTGTGAAGATAGCGCAGAAGTGTTGCAGTTTGCTCACGTACTTCCTCCATTTTCTCTTTGCTTGATACACTTATACTTATACTGTTGAGTTTATCATCACCTGTTACCCGCCTTATAGCAATTGTTACAGGTATGAGTATTATGTCATCCCTGCTTCCAAAACCTCCTCCCCCCCTTGGTTCGAGAATACCTATTACCCTGAATGGGAAGTTGTTTATCCTTATGGTCTTACCCAGAGGGTCCCCGCTATCAAAAAGATTTAATATAATGTCCTGGCCTATTACACAGACATTCTTCCGCATATTGAGATCAGCTACGGTAAAAAAACTTCCCGCACTCAAGTTCCATTTGCGAACCAGCAGATAATCTGGTGTTGTTCCCACAACATTTGTTCTCCAGTTGTTTCGATTATACTTCACTTGAAATCTCGCAGAAATCTCGGGTGCAACACCTGTAATTTCGGGTATGGTATTTCTTATTGCTTCTGCATCGGCCATGGTTAGAGTGGGAGCAGAACCTGTGCCACCTCGTGCTATGCCTGTTCGTGAGCTTCCCGGTATAACCGTAAGCAGATTTGTTCCCAGCCCCTCGATACGACTGCGGATATCCTGTTGTGCCCCCTGGCCGACCGAAACCATTGCAATTACCGCGGTAACGCCGATGAGTATTCCCAGAGTGGTAAGGAGAGAACGCAGTCTGTTCTGCCATAAAGATCTGAAAGATGCTCTTAAGTGTTCCCACACTTCGGGTAAAGAGGGTATTAGCTTGTTAAGAAAGCTGCCCTTTTTCTGATCTATGTAAAATTTGCTTTCCGGTTTTATTCTTTCCGGTCCTTCACTGCTGATTTCTATCTCTTCTTTTTTTTGATCCGATATAATAGAGCCGTCTTTAAACCTGACTATTCGTCTTGCATAACCCGCAATATCCTCCTCATGGGTTACAAGAACTACTGTAATACCGGAGCTGTTCATCCGGCTTAACATCTCCATAATCTCTTTACCCCGTACCGAGTCGAGGTTTCCAGTGGGTTCGTCCGCAAGGATAATGGCAGGAGAGTTTGCCAGAGCCCTGGCCAGGGCTACTCTCTGCTGTTCACCCCCTGAAAGCTCGCTGGGTCGATGTGTCGCCCGATCCGGAAGCCCTACAATACCAAGAAGTTTTAAAGGATGGTCCGGCTGAACTTTGTGGCCGTTTCGAAGATAAAAGAGGGGAAGCTCTACATTTTCCCTGGCAGTAGCTCTGGGCAGAAGGTTGAAAGACTGGAAAACAAATCCTATCTTCTGACTACGGATGTCGGCGAGCTCATCGTCGGTGCAGGAGGCTACGGGATATCCGTCAAGATAATAGGTGCCCGAAGTGGGTCTATCAAGACAACCGATCAGGTTCAGGAAAGTTGATTTCCCCGAACCCGATGCACCCATTATGGCAACAAACTCACCCCTTTTAATGGTAAGGGATACACCCTTAAGGGCTTCCACCCTGGTTTTGCCAAGCCTGTAAACTTTTTTCAGATCTCTTACTTCTATGATATTATGGTTATGTCTGGCTTCATTTGTCATTGTTTTCCTCCGAATGGAGAAATTTCAATATATTCTCCTACCTGAATGCCCGGAACATCATCCCTGGATTTACTCCACGGCCTTCAGTGCCGGCAGTAGATCTATTCTTCGGCAGGATCACCTCGTCCCCCTCTTCCAGACCCGATATTATCTGTGTATACAATCCATCGGTTATTCCGGTTACTACAATCTTTTGGGTAGTTTCATCTCCGCTTTTCACAAGAACAATTGCCCTATTAGCCATATTTCCCGGTGCTGTCCTGCTTTCGGATGATTCAGGCCCTTGTGCCGAATCTATATTCCCGGTTCCCTCTCTTCCGGGCATATCGGTCATCGAAGCTGACTCCCCTCCTTCCGGTATTACGCCCTCGGGCAAAGTTCCACCGCCTGCACGTTGCCCGCCCCGGGCAAAGGGTACTCCATCGGGTCTCTGCATCCCGGTGCCGGGGAGATTGCCTCCTGCACGTGTGCTACCTGCCGGGAGACCAGAAGATGTTCTCACTGTCCGTTGAATTGCGGAGTTGGGAAGAGCAAGAACATCTCTTGCTTCTGAGATAACGATTTCTGCATCGGCATTCATTCCCCATAGAATTGTTTCATTTGCATTTGGTACCTCTATAGATACTTCAAATACAGTAACATTTCCTTCTATTTTGGCTTTTGGATTTATCTCGGTTACTTCTCCTGTAAGTTGCAGATCGGGAAAACCGAAGGGAGTAACGGTTGCTTTAAGTCCCGGCTTCACCTTACCGATATCGATTTCGTCCACCGAAGCTTTAAGGATCATTGGATTGTTTACAGTAACCGTTACTATTTCCGATGAGGGACTTATCAAATCGCCTGTTTTAATATGGAGCTCTGCTATCTTTCCTGATACAGGAGTTCTAATTCTTGTAGATTGAAAAGCAAGTCGGGCTTTAAGATATTCGTTTTCCGCTTTTGACAGTGCGGATTGCACTGACATAAGTTCTTCAGAATCGGCTCCCTTTAGTGTATCTTCCAGCTTGAGAGAGGCTGTCTCAAAGTTTGCTCTGGCCAGGGTGAGCTGTTTTTCTGCCTCTAAGAGCTGGTCCCTGGAGGCAAGCCCTTTCTCATGGAGTGCCTTTACGCTTTTATAGTTTGACTCCTGTATCTCCAGGTTAGCCTTTGCCTGATCAAGTTCGCTCTTAGCGATGGTAAGCTCTTCCTTTGTAGGTTTTTCTTTAAGCGATTCCATTTTTGCCTTCTGCGATTCGAGGTTTGAAAGGGCACTGCTTAGCTCTAAATCCAATCCCGAAGAATCCACCACTGCAACCACTTTTCCCGACTCTACGATTTGACCGATTTTGACAAAGATTTTCTCAACTTTTCTGGAAGGCATATTGGAATCGGGACGCACCGTGGTTACAGATACAGGCTCAAAACTACCCGATGCAGGTACGGTAACTCTGATTGTCTGTCTTGTAACTTTAACCGTATTATACTGCGTATCTTGCTCCTGTTTATTTACAGAAAGCAACTGCCTTCCGAATGTAAGAAAAACGCCTGCACCTGCAAAAATAATGAGAGATATAATTAAAACGGTTTTTTTTCTGCCTTTCATTCTATACTCTCCTGCAATAATTTAATCCGTCCTGTTCGAGCCTGTTGTCCCGTAGGGTCATTTAGACTCCTTTAAACTAAGGTTTAAAGACCAGCACTTTTTTCCAATTCCAGTATTGCCAGGTTTAATTGTGATTTTACGTTTTGAACCTCTGCCTGCGCAGTTGAAAGCTTTACAGAAGCTTCGAGAAGATCCATGGTCGAGGCCAGATTCTCGTTATACTGTGTCTCTACAAGGGTATATTCATCCTCTGCCAGAGACATTCTTGCCTGGGAAAGTTCGAGCTTCGATAAAAGAGTTTTTACTGTGTTAACATTCTCTTCTATTTCGAGCGCTATTTCTGTATTAAGCTTTTCGATTCTTATACTGTTAATTTTTTTCTGTGTCTCAATCTGTTCCAGTTCGGCCTTCCTGTCCCCCCAGTCGAGAATAGGAATACTTGCATTTATACCCGCACTCCATGAAGAGTAGTCTGTTTCCAGATCCCAATCTCTTGAGTATCCTACCTCTCCTGAGATTGAAATAACAGGAGAAGCCTTGCTCTTAGAAAGTCTTTCGCTGATCTTAAGTGATTCGATTTCAAGGTAGAGCTGTCTGAGGTCGGTTCGTCTAAGTGAGGCGGTTTCCATTAGTTTTTTCAATTCGAGTTCTGGAACAGATATCTCCTTTTCTTCTCTTACCCTGTATTCCATTGAAGGGGACAATCCTGTTAAGGCCGAAAGATTTTTTCTTGCAATGGAAAGGGCCGACCGGGACTCTTCCATATCTATCTCTGCACTCAGCAGGTTTACCTTTGCCTGTTTTAAAGTAACGCCGGATTCCTTCCCCGCTTCGTAAAGAGTGTTTACCCTTTCATACTCTTTTTCTCTCTGTTTGAGAATCTCCTCTTTCAGTTTAAGATCGTTTTGTGCTGAAAGCATGGTGTAGAAGGCACGTTTTACAGAATACAGTACGGATTGTCTGCCGGCCTCTGCAGTAAGCTCTTCTTTTTTATAGGTTATCTCTGCCTGTTTAACGGAAGCGGAAGCCTTTCCACCGGGGTATCCGTCCCACAGGGTTTGATTAGCAGAGAGAGTCAGTGATGAGGAGTGGGCAAACTCATCATCCTTTCTTATCGAATGGGAGCCGCTTAGAGAAATCCTGGTGGAGGGACCGCTCAATTCAAGCCCACCCCTGGCTGTACCTGCCGATGTGGTCGAGTCGGTTTGTAGTTTCTGAGCTTCTTCCCTCGAGTCGTGGATAGTGCCTGTATGAATGTAATCCCCGTTAGCGGTAAGAGAAAAGCCGTTTTCCGCCTTAACCTCTCTGTACCTTTCCGCTGCCTTTTTTAAGGTCAGCTCTGTTAACTGTATGTCCCGATTGGACAATAGGGCCGCCCTTATACATTCCTCAAGGGTTAATTCTTCTGCATTCTCTGAAAAAAGTCTTAAGGAAGTGCTAAAAATAAAAAGTACAACCAGAAAAACCTTCATGTTTTAAAATAATATAGAAGCAGTTGTCTAAAATACATAGACAGTAAATTAAAATTATATAACATTTTGTTATATACAGGAGAAGCAGTTAAACTCTAAAAGTTTTAAATCCTCACGCATATCCGGGGCTCAGGTGAAGCAAAAGCCCGTCCCTCTTACCACCCTGCCGAAAAGAGAAAGCTCCAGTGGCCACCTTTATCGGGACGTTGAAAGGGGTAAGCATAGTAAATCTGTAAGATCAGCATACCAAGAATGTTTATCCTTACCGCACCCCCTGCACTGAAAACAGGAATTCGCTCATTCGACCTTGTAGCAATTTCTAATAACGGAGGGTCGTCCCGGGACCATGCAATACCACCGTCAAAAAAACCTACCAGGGTCAGGGGTAAATAGGGAAAATCGAGTAAGCCCAGTTGATCGTTTCCAAGTATTGGTATTCTCAGTTCTGCATTAAAGACGCCGATTTTTGTACCCAGGAGTCTCTTAAACTCAGGACATATCAGTTTTCCATCTATTAACCTGCACTCGGAAGGTTCGAAGGAGTACAGACTGTATCCTCGAACATAAGTCTCGGCACCGATATTGTAAGGAGCAAGGAGACTGTTCTCCGAATCGCCCAGATACCTCCCGGAATGAAGAAACCTGAAAGCGAGGGATGCAAATCTCATAAAAAAATAGTGCCTGTAATCTCCGGTAACTGCAAGAAAGTTGAGAGAACCCAGTATAGGCTCTGCTTCCAGACGGAATCGAAACCCCTTTAGGGGGGAGGTGAAGCCGTTGAAGGAGTAATCACCCACAAGTGCAAACTGATTCTGAAATAAATTAAGAGGATCTGGAGCGGCCAGAGGTTCCTTGCTTTCAAGGAGAATACCCTCTTCTGAGTAAACAACCGTTTGTTTCTCATAGTCGAAGCCTATTCTGGTATAGCCGGTTAGACCTTCCAGCCTGATGTTTGTTGAAAAGGGGTATTCGGCTAAAAAGATCAATCTATTTGTAAAGGTTCTTCTGGTTATTTGGGTGAGTTCGATTGCTTCTTCCGGGATCTCTCTCGATTGAATCTCTGCTGAAATGGTTGGAAAATGTTCTCCTGCCACGCCCCAGTTAAGATGCCTTTTAAGATTTATATAGGCGGCTTGGATACCGAAATCCTTTATATTATCGCTTACCTGTAATGCTGTTATAATCTGATGATTGTTAAGCATATCGTCGAAGGTAAAAAGTGCCTGGCCCATAAACTGAAGCCCCAGGGAGCTTATATTCACCCCTGCTGCAATATTACCGATGCTTGCTAGAGAAAGAATGGGTTTGTACGGTTTCTCTGTCAAATCATCTCTTTCCGGGAATTCGGTTTCGGGAGCTTCAAGGTAGCGGGTTACCTGATCTTTAATGATTGGTACCGGGGGCAGTGCCACGGTAAGCCATCTGTAAAACGATTGTTTTACCGCATTACCTCTATGCAGATGAATCTCCCTCTCTGTTAATGTTTCGGGATCGATGGAGTAAATATTGTAGTTTCTGTTTTCAAAAACGTTTACAAAGAGTTTCCCATCCTCTCTTGAAAGGGAAAGTGCCGGAGATAAATCGGTAAGGCCGCTTACTCCGGTTTTAACACTGGTTAATCGGTACAGTTTTTTATCTGTAAGGGAATACCTGTAAACATCTATAAAGCCGTCCAGATCGGAGATAAAGTAAACGCTTTTCCCGTCGGGAGAAAATTGGGGACTTATGTGCTTTGCCTTTTTTGAGAAGGAGAAAGCCTCAATTTTTTGTGATGCGAGGTTGTAAATTGCAAGCCCGGGCGGTGAAAATCTCAATTTATCTATATCCGTATCACCCATCCTGTCAGAGGAAAAGACTATCGACTTTCCGTCCGGCGACCAGGAAGGTTGTATGTCGGTATAAATGTCATTTGTAAGCGCTGTGAAAGATTGCTTCTCCAGATCGTAAAGGTAAAGGTCTCCCATACCTTGTGAAGTGCCGGAGAAGGCAATGTATCTTCCGTCGGGAGACCAGGACAGATGGTTTATTCCATCCACATCTTCACAGTCAAGAGTTTGTACTATTTTACCGCTTCTGGAATCTGCAATTGCAATTGCATTCTCTCCTCTCCTTGTTACAACAAAGGCAAGACGGGAGGAATCTGGTGCCCATGCTCCCGAAGAATCGATAAATGAGAGTGAATCGAAGTGCCTGCTGGCCGGGGCAGAGGAGATTTTACGAATTATCTTTCCAGTCTCTGCATCTGCTATAAAGAGATCCAGTGTAAAGATGCCCCTCCCGGAAAAAAATGCCAGGAGTTTCCCATTGGGGCTTGCGGCAGGGGAGATGTTTATGCCATCACCTCCCGAAATAACAGGTTCTCCCAGTTCGGTAAAAGCTTCTCTATTTTTGATTTGATCTTCTGCCCAGAGCGTTATTTTTTCCTTCCATTCTGCGGAAAAATCCTTCCATTTTAAGCCAAGAACTTCCCTTACAGCCTGTCTTAAGCCGGATTCTACCGCAGCTTTAAAAAACTCCTGGCAGGCTATATCCCCCCATCTTCCTGCAATAAACGCCCAGAGGGCATGTCCGAATCTATAGGGAGAGTAGTCTGGATCACTCGAGAGTTTGTTGATGTCGGGAAGATCATCATTGAGTACCGCGTCCCGCAGCCACATTGCAGTCTGTGAGTTTTCCCTTCCCAGAGAAAGATATTCGGCCAGTCCTTCTGAAAACCACAGGGGAAAGTCCCGGATACTTTCTCTGCTTATACCCCTCCTTCCGGTCATGGCGAAGTGAAAAGCATGGACAAGTTCGTGTCCGAGCACATGATCGTTTTCCCTGTTTACTCCAGTTAGAGGGATCACAATCCTGTTTCTAACCCCCTCTGTTACTCCTCCGATACCCTGGGGAATAAGCCCTGATATTATATTGGTCTGCTGGAAGTGGGGATGACTGGCATAGATTATTACGGGCTGACGATTTGCCGGTTCGAAACCAAAAAAGGAAGTGTATCTCTTAAACCACCGTTCAAGCATTCCGGCTGCAACCGTGCTGTACTCAGGGGATTCAAGGTAGTGATAGATGGAGAAGTTGGGTGTTTCCAGTATTTTAAAGTCAAAGTCCTTGTATTGAACTTTATTCTTACCAAACGCCTGGGCGAAAACGGATGTACCCCACAACAGCAGAAATGCAGTTTCAATGAGCAAGAACAAGAGCTTTTTTATTTTCTGTGTATGGTAGATAAATGCCTCCTGTTCAACCGGAGAGGATTCTTCTGTCAAATCTTTTTGTCCTTGTAAAAAGGAAAAATCCAGCTGCAACGCAACCCAGCAAAGCGCCTATGAGATAACTCAAACCGTAAGGAATCAGGTTGCTAATTGCTGTTAAAATACTTAAGAGAAAATTGATCGTAAAGAATGAAAAACAGGCATAAAAGGAAAAGAGGTACATTTCAAAGTAAAAAAGATAGGTTACTAATGCTAACAGAAGCAAATTAAAAAAGACTCCCACAAGAGAAATCCTTAAAACCAGCAAGCTTGTTAAGCGACCTAAAAGCAGGTCGAACATCCATGGGGAGAGCACCAGGAAAATAAAAGTAAAAACTCCTTGAAAATGAGCCTGTTCGATAAGTTCCTTTTTCAATATTCTTACCAGATGGTATTTTTTCTCTTGTATTTTTAAGTAGCTATTTCTACCAAGGGAGTTGAGAAATTTTTGTAAATAGATAAAAACATTTGTTTCGGAGAAGACTACAAAATAAACCAATCCTGGAATCATGGTAAGCATTGCGATGTATATAACTACATCATAGGGCTGAAAAATCTTTATAAAGGTGCCTTCAATTTGAGACCCTTTGAAAAACCAGTACACCATGTTATCTGACCAGATGCCTAGATTGTAGAAAATACCTGTAAGAAAAAGAGGGATATAACGGGAAAAATAGTGAAGAAACTTTTTAATCAAATAAAGCTCGATTTTCACAGGATAGGATTGCGATACAAAAAAACCGAGGAGTAAAAAGATTAAAACATAACCTGAGGTAAATCCAAGCATTACTCCTCCGAGGCCGTAGCTCTTACCGAGAAGGAAAAATCCCGATATAGCGACAAACTGTCCTGCAAAAAACGCCAGAAGAATATGTAAGAATTTTTTTAAGAGAGAGATCCCTATCATGAGAAACCATATACAGTTTATGGTGATAAAGAAAAGGACTGCCGATGCTTTAAACATGAAGGGGTATTTTATTCCCCCGTTTTGGATTGAGTTTACAGGCAGGGTAGCCAGTAAAACAGATAGAAGCAGAGAGATTAATAGAAATAGAGTAAGGAGTGCTCCCGCCTCCTCGTTTTTTTTCTCATAAAGGGCATCTGCAAGCATCCTGGTAAAGATAAAATGGAGCCCGCCATAGAGAGAAAGAGAGAAGGCGAAACTGTAAATTACAATTCCCTGAAAGAGTGCTCTCCGTTCCACCTCGAGAAAAAGGGAGAAGCGGTTTACGAGGTTAAGACCTATCATTGAAAGAAGCCAGGGACCTGCTACAATCATTATTCCGGAGAAGGCAACAGAGACAAAAGATGAAAGTCTCCCGCTTTTAAGGGCCCTCTGGAGGGTAAAACCTATTCCTGCCATAGGACTTTCCTTATAAGAGCGCGATAAATCTTTGAATATTTTTCAAACACATCATCCCGATTGTAGAATCTTACGGTTTTTTCTCTGTTTCTTTCTACCAGATAGGATATTTCATCGGGATTATTGTAAATATATTTCAATCCTTCTGCAAGTTTTTCGGGATCCTTTGGATCTGCAAGAAATCTTTCATCGTACTCCAGAAGCTCCGGCACATTACCGACCCTTGTGGCTACAACCGGGATTCCTGCACAGAATCCCTCGAGAATTACCAAAGGCTGGGCTTCTCTGACACTGGTAAGCATAAGCACATCCAGGAATGAGTAGTACTTAAGAACATCCTGTTTTCCTGTAAATATAAATCTGTCTTCAATGTGCAGACTTCTTACCATAAGCCTGCAATTTTCGTAATAGCCTGGGTCTTCATCGGTTGGGCCGATGCAGTAAAACGTGGCAGTTGGAACCATCTCCAGAAATATTTTTGCAGTTGCGATAAAGGTTTTAATATCTTTAATAGGGACAACTCTGCCTACCAGACCCACATGAAAGCCCTCTCTCTTTTCTCTGCAAACGGAGGAGTACCTTTGTATATCGATTCCATTTGGGATTACCAGTGTCCTTTCCCTGGGGGCCCCAAGCTCTATTTGCAGTTTTCTGTTTTCCTCAAAAAGAGAGGTTATAAGATCGGCATGATTGTAGGTTATTCTGCTCAATCCCCTGAACATCTTGATCCACATATCCCTCTGGTATCCTCGAATAAAGCCGGATTTTCTTATCTCCATCTCGCGTTCCTTGTGATAGAGACCATGCTCGGTTACAAAGAAAGGTTTATCCTTACGAATCTTGGCAGCCACTCCGGCAAGCCCTGCGTATCCGGTGGAGATGGCATGGTAGAGATCGGCTTTCGGAGCCTCTGCTCCGAGAATCGTGAAGACCATGTTGTGCACCGACCGCCATGCCCAGTAGTAATCTATAAAGGGATATACTGGATTCTGTCTCTGATTTGATTCGGTAATAAGCTCCCACCCCTCATCGCTTGTAACAGCATCTTCGTAGAGATAGTAACGCTCGGGCAGGTTGGTAACCATGGTATGAAGATTGGGAGCAGCCTCTGCGAATAACTCTCTGTGGATATTTATGATTTCCTTGAAAAGTGTCTTTTCCCTCTTTGGTCTCTTTTCGCTTGATTGGCGTTCTGTTATAACCACATCCCTGTGATCTATAATATTGGGTGGTAATTCATACTGGATTTCCTGATTTTCCTCTGGTGAAATGGTAAAAAGTACAAAATTAAAAGATTTAAGCTCTTTAATGAGTTCATGTACCCAACTGGATACACCTCCTGTTATATAAGGGTAGGAGCCTTCCAGTATGAGGCAAATCCTGTTCTCCCCTTCCATTTACCTACCCTGCCAGTATGAGAGAAGTTCTGTATATTCATTGTATTGGGAATTTTCCGCTGTAGAAATGGCAGAGAGAATACGAAGAACTTCAAGGAAGTCTTTTCCTGCAAAGTGTATTTGGGCTTCAAGAATACGAACCCTCAAAGGATCCTCCTTTACATGATCCGGAGCGTTCTGTAAAAAAGAGAGTGCCTGTTGAGTTAACCCCAACTCGAGTAAAATATAAACGGACTTCTCCAGGTCGTCCATGGAAAAGTAATTTCTATATTTACTAAGCTCACGGAAATAGTTAAAGGCTTCCTTCAAGTAAAAGTTTCTTATAGTAACCCTCCTTTTATTAAGAAGAGCAAGCTCAAAATAGAGGTTTCCGAGATTTCTGTATATATGGGGATCCCTTTCTCTCTTTTTAAGAAGATCTTTGTTTTCCTCTATTATTTGATTATAACGGTTTTCTATGACATTGAGACTCTCTGCAGCAAAGAGAGCAATTTCTTTGTCTTTGCTTTTTAAAAGTCTCTCCAGTATTCGAACCAACATCTGGTTTGTGGCAAGATCGTTATCTTCATGTCCGAGAATTCTCTCCACCTCTTCGATATCCACAGGCTCTGTTTCTAATGGTGTAATAGAACAGGCTTTGTAGATGAAACTCTCTATGGGAAGAAGCCCCTGTTCAAAAGCACGAAGCGCTTTGTTGGGAGTCCTTGGTTTAAAGATAAAGCGGCTCTCAAGTTTTCTAAAAAAATCCTGTATTTTATTCATCGCCTAAACTTTCTGCATTTCCAGAAGCTTCTCCGCCTCTTCCTGAAGATCTCCCACCATTTTTGTCTCCGAAACCATAGAGGAAAAACCTACTATTACCTCAAGATCTACACTCCTGTGATCTATCTTCCACTCTCCTGTGTTTATTTTCTCCAGGGTACTAAGACAGAAAAGTGATACTCCATCGTGATCCATGTTGGGATAAACGAGGGCAAGCTGGTTGTTTTCCTTGTAATGGAAGATATGGGCTGCATTACCCGAGAGCTCTCTTAGCTCGGAAGCAATCTCGACAATCAAATTGTTTATATCAGCTTGATTAAAAGTCTTAAGAAGCTCTTCATAATTGACGAGCTCAACAATTACCATGCTCAAAGTACCTTTCTGTGCATGTATTGCCGGAATCTCCTGTTCCAGGTATCTGTAAAACTGCGAATACATGGGGATTCCTGTGGCGGGATGAATATCTTCCTTTTTTAACAGAGCTTCCCATTCTGCGGCTTTTTCGAGTGCAGAGCTTGCAAGATCAAAAATTATGCTGAGTATCCTTTCTGTGTAGGTATTGTATTTTCTAAAAGCTATATCTTCCACATTTAGAACCCCCCACACCCTGTGGCCAATACGAATAGGGATTGTGTAAACGTTTCTTCCTGTGCTCATGTGCCGTAAATGTTCGTATTGTAACAGCATACGTGCAGAAAACAACTGATTGTTGCGAAATACCCAGCCCTCAATGGTATTCTCTATAGGTATAACCGTAATTTTCTCCTCTTCTTCTGAGTATCCTATACTTGCATGTAGAAGAAGTGCTTTTCTCTCGGAACTGTATTGCCACACCGAAGCTCTCTCTGCTTCTGTAAAGTTTTCCACAATTTCGAGAAGCACTTTGAGGGCTT
>QNBH01000049.1 GCA_003645645.1 Spirochaetota bacterium | reverse complement strand
CGCCCGGGTTTGGATAACCGACTGGCATATCTAAGCTTACAACCATCCTCAAGCCATCCGAATCTTTCACTTCTTATTATAAACTCCTATTCCAAGGAGAACCAGAATACCTCCTGCAATCTGAAGAGGATAAAGGGGCTCCCCAAGATAGAGAACCCCTGCAGTAACGGTTACTACAGGCGGAAGATTTGTATACAGGGCTGCCCTGCCCGCCTCTATATACTTGAGCGCCCAGTTATACAGGAAAAAGGCACCCGCAGACGCAACGGCACCCAGGAAAAAGATGCTTATTATCGTAGGTAGTAAAATCGAAGAGACAGGATACAGGCGAAACTCCCACAGTGCCGGCGGAAACAAGAGGATGGCTCCCGAAACCATTGTATAGGTTGTTACCCTGAGAGAGGGATACCCCTGCATTTTCTTTCCCAGGATCGTATAAACAGACCAGCTAAAGGCACTGCCCAGTACAAGCAAATCACCTGAGGATGATCTGCCTATTCCTCCACCTGCAAATACAATCAGTACAACTCCTGCTATGGATAAAGATATTGCAATGAGTTTTGCACGGCTTAAGCTTTCCTTAAGAAATATTCGGGATAAGATTGCTGTTATTGCCGGGATTGATGCCAGAATGAGGGAGGCATTGGATGCCGTTGTGTAAACCAGGCCGAAGTTCTGGAGGGTGAAAAATGCAGCTACGCCGGTAAAACCCAAAAGCAAAATGTGTTTTATGGGCAGCCCACGGGGTGACCCTGCTAACGGCAGTAGTATGATCGATGCTATAAAGAAACGGGAAAAGGCTATAAAAAGTGGTCCTGCTTCGGCCAGGGCGATTTTTATTGCGATAAAGGTAAGCCCGAAAATTATCATTACGGTGATAACTGCCGCATCTCCCCTGTTCATAGCAGGGGAATAATAAGAGAAGAAACAAAAATGATCAACCATATAGCGAGTAAATGCGAGAGTACGACCTGGGGCACCTGCTCACAGGTGACAGATACGAGAGCTTCATACACCTTTTCCCTGGTGTGGTCAGGGCCGCGCGATTACCTGCCGGGGCTGGTAAACTTGCCGGAGAGCTGTTTCGATCGGGGACTTTCGCTAAGGCAATTGTTATCGGCGGAGGAGTACAACATGCTTGGAAGACTACGGTGTGCCCGGTGTCCACTGCGAAGTTGATTGCTACCTGGTTCGCTATGTGAGTACCGACTTCGACGGTTCAAGCGCCGAGAACATTTCGCAACTCTTTGTGCCCGGGATTGACACCAGAACCGATCGCCCGTTTTACGGGTCATAGGACATTCTTATCGGGAAAACTTATTGCTATGAGTTGTTTTTTAGCCGTCCGGATATGTTCTTTCATGCAACTCTTGGCCTTATCAGGATTCCTCTCCATAATGGCCTCGAGGATTGCTCGATGTTCTTTCATGGCGGTTTCAGGTCCAAAGGTACGAAGAGTCTCCCCTTTGGATTGTCTTAATAATTCGATAATCGGAGACATGATAATTTCAAAAACGGCATTTTTAGATGCTTTTACGATTAAATTATGAAAATCTATATCCTTCTCTATGCACACCTCGATATCATTCTGGTGCGCTTCAAACTCTCGAATCGTTTTCTGCATCTGGTGAATAATACCGGAATCCGCTCTAAGAGCAGCAAGCTCTACAATACTACATTCCATGGATTCCCGCGCTTCAGAAAGGTCTATAAGTACGTTGGCAGATCTTCTAAGGAGAATGCTCATAACATCCACCGCCGGTTTTACCGAGACTTCGGCAACTTTAGTACGGCTTCCCCTGGATATTTCGATCAATCCCTGGAACTGTGCTACCCGTAAAGCTTCTCGTAGAATAAACCGGCTGACCCCCAGCCTTTTAGCAAGCTCTTTTTCAGTGGGCATTTCAGTTCCGGACTTGATTCCGCCCTCGATAATATATTCCTGAAGGGATCTTAGTATTTCTTCGATCTTCTCTGTTGTTGTTCGATTGGTAGCCTCTAATGATTTATCCATGATTGTCAGTATAGACCATTAAACCGGTCTTATCAACTTAAAGAAATTTAATAAATATGCTTTCTGCCTCTTGACATATCCTGATTATCGATTATCATATTATAATAAGTTCATGTTTATTTGCAATAGATATTGTATAAGCTGTCAGAACAAGACAGATAAACTACATGAAAGCACTGGTATTTGTTGATCAAGGTAAAGTAGAAGTCCGGGAAATTCCTCAACCTTATTGCGGCCTGGGAGAGGCACTCATTCGAGTAGAAGCTTGTGGAATCTGTGGCTCGGAAATCGAGTCTGTTCAGGTACTAAGTAAGCGCAGGAAGCCTCCTTTAATTCTTGGGCATGAGTTCTCTGGTGTTATCGAATATATAAATGACAAAACCGATAGGTTGTCTGTAGGAGAACGGGTAATAGTCAATTCGGTTATTCCCTGTGGCAAGTGTAATCCCTGTTTGAGAGGGCAACCTAACCTCTGTAAAAACAGGCAGGTCTTTGGGATGAACCGCCCCGGTGCCCTTGCACATTTCGTTAATTCGCCGTTGTATGTCATATATCCCGTACCAGAAAGCCTCGATTTTGTTACAGCTTCTCTTACAGAACCTCTTTCGGTAGGAATTCACCTGCTTAATCTTATACCCGACTACGAAAACCCTACAGTTGCTGTCATCGGCGCAGGAACGATCGGACTTCTTTTGTTTCAAGCTGCCAGGACACTCCTTAATGCTAAGGTGCTGGTAGCAGACCTGGCGGATATACGATTAAAAGAAGCAGAAAAATTGGGAGCAGATGTTACCTCTAATCCCTTGAAGGAAAACTTTGAAGCAGTTTGCATGGAATTCTCCGGTGCCGATGGGGTTGATATTTGCATAGATGCAGTAGGAACCTCCCTTACCAGGAATCAATCGATAAAAGTGCTTCGACCCGGAGGTTCAGCAGGGTGGCTTGGTTTACAAGAAAACTCAGTTACTCTTGATAGTTACCCGATAATTCTTCCCGAAAGAAAAATCTTCGGTTCATACGGTGCTGAAAAAGAAGACTTTCTCAAATCAATCGACCTTCTCTCAAGCGGGAAAGTAAAGGGTGGGGATTGGGTAGAAGTATTTCCGATAGAAGAATCCGCCGAAGCATTCAAAAAAATGATGAAAGGAGAGGGAAACTTTATCAAAGCAGTTATTACTCCAGGGAAAGGAGAGGGATAAATGAGTGATCTTTCCGGTAAAATTGCCGTTGTAACCGGAAGCAGCAGTGGTCTTGGTTTAGCGATAGCCAAAGCCCTGGCCAAAAGCGGCGCTGATCTGGTAGTAACCAGTCGCAGAAAGAGGTGTCTCGAAGATGCGGAACAAACCATTAAAGGTATTGGCAGAAGAGTTCTCGGAGTAGAGCTCGATGTTCGGGATCACGAAAGTATAAAAGCAATGGTCTCAAAAACCATGGAGATATTTAATAGAATAGATATCCTGGTCAACAACGCCGGTACAAATGTTCGAAAAAAAGCGTTGGACCTGGGCTGGGAAGAGTGGGATACTGTTCTCGATACCAATCTTAAGGGAGCCTTTTTCTGCTGTCAGGCTGTAGCTCCCTTCATGTTTAAACAGAATTGGGGTCGGATAATCAATATCGGCTCTGCCACCTGCATCATGGCTTACCCTCACATCCAGGCATACTGTGCAAGCAGGGGAGGAATACTACAACTGACTAAAAGCCTGGCTGCAGAATGGTCACCCTATGGAGTAACGGTAAATGTGCTCGCTCCGGGATGGTTTAAAACAGAGCAGACCCGAGTGCTCTGGGAAAATCCCAGTTGGGTAGAAAAAATGAAAAGTCGAATCCCTGCAGGCCGGATCGGCGATCCCGATGAGCTGGGAGCTGCAGCCGTGTTTCTGGCTTCCGAAGAAGCCTCCTATGTAAACGGAGCCATGTTCATGATAGATGGTGCATTCACTACCGGAGGCATGATGGATACTATTCCGCTTAAGTAAACAACCACCGGCAAAGCCTTAGGCTTTGCGAGCCCTGCAAGGGCTAAGTAGTTTCCGCTTAAGCGGAAACTACTTAGGTGGTTGTTTGCTCCGAAAGAAAGCCAGCGGGCATAGCCTGCAGTGTGTCCCCCAGCTAAAAGACTTAAGGACCATCGCCATAGGTACAAAGCTTTCTTTCGTAGTAAAGGTAGTTTCTTGAGCATTGAGATTGTACGGCAGTCATTGACTGCTGTTAACAATTAAAAATTTAAATTAAGGAGGAACTAAATGAAAAAGATCTTAATTCTAAGCATCGTCCTTCTCCTGTCTGTTGTCACAACAGCCGTGGCGGGAGGACAGAAAGAAAAAATCGAAAAGGAAGGTGTACTAGGACTGATCAATTGGGATGCTCCCAAAACTGCTCTTGAAAGACTCACCGGCGATGAGTACATCCTACCGGAAGGCTGGGATAAGACCACGGAAGGGGTGGAGAAAATTTTCTATTTCAACAGTGGTGCCATGAGGCACGACCCGGCCACAGCAAAAAACATCGAGGTATTTGAGAACTTAACCGGTATCAAGGTGGACTATGCAGAAGTCGGGTCGGACATTCTCTTCCAGAAAACAATTAATGTCTTTGTATCCAGGGATGGCTCGGTTCACGGAATGTCTTTGACCGATGGCCCCAATGAACTCAAAGAGGTAATCGGAGCCGGCTGGGCAGAACCCATGCCGTTCTGGACCCCTGAAGTTCGTAAGGCTTATCCTGCCGGTCTGGTTTCTGCAATGACCGGAGCGGACGGTAAAGTTTACGCTACAGTGGATACCATGCGCAGCTACCTTCTGTTCTACAGGCCTTCCTGGTTGAAGGCTGCAGATATCGAGAAAGTACCCACAACCTGGCAGGAAGTTCGGGAAGCTGCGAAAAAAGCAGGTGATTGGGCAAGAAAAAATCTGGGTCCCGATTATTACGGTATAGTTTTCCCCGCAAAGGCATACAACCTGCTTCACATGATCCAGGCCGGGGTTTACTCCCAGGGCGGAAGAATCATACAGGCTGACGGAATTCCCGTATACAACACCGAAGAAGGAAAAAAATCATGGGACTACTGGGTCAACCTGGTCAAAGACGGAATTGCTCCGGAGGCTGTTCTAGGCTGGACATGGAACGACTACCAGGAAGTATTTGCCAGAGGGAAATCTGCGTTCATGCTAGGTTTTACCACTTATGTAAATCGCTCTGCAGATCAGGAACTATCTCCTGCACTGCATAAAGATGTTTTCGGTAATCCCGATAAGGGAGCAAAGGGTCTTGGTGACTGGGCAGTGGTTGCACCTCCGAAGTGGAATGCAAATATGCCTGACGATTACAGAGCCGCATTCATCGACTTCGATGCCTTTGTTGTCAATAAGTTCGCAGATGAGAAACATAAAGCTGCCGCACTGCTGTTTGCAGAGTTCCGCATGAGCAAACAGGCAATGGCTAACGAACTAATTATCGAAGGAAATGAATCCTTCTATCCTGGTGCCTATGAAGATCCTGACGTAGCCTCCAAAATCCTCTATCCGGAACCACGCGCTCAGTCAGCCCGCACAACCGTGATGGAAGCTTTCCCACCAGGAACTGTTCGAGCAATGGACATTCTCATCGAATACTTTGCGCGTGCAGTTACCGGCGAGCTGAGCAGTCAGGAAGCTCTGAATAAGGCACAAGAAGAAATAGACATGATCTTTAAATAGCAACTTACTAAAAACTTATGTACTGTGATAAAAATCCCCTCCGCCGGGGGTTGTTTTCTCACCCCCGGCGAATTAGTCTACCGACGGAGAAATAGGCTCATGAAGAACCTTCAGATAAAAAACAGTCAATTCGGCCTTATTGTTTCTTTGCCTGGCCTTATCCTGCTTCTCCTGTGGGTCGGCCTCCCTCTTATGTTGCTAATCTTTGTGAGTTTTACCCGTTATGATGTGATTAATCCTGTAAAGTTCGTTGGATTGCAAAATTATATCTACCTGTTCAAAGATCGGATATTCAAGCTCGCATTGACCAGAACGCTCATCTTTTTCGCCGGTTCTACCCTGGTTACTTTCCTTTTTTCCGTGCCTGCAGCCTGGTTTCTAAGCAGAATAAGATATGGTGGTACCTTAATCCGTACTCTGATAATGTTTCCCTGGGCGGTACCTCTTATCGTTTCTGGTTTTATATGGGGATGGATCTTCAACGCATCCTACGGTGTACTCAACCATATTCTTACAACTCTCGGTATTATCAAAGAGAATATCAACATCCTGGGCAAATCATACCTGGCCATAATAGCTGTCATAATCGCCGATTCCTGGACCCGTATTCCCTTTATGACGATTCTCACTCTTGCAGGTTTTACATCCATATCAAAAAGCCTGTATGAAGCGGCATCAATCGACGGTGCGGATATCTTCTACACTACCTGGCACATTACCCTGAAACTCTCAAAAGGCCCGATTCTAACAGGACTGCTTATTACAAGCATCTTCTCTTTCAGAACCATCGACGCCATCTTTTCTCTGACAAAAGGAGGTCCGGCAAAGGCAACTTACGTTTTAGGTATGCTTGATCTCGACTATATATATAGCTATCTGAGGTTCGGGCTTGCAGGAGCACTCAGTATTATCATGCTTGTTTTGTGTATGCTTATCGCAGGAATTTATGTATTTTTCCTGTTGAAGGAGTAGCGAGCGATGAGTATCAGGGGATTCCTTAACAGCGTATTCGAACATAAAGCTACACCGTACGTGGGACTCGGTGTAATTTTAATATTTCTGCTCGGCCCTATATACTGGACACTGGTAACTTCATTAAAAACACTACCGGAGGCCATCCGCTGGCCGCCTTCGTATCTTCCAGGAGATATTACCCTATCAGCTTACAGGGATGTACTTACTCGTTCTCCCGTTCCTCAATACCTATTCAATTCGGCCGTTATTGCTCTGCTTACCACTTTGATTGTAGTGATTGCTTCTGTTTTTACAACCTATGCATTAAGCAGGTATCCTTATAAAGGAAGCAGGACGGTTCTTCTCGGGTTCCTGGTTGTCCGGGTTATTCCGCCCATTTCGCTTATACTTCCCTTTTATCTTATTCTACGACAACTGGGTCTTATCAACACCAGGATGGCCGTGATCATTTACTGTATTTATCTCACCTATCCTCTCTCTGTATGGATGCTTAAATCTTTCTTCGATCAGTTTCCTCAGGATATCATCGATGCAGCTCTTATTGATGGTACTTCCCGATTGGGAGCCCTTTTCAGGGTTGTTTTACCAATGATTGCTAACGGTGTGGCAGCGGTAGCGATCATATCTTTTCTATGGACCTGGATTGAATTCCTGGCACCTTTCCTCTTTATCAACACCGATGAACTTAAGCCCATTACTGTAGGACTATATTACTTTATAGGTGATGAAACCATTTACTGGAACAGCCTTTCAGCCGGAGCAATACTTGCAGTGATTCCGGGTATTCTGTTTTTTGTTCTGGCGCAAAAGTACGTTGTAAGCGGTTTGACTGCAGGTCTGGGAAAAGAGTAACACCTATCAAGAGCTTCTCGTTAAAAGCCATCATTCTCCTTAATTTTGTACAGGCAAGCTCGTAATCTCATCTATTTGTGGATGAAGTTTGTCAAATCATTTATACTACATCTCGTATGAAAAGAGGATTCAAAGAGAGAGTCATTCTGGGAGTTCTTTTTGACTTTGACGGTACCCTCACCCTTCCAGGTTCCATCGATTTTTCCTGGATTAGAAAGGCTATGGGGTGTCCGGAAGGAGAGTCCATTCTCGATTTCCTCTCCCGAATTTCCGATAAACGACAGAAAGAGGAAGCACAGAGAATCCTGGAAGAGAAAGAAACCGAAGCGGCAGAAAAATCAAGACCACGGCCGGGAGCTTGCGGGTTTGTTAATAAATTAAAGAAACGCGGCGTACCGGTAGGAATAATCACAAGAAACAGCAGAAAGAATGTAGAACGTTCTTTCGAGAACGTTAATGACCTGGATGTCTCTTCTTTCGAGATTGTTCTTACCAGGGATGACGAGATTCCTTTCAAGCCCGATCCCGAAGGCATCTACAAGGCAGCCGAGACCTTCGGATGCGAACCTACTGCCATAGCAGTAGTGGGTGATCACCGTTATGATCTGGAAGCTGCAGAAGCAGCGGGTGCCCTTTCTGTACTTATGGAAAATAAGATTCAATATTGCGATAAAAACTGGAGTTATGATGAAAAGGTAGGCAATTTCGAGGAACTTGAAAAACTTCTCGATCCCCTTCTCCCGCTTCCTCAGGGGAAGCTTCCCAACTATCTGCTCGAGGAGTATTTGTCCGGGCTTCCGGTATTTTCCGAAGAGATGATTTTAAGTCCCGCCGTAGGCGAGGACACGGCGGCAGTATCTCTTGAAGGTGATTCAGATGTGCTGGTTATGAAAAGCGATCCTGTAACCTTTGTAGCAAAGAAGGCTGGCTACTACGCTGTGATGATAAACGCCAACGATCTGGCTACCTCCGGAGCAAAACCAAGGTGGTTTCTGGCCACCCTCCTTTTCCCACCAGAAACTGCCCCTTTTCAGATACGCGATATACTTCTCGAGCTGGGTGCACGGCTAAAAGAACATGGTATAATCCTGTGTGGGGGACATACGGAGATAACCGATGCAGTAACCAGACCTGTAGTCTCTGGAACACTTCTTGGTACTGTAGCTCGAAATAAACTCTTAAAAAAAACAGATATGCAGGAAGGGGATAAGATTCTTCTTACCAAATCGGCCGGATTGGAAGGTACGGCCATTATTGCCGAAGAGTTTTCCCAGCTTCTTTACCGGAAAGGAATGAGCGAGGAAGAGATTGGCAGAGCCGGAAAAATGCGTTCTCTTCTAAGCATCCTTCCTGAGGCGGAAATCGCAGCAGACCACCCCGGGGTTAAAGCCATGCACGATGTTACCGAAGGCGGCGTGGCTACGGCCATTCTGGAGCTGGCTCTAGCCTCCCGACACCAGGTCGATATAGAGCTGGATAAAATACCGGTTTATCAGGAGACAGAAAAAGTATGCAGGCTCCTTTCTCTCGATCCACTTGGTTTAATTGGGTCGGGGGCTCTCCTTATCTGCTGTAGAGCAGAGACAACCTGTTCCCTTAAAGAGAAGATAACCTCCCATGGAATCGAGGTAAACATCATAGGTGAGGTTGGAAAACCTTCAAAACCCGGAGAGGTGATTGAAGAGAAACCTGTAAAAGCGACCCTTAATGGAAACCCTGTAGACTTTCCCGACTTTATTACAGACGAACTTACCAGGCTCTATTGAGCACCTGTTTCAGCGAATCTTCCGTGCAGTGTTAACTATAAGATCCCACCCCTCATCCACGTGTCTGGGTTTAACATAGGTCTGCCCCACAACAAACCGAATGGTGTATCTCCCCCTTAATTTGGTATGAGTAAAGTACACCTTACCGGTTGCGTTAAGCTCTTCCAGTAGCCTGGCATTCATCTCGTTTAAATCTTCCTCATCCTTTATCCCCTCCGGCTTGTACCTGAAGCAAACCGTGTTAAGCGGCACCGGAGCGAGCAGCTCAAAATCGGGTGCCTTTTCGATCCTCTCTTTTATACTCTGTGCCATCCGTATGTGGGATTCGATAGTCTGCCTTATCCCGTCAATCCCGAACGTTCTTATAACAAACCAGAGTTTGAGTGCCCTGAATCTTCTTCCCAACTGGATACCCCAATCCCTGTAGTTGTTAACCAGTTTACCCTCTTTTGTTTTTAAGTACTCCGGGTGAATCTCGAATGTCTTAACCAGTGCTTCCCTGTCCCTTACAAAATAGGCCGAACAATCGAAATTGGTAAACATCCATTTGTGAGGGTTGAAAACAAAAGTATCCACATACTCTATTCCGTCTATCATCCAGCGGTACCCAGGAAGAATAAGGGCTGTTCCCGCCAGAGCAGCATCAACATGAAGCCAGATCCCGTATTTTTTACATATCTCTCCGACCGGTCTCAAAGGATCGATGGCGGTCGACCCGGTAGTTCCTATGGTGGCAATTACACAGCATGGTTTATACCCCGAAGCCAGATCCTTCTTGACCGCCGCTTCCAGTTTTTCAGGTATTATGGCGTAGCTTTCATCCACTTCGATTTTGCGTAAATTCCCTGCACCTAAACCTGCAATTTTAATATCCTTCTCTATCGAAGAATGCGTCTCTTCCGAACAGTAAGCAGTAAACTTGAGGTTTCCGGAAAAACCATTGTCGTTTATGTGGTAACCGGACAGTTTCTCCCTTGCTGTAAGAATAGAAACCAGGGTGGAGGTGGAGGCGGTATCCTGAATAACTCCTTCAAAATAATCGGGAAGCCCTGTCATTTTTTTAAGCCACTCCATGACCCTCTCCTCCAGTTCCGTGGCAGAAGGGGATGTCTGCCAGATCATACACTGGGCGCCCAGTGCAGCCGTAAGCATCTCCGCCAATACCGAGGGATAGCTTGAGTTAGCGGGAAAGTATGCGAAAAAGCGGGGATGCTGCCAGTGAGTCATTCCGGGCATTATAATATCTTTAAAATCCTTAAAGATATCCTCAAAGGACTCACCTTTCTGGGGGGGATTCTCGGGAAGCCTGCTCTCTATCTCTCCCGGCTTTACCTGTGAGCGAACCGGGTAGTCTTCGATGTTCTCCATAAAATCGGCCATCCAGTCTGCGAGCTCGTGTGCATATTTTCTAAAATCCTTTAAATCCATCGTAACACTCCTTAAGCTATTCTTTTCTCGGAAGAAAGCCCTCCTGCTTTACGGCTGCTCTTTCACTGTTTTATTAGCTTATAGGCATTTACATCTGACTCCCATCCGAAACTGTAGAAATTATAGTAGATGTCCTTAAGAGTTCCCTGCATCAAGTCGGTGGTAAAGGTAAAATCTCCTGCTTTATCACCGTATAAATCGTATAGAGTCAGGCTCGTAGAGCTGATCACTCCTGTATAGTATTCTTCACTGTCCCAGAAAGCACCGGTAAAGAGCTCGCAGCTTCCGTAATAATTCCAATCTCCTGCTTCTTCCATATACACGGTAATATCTACGGTGTTTGGTTCCAGATTGTAGGACTGTTTAATTATCCATGTTATGTTAAACTTCTGCTCACCCACGCGTGTTATGGTATCCACATTTAAACATTCATCTGTGGCATAGTATAGAGTTATGGGGAAGGTGGATTTCCATGTGCCCGTTATTTTTCTTGCAGGAGACAGCAGACTTGTAAAAAGATTACATCCCATGATTACGACCAAGATAAATGAAAATACAGCTAACCATAATATCTTTTTCATTTAAGTTCCTCCTGATAGCAGATAATTTATCATTTTCTTTTTGAATAGGCAAAGAAAATCTTTTCCGACACTCTCAAAATAAAGGTGCCCCCAACGTATATTCCTTACCTCATTAACCATGACTATGTGGGATGTGCAGACTGTGGATAAGAGAGTGGGGCTTCTCGAGGTGATGAGACTGCATGAGATTTTCTTCACCCATAATCGCTCTTATTGAACCTGTCTTTACTATCTCCCCCTCATCCAGAAGAATTACCTTCTCACAGGTTTCCAGGAGAAACTCCAGGTCGTGCGATGAGGCCAGAATAGTCTGGCTTAAACTATTAAGTGTATTTATCACCTTTCGCCGGTTCCTTGAGTCCAGGTTGGAAGTAGGCTCGTCAAAGAGAATAATTTCGGGGTTCATCGAAAGGATAGATGCTATGGCCGCCATTCTCTTCTCGCCTCCGGAAAGGTGATGGGGTATCCGCTCCGCAAGTGCCTTACATCCGGTCTTCTCAAGGGCATCTTGAACCCTCCTTTCCACTTCCCTGCGGGACAGTCCCATGTTGAGGGGACCGAAAGCAACATCATCAAAAATGGTAGAAGAGAAAAGCTGGTCATCGGGAGATTGAAAGAGGTAGGATATACGAGGATTGAACCTGTTATGCTCTACCTTTTCTCCCATTGCAGTTATCTTGCCTGAATGAGGTTTCAGGACACCGCAGATAAGCAGGAAGAGGGTGGTCTTTCCGCTGCCGTTTGGACCTATTACGGCTATTCGTTCTCCCCTTTCCACCTCAAGGTTTATGTTTTTAAGTACTCCCTTTTTTTCGGGATAGGAGAAGGAGAGATTTTTAACCTGTAAAATAGGCTCTTCGCTCAACCGCAGCCTTCACCTCTTAAGTCTTAAAAAATATTCAAGAAATAAAACCAGAGCGCTTACTATCAACAAAGCACTACCCTTGGCATGATCGATAGGTTTTGCCTTAAACTCCTCCAGTGTTCTAAACTCTCCGGAAAAACCTCTTAAATACATAGCCACGTAGGTACGCTCGCTCTGTTCGTAACTTCTTACCAGCAAAGTTGCTAAAATATTTACCGTTGTTCCTGTATTACCGATTCCCTTCCGGAGAGTTAATCCTCTGAGCCTGGCAGCAACAAAGAGCTTTTCCAGGTCTTCGAAAGAGAGAAATATGTACCTGTATGTAGAAAGCAGAAGACCTGTCAATATCCGGGGAAATCCGAAGTAACTGAGAGCTTTCATGATTATATTCAGTCTTGAAGTACCAAAAAGAGCTATGAAAATAAGCATTATGGATAGAGCCTTTATACAGATTATTGCCGCCATCCGCAGACCGTCGATATACACTGTTATAAATGCCAGGCCGAATAGAGGCCTTCCGCCGGATGTGATCACCAGAAAGAAAATCATTACTATGAGCAGAATGAAAGGCGCTTTAAGGGTGTGAAATACAAATCTGACAGGTACTCTTGACAGTATGATGATAATTACGGCCGCCCCTGCAGCAAAAAAAACCGCCGGTGGTGAGTTAACTGAAGCACACACCAGTATAAGTATAAACAGGGAGAGGAGCTTCCACCTGGGATCGAGGGAATGGAGGGGAGAATCGAGATTAGCGTACCTATCGATCATCGTGCAGTCGTGTGAGGGGAGGACTTTTTCCAAGTATCAATTCAGGTTTAATTCTAAGCAATTGTTGAATCACAAGAAAAGAGATAACCCCCTCTACAATGGCAAGTATTCCCTGGGATATGGAGAAAAATACGGCCATACCGGTAAAGGCTTCCGAAGAAAGTGCCAGAAGGGCTGCTACCATCAGGGTGGCAAGGAGAATGCCCAACCCTGAAAATACTCCTCCTGCAGCAGCGAGCAGAGTCTTCTTACCCGCTAATTTTGCCCTGACCTGAGAAAAGGCATAATAAACAGCCAGTGCAGAACAACCCATGGTTACAGTATTTACTCCCAGGGTAGTTAGACCTCCATGCTGGAACATGACCGCCTGGAAAAAAAGACCGGTGAGAACAGCCAGTATGGACGGCGCACCCAGTACTATCCCGGTTAACCCTATCAGGGTAAGATGAACAGAAGTGGGGCCGATCTTAAAATGGATAAGTGAAGAGACGAAAAATGCAGCTCCCATCACAGAAACTTTCGGAATATCTTCTTTCTTTAGTTTTTTTAAGGCAACTGCGGTAAGAGCTGTTGCAGCAACATACCCTCCCACCACATACTCTGCGCTTAAAACACCCTCAGATATATGCATTACCTTTTTCTCCTTGAATACATGAATAGAGCCGTACCAGTAAAGCCCCAAACAACGCATAGAGCAAGAACAGCTTTCTGCAGCCAGGTAAATCCTGCGCTTTTATTAACTCCCTCTGCAAGGGTAAGCGCCTCATCGACCTTCAAGTTGATTCGCATACCATGTCCGGTATCTTCCAGTACCTGCAATACCCAGGTACCGCTTTTATCCGGCTTAAAGCAGACAATCCCTCTACTGTCTGTTCTGGTAATGATAGATGCTTCTGCCTCTCCCGGTGCAAAGATAAGAACCCTGGCATCCGCCATAACCTCTCCCGTATCGTACATGGCCTTAACCCCAATAATCCCATCGGTTAGTAGCTCGTATTTTGTACCATGAGTAAATCCGTAAGGTACCGTCAGTATTAACAGTAAAACTACTCCAGTAAAATAACGCAGAACTTTCCGCTTATGCTGTCCTTTCATCGATCTTACACCCCGAAAATTGATGTTGCTCTTACCCTTCTATTTCTCCGGCAGAAGACTGATTTGTACATTCACAATGACCCTCTCCAAGGTGCCCAAGCGTCCATACGGCCCGGATCAAGGTGGCATATCCTTCTGCCCTCTTCATCTCCTGCTGGGATACATCTACCCTTCCGTTCTTCTCGAACTTACGAAAAAAATCAAAACCTACAGATCCGGTGTTTATATGATCGTCTGGAGGTGCCTCTATATCACCGAATAGGTGGTCGAAATGGAATGTCATCTCCACCTCGGTCCCGCCTCCAGGTGGAAGCAGCCCCTTTAACTCTTCTCCCACATATCCTTCCTTACCGTCAAAATCCATCTCTTCATCCACCTTTATCACAAAAGGAACAACTCTCCCTTCCCCGGAAGCCTCTCCCACCATTACAATAGAATAACCCTCGTATTCGCCGGACTCCTTCCTCCCTATTCCGAAGCGCAGGGATTGGTAGTTACCGGGAGGAACATCGTGGACTTCTCCCAGTACTATTGGTTCTGCATCCGGGCCACCGGCAGCAAGGTCTGTCCAGTAAGAACCTTCGAGCACTACCTCTCTTCCATCTTCTACAGGGATATATGCAGTGGGATTTACTATATTTACAAATAGCTTATCGAAGCTTATATGCCAGCCGTTCTTATCAATAAAGCCCTTTCTTACAAAATCCTCTCCGTTGGCAGTAAACACTATTTTACCAAGACCGGTTGGAGTCTCCGATTTTGACCCTTCTGCTCTTTCCCCCGAACCACCGGCATGAGAGAAGGATACCACTGCTAACAACATAATCAAAAAACTTGTTAGTCGTTTCAATTTTTTAACCCTCCTGGAATTCAATTTGCATCGTTTATGGGTACCCCGGAATAGCTCTCTGCTACTCCTCTGAAATTTTATCTTTCACAACCATGGGTAACCAAGAAAGTTCATTCTTGTAACACATTTTTCTAAATTGTAACACTATATAATCGTTATGTCAAGTGCAAGAAGAGATAAAAATTGCCAGGTCGATTTTATATCTTTGCAGATCGAATGTAAGCGCCCCAGTAACCCGTTCCTACAAACACTCCCCCTCCTATAATATTTCCTATTGTGACAGGTATGAGGTTTTTTACCAAAAAGGAGCCCCGGTTTAAAACCTCAGGATTTACACCGGACGGAACAGCTATTCCTGACCATGAGTGAAGAAAGATTCCTGCAGGTATAAAGTACATGTTAGCCACGCAGTGCTCGAACCCGATGGCAACAAAAGCCATGATAGGGAAAAATATAGCGAATATCATTCCGATGGTCTGCCTGGCTGCAAGAGCCATCCACACTGCCAGGCACACCAGCCAATTACACCCTATACCTCTTACCAGGGCTTCACTAAACACCAGATTAAGTTTATCTGTGGCTATTTTAACAGCAGATGCTCCAAGAGCATTATTCCGGTTTTCCAGAGCCCGGAGAAGTAAAAAAGCAAAGCTACCAATCCGGAACCAATGAAATTAGCCCCATAGACCAGTCCCCATCGTTCGATCATGGTACCATAAGTTATTTCCCTGGTAAGGGCACTGGAAATCATAAGGTTGTTTCCTGTAAAAAGCTCTGCACCTGCGATAACTACCAGCATTAACCCGACGCTAAAAACTGCTCCGGAGAGGAACCTGGAAAACCCGGTTCCCATTTTTTTCTGCCAGATAAAAGTTTACCGAGTTGGCCAAAAAACCCGCCAAATCCGATATAAGCTCCGGCCAGCACACCCAGTACCAGTACGGAAAACCAGGGTGAAGTCGTTTTTTTTTACACCGACAATGCGGGCGACTGTTTCTGCAATGGTATGAGGAGCCTTGTCTTCTATATCAGGAACGGGAAACTGTATAATCCCTATCACTTTTTCAAATTTACCAATAACCTTTTTCTCTTCGGTTATTTTGCACCTGATTGCCTTCTTTACTGCTTCGGTAATTTCTTCTGGTGTAAAGGGCTTTGATACATAATCCATTGCTCCTCTTTTCAGAGCCTCAGTTGCTCTTCCAACAGTGGGGTATCCGCTTATCATTACAATGGCCGAATCAGATGAACGCCTGTCGATTTCTTCAACCACATCCATGCCGTTAAAGCCTGGCATCTTCCAGTCTGCCAGTACCACATCAAATACTGAATCTGAAATAAGCCTTAAGCCCTCTTCTGTACTGGATGTGGTAACCACGTGGCAGCCCTGTGGGGAGAATATCTTCCTGCACGAGTCCAGTACTACCTGCTCGTCCTCGATCACAAGCATTCTTTCCGGCCATATTATCCTCCTCTATAAGAAGATCACCAGATCTCTGCTGACAACCTCTGTATCAGCCAGCATTTCTGTGTCTCGGTGAGCTTACCCATGTTTTCTTCCAACCAGTTTATGTCTCCTGTAAGGATTGCCAGTTTTTCAGGACCGGTCAGCTCGTACTCATCGAGCGCATCAGCCCCTTTATAATACAGGGAGGCAACAAAATCATTATCCTGGGCTGCCCTCTCCAGTACTTTTATTATTTCCTCTTTATGTATAACTCTCTGCTCCTCCGGTGGGGTGGCGGATGCCTTTTGAAGTACCCTGTTTACAGAGTCTACTATATCGTCTGGAGTGAACGGTTTTTCGATATAATCAAAAGCTCCCAGTTTCATAGCCTGGACAGCCGATTTTACTGTAGCATAACCTGTAATAATAACAACAGCTTGCGATGGTTTTGTTCGCTTAATGTCTCTCAGCACCCGCATTCCGCTTATTTCAGGCATTCTTATATCCAGGAATATTATACTGTAATCATCCCGAATAGCCATTTCCAGACCTTTGCGGCTGCTTAGAGTGCCATCTACCTGAAAATTTTCAGGTGTGAGAATCTTTTTAATACTATCCAGAACTATTTGTTCATCGTCTATGACCAGAACTTTACCTTTTCCCATGGTTTTCTCCTTTTCTCAAAATCTTTTTTACTGATGATAAAAGCTCATCAGGGGTAAAGGGTTTTGCCAGAAAATCCTTTGCTCCTCTTTCAATCAAATTATTGATGGTATCGAGCGTGGAATATCCACTTGTAGCCAGAATAGGAAACTCTTCCCACTTTTCCAGAGGCCAGTTTTTTTTTATTTTCTCAAGAAGATAGAGGCCGTCTCTATCAGGCATTTTAATATCCATTATCATCAGATCAAAATGTATTCTTCCGAGTAATTCCAGTGCCTCTTCAACATTCGATACCAGTACGACCTGATATCCTTCGGCCTCAAGAACTCGTTTGCAGCTTATAAGCACTATTTTATCGTCGTCCACTACCAGTATCCTTTTAGCTCTCACCTTTCTCCTCCAGCGGGAGCCAGATAGTAAAGGTGCTTCCCTTTCCCACTTCACTCCAAACACGGATTGTTCCCCCATGCCTTTCCACTATTCCGTACGAAACCGCCAATCCCAATCCTGTTCCCTGACCAACATCTTTGGTGGTAAAAAAGGGATCAAACAACCTGTCCAGATTTTCCTGAGGTATACCGTGACCCGTATCTGTAACAGATATTTCAATGCCTTTTCTATTTATCTTTCCCGGAGAATACCCCATACCTGTTTTAATTATGACAGAGCCTCCCGGTTCAGTAGCATCAAAGGCGTTTATAATGATGTTCATAAGGACACTCTGAAGTTGACTCCTGTCAACGGTTATCCGGGGAAGACTTTTACCAGGTAGAAACTCCAATTTAAGACCTTTAACAAGGGCTTCATTGTCCACAAGCGTAACAGTAGCATTGACCAATTGGTTAATATCGGTGGGTTCGGACTCCAGCTCGGTTTGTCTGGAAAAATCAAGCAGCCCCTTTACAATCTGGCGAACCCTTTCTGTTTCATTGGCGATAACTTTCAAATCTGAAAGAACCTCTTCATTGAGATCTGCTCTCCTCAAGAGCAGGTGAGTGAATGTTAAAACTCCGGTAAGAGGATTGTTAATTTCATGGGCTACCCCTGCCGCCAATCGCCCTATGCTGGCCTGTTTTTCCGATTGCAGAAGCTCTGCCCTCTGGAGTTTATCCCGTTCCCTGAGTGAAGAAAGCATCCTGGAGAAAGTGTTTTGAAGAACACCAATCTCACTTGCTGACAGCGGTCCTATATCCGGATTGAGGTTGCCTCTCGATACTTCCTGACTCGCCGATATCAATCGACCAACCGGGCGCATTATATTGTTGGCTACGAGATAACCCAGACCAATAGAGACCACCATTCCTGCAAGAGTGATAAGTATGAAAACGGAAACTACATTCTTCCTCACGTCAACATATTTCTCTTCCAGCACCCCGGTATAGAGTATTCCGACTTTTCTTCCGAAAATATCTTCTATAGGTTCATAGGCGGTAATGTACCAGTCACTAACAACAAAGGCGCGGTCGGTCCATCTTTCGCCCTTGACAAGTACCCTGTTTCTCACCTCTTCAGAGACCCTGGTACCAATAGCCCTCTTACCCTCTGGAGTTAAAACATTTGTGGATATTCTGATATCATTATAAAAAATTGTAGCTGTTCCTATGCTTCGACCCTTATAGACTTCATCCCTGAAAACAGTTTCTCTGACCGTATCTACAATCTCGTTGTTCCTGGAAAGAACAATTCCGCCATAGATTACCCCAAGAAGTTTGTCATTTTTGTAAATAGGAACAGCAGCGCAAAGAGCCATTGTAGAAGTTTCGATTTTTTCTTCTATTGGTGCTGCCCTGGGTGTTGGTATAAGTTCAATTCTGGCCTGTTCTGCCAGGCTGGGATTTTCATCCATGAGAAAAGATCTATCCAGCACTACCGTACCCATGGCTGTTTTACCGTAATTTTCAATTAAATATTTCACAATAGGATTTTTAATTTCCTGAGGCTTTTCAGAAGCAGGAATAGGGCCGATCCTGCAGTAAGTCTCTCCTTCTGCATCGGTTATTCCTAAAAAATCCAGATTTGCTTTTCTGGCAATGTTTTCAAGCTTACTTACAAGGTGAAGCTTTTCCTGGGAATCGTAAGTGTTGATACTCTTATCCAGAGAAGCAATATCCAATGCAGTGTAAATATTTTTTATCCGTGAATCATATATCTCACGTGCAGCATTCAGATCCAGCCTTATACGGGTATAAGCCTCATTTAAAACGGTATTATATAAAAGACGTACACCTATAAATAAGGATACAATACCCACCAGCAAGGAAACCCCCAGGAGGCTTAAAATTAATCTCGTCCTGGTAGAGGAAAACAAGTTTTTATTCCTTAAAGAACAATCACAATTTAAAAATAAAAACTATATATACAAAAAAATGTTATTTATCTAATAT
>QNBH01000048.1 GCA_003645645.1 Spirochaetota bacterium | reverse complement strand
TTTGTAAAGCTCTTCGTATTCTTTGATATTTGCCTGACTTTTAATCTCCTCCGAAGGATGAATTGTCTCTCCAACATGTATCCCTGCAGAACTATCTTTTTTCTCATGTGCCATAGAAAATACCTCCATTTTTAATTTTTAGCTGTTAGATAATATTATAGATTTTATAACATAGCACAATGTAAAAAATTTCAACCCAGAGCGATTTATCGAGAGTTCTTCTTCCGAATTGCTTTCTTATATAACTCTATATATTCCAGGGCGGACTTATCCCAGGAGAATCGTTTTTTCATTGCCTTCTTCATCATCTTAAAGATATGATCCCTTCTGTGAATCCATGTATCCACTGCCTTCTTCACTGTTTCGTATACGGATACAGGGTTGAGTTCTTCAAAGAGAAAACCCGTTCCCGCTCCGGTCTCAGGATCGTAGTTCTCCACCGTGTCTGCAAGACCACCCGTTTTTCTCACAATGGGAATAGTGCCATAACTCATGGAGTACATCTGGTTAAGTCCACAAGGTTCATATCTGCTCGGCATTAGAAAAAAATCGCTTCCGCCTTCGATTAGATGGGCAAGTTTATCGTTAAAACCGATGAAGATACTTAAATTGTTAAATCGATTTGTCAAGGTCTTAAGTTCCTCCTCGTATACTCTATCTCCCGTTCCGAGGATAACCATCTGTACGGGAAGTTTTGAAAGAATCAACGAAAGTGCTCCTTTAGATGAGTTACAGAGAACATCAAAGCCTTTCTGATTGACGATTCTGCTTATTATTCCTATGAGTGGTTTTTCAGAGTCAACCGAAAGATTTACAATTTTTTGCAGTTCTGCCTTAACCAGAGATTTATTGTCGAGATTCTCCTGTGAATAGTTATACGGCAGGTTGGGATCTGTCTCTGGATTCCACTCCTTATAATCAATGCCGTTCAGGACTCCGTATAGATCACTTACTCGCCTTGATAAAATCTCCTCCAGTCCATGACCGTTAGGTGGTGTCTGTATTTCTTTTGCATAGGTAGGAGAAACGGTATTGAGTAAACTGGAATTGGTAAGGCCAGCTTTCAAAAGGTTGAGATTCTCGCCTGTTTTATAATCCTTCTTGTAGAGTTGGTTCCAGGATAGGCCAGTATAGTGAATGTCATGTTTGGAGAAGATACCCTGATAGCCCACGTTGTGTATTGTTAGTAAGGAGGTACTTCCCCCGAGCTCTCCTTCATTCTGGGTATTTAACATCGCGGGGAGGAGAGCACCAGGCCAATCATGAACATGGAAAACATCGGGAGTTAAGGGGATAACCCTGCAGAGCTCCAATGTACCTCTGCAGAGAAAGGAAAATCTTTTTACATTATCCCGGAACAATGGTTCTTCTTTATTTCCGTAAATACCATCTCTTGCGAAAAGTTTTTCGTTTTTAAGCAAAAAGAGGGGAACGTGCTGATCGGTTATGGTGGTTTTATATAGAGAGGCCTTCTCTGTTTCAAAGCCAAGAAAAACACCTATATCTTTTTTTAATTTTTTAAAAGAAGATAAATCGATAAAACCGTAGCAAGGCATAACGATTGTTACCTGATGACCCATTTTCTTAAGTTCCCTGCACAGGGGAGTAATAACATCACCGAGACCACCGGATTTTGCAAGTGGAACAGCCTCGCTTGTTACCATCAGTATTGAATACTTTTTTACATTCATCGAATTGCTGTATTTAGATTGTATAGCCATAGAAATATATTAGCATTATTGATAACTGAAGACTACTGTAGAGTATGAGATACTTGAGGTTGAAGTAAACAACCACCGGCAAAGCCCAAGGCTTTGCAAGCCCTGCAAGGGCCAAGTAATTTCCGCTTTACAGAAATTACTCAGGTGGTTGTATGTTCCGAAAGAAGGTAGAAGGGCTTAAAGCCCGTCTCTCCACCGATCTTTCGGGAGGTGGACTACCACCATAGGTGGTAGCCTTCTTTCGTACTAAAAGCGCACAGCAGGAAGATCAGAAAAAGTGGTATACCCCGAACAAAACCAAACCTCCTGCAATCTGCTTTATCAATACCGGCAACAGGATTCAGAGGGGCATAATCTTAAAAATTGATTTCTTTGAGATGGCAGTAACTTAATTCGTCTTATCTCATTAAAATTTTTAGCTTCTACGAACGTATCGCACCCCTATTCTTTAAGCCTAGATAAAAAGATTTCCTCGCCAGAGTTATCTACCGGTTTCCCGAATCTGGTACACTCACCGGTCAATCACCCGGAACGCGCATATTGTTCGAATGCTTACCCCTGTGCTTTACGGTTAAAATATGAAATTCGAAAATCTCCGCAAAACTCAAACCCCAAACTTAAATAAAGATTTATGGCAGGTTTGTTATTTTTTTTTACGAACAGACAGGCTCTTTTACCCTGGTTGCATATCTCATTGAGCAGTACACGGAGGAGAGCTTTAGCAATACCTCTGTTTCGGTACTCCTTTTTTGTATATATACCTCCAAGTTGATCGTAAACCAGTCCTCTTGAGTTAGTCCCTGCTTTTGAAACGGGCTTTCCATTCAGTTCGGCCATGAAAACAAGCTGTTCTTTTAAACTTTTTTCAAATAAGAAATAACTCTGTGCCGGATTAAAGTTAGCCGGATCCAGAAGCACCTCTTCTTTCTCATAATCTTTCTGCAGAGGAAATAGAGTCAGTGCCTCCTTTGGATGCGCCCTTTTGATTTTAAGCTTTTTAACCGATGAAATAATCGGTTGTAAGGATTGCCTTTTATCATATTTCATGAGGTAGTAGTTTACACACACAGAAGGTATAGAGGATAGAAGAGATTCTAATATAAGGACATACTCTTTCTTACCCATAATAACACGGATGGAGCGGGTGTTATTGTTTAATAATTTCTCCAGTGTGTAAAACATCTGCCGGGATTCCCCCTGTTTGAGGTTAAGTACAGGCACAACCATCCCGTAACCTGACAGGAGAACGGCGTCATTTATGGTTCCCTCTGCCTGGTTTCTATTGATAAGTATTTTATCCTTTCCTGAAAGAGAGATAGTGTTTTCTTTAAGGACTATTCTTGAGGTAAAAGGCACACAACACCATTCACGCTTTTTTAAAAAGGAGATTACCTCCTCCATTTCACACTGTTTAGCCTTTTCCCACATTCTATTCTAAAGATAATTCCAGTTTCTTAAAGGTTTTTAATGGTAGAGTTCCTTCCGGTTTGAAATCTCCCATCAATACTGCAAAACCCGATTGAAAGGAGTCTCTGCCTGTACCATAAACAGCCAGAGCAGATTGAATCCGAGGTAACTCCCTGAGATAAATTGGAGTAAGAACGGAAAATACTATTAAATTTATTTCCTCGTTTTCTAACGATTTTAAAACTTCAAGACTATTAGGATTGGCCAGGCAAAAAATTACTGTATCATACTGTCTTGATATTTGTAGAAGTTTCTTAGTGTCAGCATCTCTTGCCCAGTAGAAAGGACTGTATGGGAAATAAAACTCATCGGCATCGGGTAACCTTTTCTTACCTTCTTCGAGAAAGGCTCTGAATTGTCCAGCCAGAAGAATCCTGCCTGATTTCTCCTTATCCAGTGGAATATCTTTATCTCTGATTATGGTTACACTTCTGCACGAAAGATCGAAGAAAAATTTTCTTCCTTCATTATTAGGTACACTCTCTTTAATCTTTTCCACATCGGGTATTAGTGGTACTGATGATCCATTTTTTAAATAGGCAATTTTAATTCTTAATATTCTGCGCACAGCATCCAGGACTCTCGCGCGGAACCCCGGGTTTTCTGTGAATTGTGAGTAAAGCTTCTTCCAGATATCACTAAAAAGTTCGGGAGTTCTGGATAGCATAATCATATCGTTACCTGCCTCAAGAGCTCTGATGCAGATATATGGTGTATCGAGGCCTATCTCCTGCACGCCGTTCATAAAAAGATCGTCTGTAATTACAATTCCAGAAAAACCCAGCTTTTCTTTTAACAGCTCTTCTTGAAAGAAACCGTGCAGGGACGAAGGCGTATTATTACCGATTATCTCTGGAAAAGCAAGATGGCCGCTCATTATTGCGGGAAGCCCCTCTTTAATCAGAAAACGGTAGGGAACCGCATCTCTGTTCCACAGGTCATCTAAAGTAGAATGAATTATCGGTAGTGCACCATGTGAATCCTTATCTGCATTCCCGTGTCCAGGAAAATGTTTCGCCGTACTGATAACTCCTGCTTTATCCAATCCTTTGAAATAAGCTACTGAAAGGATACCGGTTGTCACAGGATCATCAGAAAAGGCTCTTGGCCCTATTACGTCAGCATCCGGATTGATATAAACATCCACCGTTGGAGCAAAATTCATGTTTATACCCAGTGCTTTGAGCTCCAGCCCTATGTAGAAACCCGTATAATAGGCATCATGAGAAAGCCCGGTAGCACCGATAGCCATATTTCCAGGAGTTATGGAAGTATCTCCTTTTACATGCCTTACCCACCCCCCTTCCTGGTCGGTGGCAATCAGGAGGGGTATTTTTTGATTTGTATTTAAAGCGGTTTTCTGCATCTCTCCTATGCTTTTAGCCAGTTCTGGAAGTGTGTTTACGTTCCAGCCGAAGATTTTCACTCCTCCGATGTTTCTCTCTCTGATCCATTCCATTATGATATCCGATGGCTGTGTACCTGTATAACCGAGCATCAATACCTGAGATAGAAGTTCTTCATTGTTCATCGACGAAATCAAATACTCTACAAGTTCATCGGTAGGTAGATTTTTCCAGAAACCCTCTTCAGAAAAACCGGAAAAAGAAAAAAATATAAAAAAAAATGATAAGAATAATATGAAGAATGTTTTTTTTAAGTTTATATTCCAAGATTCCATGAATCCCTCGTATATTTGGTATAGAAAAGCTGGTAAGCTCGTTGTTCCTCTTTAACGGTAAGAGAGCTATTTTGCGTAAGAATCAATGTCTTTGCTGCCCTGCAAAAAGCATCTCTAGCCTCTTCGAAAGACACAACGCTACCCAGTTCCTCTTCTATGCTGGTATGATGCTTTTCTTCGATGTATTTGTTTTCTGGCTTTCCATTTGCAACCAAATATCTGGTTATTTCTCTTCCTGCCTTTGTAAGGGGGAGGGAACCGTGCTGTAAAACCGCACTTCTTGTAATCATCTGGGCACTGCCAATCAATTTTTTCCCGCCCTTTGTGGCTATTTCATATTCCCCGGTGGAGGCGAAACAATCCGGGTTGAACGGGTCCCCCTGTCTGTGGGTCTTGAAAACAGCATCATAAAAACCAAGAAACTTAAGCCCTTTTAACAGTATGGGAGCTATAGACTTATAAACTTCCCTCTTTCCGAAAGGACGGATATGCTTTTTACCCAGAATTACCGAGTAGGTAAGCTCCTGTGTATGTAAAACCGCACGTCCTCCGGAAGGTCTCCTGGTAAAAAGGAACCCGCTCTCTTTTAATTTCTCCAAATCGATTTCCTGCCTTGCTCTCTGGAAACGCCCTACCGAAAGGATAGGGGGTGAAAATCCGTAAAATCGAATGACCGGAGCACTCTCACCATTGCTTACAGATTCGAGGAGAGCTTCATCGACAGCCATATTTTTTCTTCCATCGTCCTGGGGATGTAATATAAGACGCATACTACCTGTATAGATCAGGCTCAAATGTATGCCTCTCCTTTTAATATGTCCACATATTGCACGGCACAGTGAGAAGCTACTGCGCCCTCCCCAGCTGCTACTACCAGTTGTCTGAAAGGTGTGGAACGGACATCTCCTGCCGCAAATAATCCCGGTATATTGGTTTCCATCCGTTGATTGGTTACGATATAGCCCCCTTCGTCCTTCTCGGCTTCGGGAACCAGCGCTGTTTGAGGATCCGATCCGATAAAGATAAAAACACCGTCGATTTCTTCTTCGTACTGTTCTTCTCTGTCAGTCCTAGAGAGTAAGACTTTCTCTACTTTGTTTTCTCCCATTATTTCGCTGAGCGTTGTGTTAAAACGTACTTCAATATGTGGATTTTTAAGGATTCTTTCTGCAAGTGCCTTTTGTGCTCTGAACCTGTCTCTTCGATGAATAACGATTACCCGGTCTGTTAAATTGGAGAGAAAAGAAGCTTCATCGCAGGCGGCATCACCTCCGCCGACTACAAGGACTCTTTTATTCTTAAAAAAAGGTCCGTCGCAGGTGGCACAGTAAGAAACACCTCGACCGTGAAACTCATTCTCCCCTGGCACACCCAATTTTCTGTGTTTTGCGCCTGTACTCAAAAGTACGGTATAGGATTTATAAGTCCCCCTGGTTGTCTCAACTTCGAATAAATCATCCTTCTTTGATAACCCTGTAACTGAGGCATACAGAAATTCTACGCCGAAGTTTTTTGCCTGCCTTTCCAATCTCTGAGCAAATTCCGCTCCGGTTACAGGTTCCGGAAAGCCGGGATAGTTCTCCAGTTTATCGATAATGAGACTTTGACCTCCGGGAGCCATCTCTTCTATGAGAAGAACGTTAAGGTTTGCCCTTGCTGCGTATTGTGCCGCACTTAAACCTGCAGCTCCTGCTCCTATAATGATAAAATCTCTATCTACTTCCATTTTTTTCTCCCCAATTAAAGCGTAAATATTGCTTTTTCTATAACATATCAATTAATATAAAAAAATGGAACATAAAATAAAGAAAAAATATCCATCCCTTGTTCTTAATTTTTTTCTTGTTTTTGTTTTATCCGGCTATGTAACCGGGGAGGAACTTCCCCGTACCGTTCCCAGGGAGTACATTACCGATCTTGGAGATCGCCCGGAACCTTTATCTGTCGAGACGTTGATCTACGCTTCACTCTATCTTTCTGGTACCAAACCGGATGATATGGACTCGTATCTGGATAAGTTTCACACATTTATCGAATTATTCAAGAACAGGACTAAAGATATAGAATCGTCATACCAGCTCGGTGAGACATTGCTGTTGTTATTACATGAAAATTTTTTTACCACCTACGTGGAGAATCAGACGAAAGTGGATGTTTTGTTGGAAACGGGAAGATACAATTGTGTCTCTTCTGCTGTTTTATACTTAATTTTCGGAAAAGCTCTTGGACTATCCATTAAAACAATCAATACGAGAGATCACGTTCTATGTGCAGTAAAAACAGAGGAGAAATATATAGATGTGGAAACTACCAATCCCTATGGCTTCGACCCTGGCAAGAAGAAGAAATTTATCGACAGTTTCGGAAATATGACGGGCTATACATATGTACCGCCGGGAAACTATCGTCTTAGAGAGGAGGGAGGAGAGAAAAAACTTCTTTCATTTATACTACAGAACAGGATTTCAGAGCTGGAAAGGAAGAAAAAATATAAAGAAGCTGTAGAGCTCGCCATAGATAGGTATGTTTTTTTAAAAGATGAAAAGGCAAGGGAAGATATGGTAAAAGAAGTTATCAATTTTTGCTCCTACTTAAATGAACAAGAGCAGTATGTCAAAGCTCTTGATTTTTTAGAAAAGATAAAAAAACACTATGGAGAACATTCCAAATTTGTAAAAATAACCGGTGTTCTGGTTAACAACCAGGTTGCCAGCCTTCTAAGAGAGAGAAAGTATAACGAGGCTCGTGATTTTCTGGAAGAATATTTTGAAAAAGCGGCAATTGAGAAACAAATGTGGATAAACTTAAGTTCAATTATTACAGAACAATCTATAAAAGAAAGCATTGGGGAATTGCCTTACGAAGAGGCTTTTAAAATACTAAGGGAGAGTTTTGAGCATGGAGAGATTACAAGGAGCTTCTTCATTGATTATACTGTCTATCTGGCAGGAAGAGAGGCTAATTATATTGCAGAAATTGAAGGGTGGCTGGAAGCAGCAGAATTTATAGAAACCGTTATAGAAATAGTGGGAAATGATGGCAGGCTTCTAAAGGCCAGGGATGCCTTTAGAAGGAACTTTGCCATTCAGGAGCACAACCGATTTGCAGAACTCTTCAATTCGGGAAATTATGAAGAGGCTATTGAAGTACTGGAATCTGCCCTTAAAAAATCCCCACAGAGCGATATTTTAAAGAGGGATCTTTCGGTTGCCAGAGAAGCATTAAAAGAAATGCAGTAAAAGTTTAATTTGCCAACCATCGGGTTTTTGCCCTGAATATTTCTCTCCTATCGCTGGTTCTGAGTGCCCTGTGAACCCATGCCCTCGTACAGCTTTTTACCTCTCCTGTTTCTCCGGATTGAATGAGAATCCTCTCACCCAACAGTGCTTCGGCCAGAAAGTTAATTTCAAGAGTTTCCATTCTGAAGGTTTTTCTTATTTCTACGGGAAAACTATCAAGAATCCACTCAATATATTTAACGTTATTTACGTGGTTGTTAATATCCAGATCGCTGTATTTTACAATTATTTGATTCTCATTATCAGCTTTCATCAGGTCGGGAAGCTTTTTGAGTGAAGCTTCTATAGCATGCTTTGAGGGAATAAAGGGAAACTCATTTCTGAAAGTTTCCAGTCGTACGGGGCGGTAAGAACCGAGTTCCAGAAGCAGCCACGCACTGGTGGCAACTCCGATTATGTTATCCCGATCGTCCAGGATTTGAAAATCCCTCAAGGCGAAAAACCTGTCTACTCCCTTGGCCCATGTCTCCACCGTTACTCTTTCACCCCACGAGGGAAACTTCATTATTCGTACCATAAATCTGGAAAGCATCCATCCGAGATTTCTCTTTAGCAAATCGTGGTAGCCGTAATGATGTTTCCTCGCATGGTGCCAGGCACTTTCCTGAAAAAAGTTACAGAGAGAGGTGAGAGAAGCTTTCATCTCAGGATCTATTTCGTAGGATTTAATGGCGTAAATGTCTTTCCATATATCGAGATGTTCATGCATATCTACAGATTTATATGCTTTTATGCTTAATGGGTCAAGAAAATATTCTATAAAATGATCCCTTAATAGCCGATGATAGTAGAAGAGTGTCTTTTAGAAGGAGTTTAGAATAAAATGAATTGTGTTGCAGAGGTAGAGAAGCTAAAAGATTTGTTAAAAGAGGAGATAGAGTTTTTAAACGTGTTTTGTAAAGAACAGGAAAAGATAAAGACATTTATCAAAAATAAGGATTGGGAAGGCTTAAATAAGTCCGTCCAGAAAATTGAGGCGCTATCGGAAGCAATCGAAAATATAGATAAAGAAAGATCCATTGGCTTTAACAGGTTAAGAAAGGCAGTTCTTAACAGGGATAATGCAAGTTTTTATCAGGTTATTGTTCGTCTTCCGGAGGACGAGAGAGAGGTTCTTGCATCTCTATACAGAAAGTTTAAACTTACTGTTTGCAGATTGCAGGGATTAACTACAGGAATCGAGACTTTAGTCTATACTCTATCCGGAACTCTCAATCAATTTCTGGAGGAGATTTTCCCTCATCGTAAGGGGAAGATATACACAAAAAACGGTCTTATAACCTTTGCAGAAGAAAATCCTATTGTGTTGAACAGAGAGACGTGAGGAGAAAGGAATGCAGTCCAGTTTCGCAGGAATAGAAATAGGGAAAAGGAGCCTTATCGCACATACCCAGGGCCTTCATACGGTAGGACACAATCTGAGTAACATTGATACGGAGGGATATAGCAGACAGAGGGTGGAGATGAACGCCACAGACCCTCTTTACCTGCCCCAATTAAACAGAGAAGAGACACCGGGTCAGATTGGTCAGGGAGTGGACATAGTAAGGATAGAGAGAATAAGAGACATGATCCTGGATGGACGGATAGTCAAACAGGCCAATGGACAGGGATACTGGGAGGCGAGGGATAAATATATTCTTCTAACAGAACAGGTTTACAACGAGCCCTCAGACCTTTCCGTAAGGGCCATGATGGACAGGTTCTGGGAATCCTGGCAGGAACTATCCCTACATCCACAAGAAATCGGAGCAAGGAAGGCAGTTATTCAGAGGGGGGAGACTCTGATGGATAGCATCCATCAGCGGTACTACAGCCTTAAAGAGATCAGGGAAATGCTCGAACAGGATATAAGTGCTACGGTTAAAGAGATAAATGACATTGCCTCTCAAATTTCAAAGCTTAACGGTAAAATTGTAAAAGTGAAGGCCATGGGAGACAATCCCAATGATCTCATGGACCGCCGAGACCTTCTTGTTCAGAGGTTGTCCAGACTCATAGATATAAGCACGGATACTCGCGATCCCGATGAGTTTACCGTTCATACCGGGGGTAGAATACTCGTACAGGGTCGGGTTTACCATCCCCTGGCACTGGAACCGGAGCCCGAAAATGAAGGTTATTCTGAGGTTGTCTGGCTGGAAAGAGGAGTGCAGGCTTTTTTCCGGGGGGGTAAGCTGGCGGCGCTGGTTGAATTGAGAGATGTGGATGTACGTGCTGAGATTCAGAAACTGGACATGATGACAATCAATTTTATCGATCTGGTAAACTCAATTCACAGGGAGGCTTACGGTCTTAACGGGAAAACAGGCCAGGATTTTTTTATAGAGTATCCTTTTGTCGACAACATAACGGGAAATTACGATAGAAATGGAGACGGAGTGTTTGATTCAACTTATGTTTTTCGCATAACGGGTATCAATTCTTTAAACCCTAAGCAACAAATTGGGCTGCGCGGAACTTTAACTGTCGCCGGAGAACAGAATACCATCGAAATTGAATATTACCCCACGGATACGGTAGAAGATCTGGTTAAAAAAATAAATACCTCCGGCTCGGAGGTGGTAGCCTATCTTGACCGCAATAATAGACTCGCTCTCAAGGCTACTCCTGCCACCGAAAGGGGAAATCCTGATTTTGTTATCAGGTACATCGAGGATTCGGGTCAATTCCTTGTAGGTTATGCAGGAATACTTCAGCAATCCGGTCCCGAAGGAGCTTACAATTGGGATCAGGCGGATGCCGTTCTTGCCCTCAGGGGAGGGGAGTTAGATTACTCGGTGGCCCCCCTCTCTCATCCTTCAGGATGGATTGAAATAAACCCGGCCATGAAAAGTGATGTTCGCTCCATTGCTGCAGGTTTCGGTGAAAACGGTCGGCCTGCTCTTCCGGGCGATGGTTCTGCTGCGCTTGCAATAGCTTCTTTGAGAAACAGGCAGGTCATGGTGGGCGATCTTATGAGTTTTGATGAATATTTCTCAGCAGTTGTAGCTGAAATTGGTTTGAAAGGCGAGGAGGCGCAGACAGTACTGGAAACACAGAACTTGATAATGAAAGAGCTTGAAGACATGAGACAGTCCATTTCAGGTGTAAATATAGATGAGGAACTTGCTCAGATGATCAAATTTCAACACGGCTATTCGGCTGCCGCAAGGTTTATTTCTGAAGTAACCAGGATGCTCGATACAATAATCAACAGAATGGGAGCGTAATTTCGGATATGAAAAGAATCAGCACTTATATGAAGAACTTTGATATGCAATATCATTTACGGCTACGTGAATGGAGATTGAACGAGATTCAAAACAAGATAGCCTCGCAGACAAGAATAAAGGAACTTCGTAACGATCCCGTTTCGGCTGCTCATGCCACCAGGTATAGTTCCAGAATTACCAGGATGGAAAGGTTTTCAGAAAATGTTGCCACCCTTAAGAGCAGACAACAGATAGCAGAAGGTTATATGCAGGAGGCTTTAGATATACTGCAAAGGGCGCGGGAGATAGCCGTTAAGGGCGCTACCGGTACATTTACAAAACAGGAAAAACAGTACATGGGAGAAGAGGTTAACCAGCTTTTGAACGAGCTTGTAGAGATTGCAAATGCCAGTTCCGGAGAAGGAACAACATTGTTTGCAGGGTCCAGAAACTTAAGTAAACCCTTTAGAGTCTCTCTGGGTAATGTGCCCGGAGGTACCGGTGAGGTGATTGTCTCTGTGGAGTATACGGGAAACATCCAGGAAAGCTTGGCGGAAATCTCAGAGGGTAGTTATATAAAAAGCACCTTCGCGGGTAACAGAGTTTTCTGGGCCGAACATCAGGTGCTTCTGGCAACCAGAGATGCAACAAATTATCAGGTTTCAACTGATTCGGCTATTTACATAGACGGACACAGGGTTGAACTTAAAACAGGTGATAATATCCACGCCATAATCGCAAAGATAAATGACTCGAATGCTCCGGTTAAGGCCAAGCTTGATCCTGTAACCAATGCACTTATGATAGAAACTACTACCCCTCATCAACTATGGCTGGAGGATGGGGAAGGGTGTAGGGTATTGAGGGATCTGGGTTTGCTCTCCGATGACGGGGCACTACCTCCGCATAATATCTCCGATGAGGCACGCATCTCAGGGGGTTCAGCCTTTGATATGCTTATCTCTCTAAGAGGCAGTCTTTACAGAGGCGACACAATTCAAATCGGAGGTTCTGCTCTGAAAGGGATTGATAATGCCTTGAACAATCTGCTTAACACCATTACCGATCTCGGAAGTAAGCATGAAAGGTTAGAGCTTGTGGGGGAACGGCTGGCCTATGAGATACCCGAAATGGTTGCAAAAAAATCCAGGGAAGTTGATCTGGATATTACTAGAGCCATCACAGAACTTAAAATGCTGGAATCTGCTCACCGGGCAGCACTTCAAACTGCAGGTAGAATTTTACAGCCCACATTACTTGATTTTTTGAGGTAGGAGTATGAAAATAAAGACAAAAGCTTATGGAACGGTAGAGGTGGACGAAAGGCAGGAAATTTATTTTCCCTATGGCATTCTTGGGTTTGAGAGTTTTAAACATTTTGTTCTGATGGATGCAAGAGAAAAACCGTTTTACTGGTTACAATCTGTAGATGTGCCTGAGATTGCATTCATTCTCATCAACCCCTATCTTTTCAGACCTGATTATTCTCTGGATGTCCCCGGAGAAGAGCTGGAGGATATAGGAATAACCGATTCGGAAGATTCCCTTGTGTTTGCAATAGTTACTATTCCGGAGAATCAAAGCAAAATGACCGCGAATCTTCAGGGGCCAATTGTAATTAATAAAAAGAGCAGAACGGGGAAACAGATGATTTCCGATAACCCCAGGTGGAAAGTTCGTCATCTCATTCTGGAAGAACTCGCAGCAGTAAGGAATGAGGTATGTTGATTCTGGCCAGAAAAATAAATGAGAGTATCATTATAGGAGATCAGATTGAAATATCAATAATCGATATCAAGGGCGATCAGGCTAAAATAGGAATAAAGGCTCCAAAAAATGTGAAAGTGTATCGACTGGAAGTTTACGAAGCAATTCAACAGGAAAACAAAGCTGCTGCAATGGCAGAACCGGGAAGTATTCCTGAACTGGAATTGTTAAAGAAAAATAAACAGAAAAAGTAAGTAGTGCAAAGAAACCTAATCTGCCAGGCTATTATAAATATCCGAGAAAGCAGACTCCAGTTTTAGAAAGCATTTCACAATCTCGGGTTCAAAATGGTTTCCCGATTCTTCTTCAATAATCTCACATGCTTTTTGATGGGTAAGTGGGTCTTTATAACTTCTTTTCATCCTGAGGGCATCGTAAACATCGGCAACCGCCACTATTCGTGCAGAAATAGGAATTAAATCTCCATTAATTCCGTAAGGATAGCCATTGCCGTCCCACCTTTCATGGTGGAAAAGGGCAATTTGCTTGGCCATGAGATTGGGATAGGTATCAAGAATATATGCTCCGTTTATGGTATGTTCTTTCATAATTTTCCATTCACGCTCATCCAGAGGCCCTTCTTTATTCAATATATCGTCCGGTATACCTATCTTTCCTACATCATGCATGGAAGCGAGAAAACCGATATTTTCAATGAACTCTCGATTTATCTGGCTATATCCGGGATTATCAAATAGAGAAAGAGCCAGGGATTCCGAATATCTATTAACCCTCTGAATATGCTGTCCCGTATCGTTATCTTTAAGTTTGGAAGCTTCCAGAAGACTTAGAAAAGTATTCTTTAACATAGTTTTATTCTCTTCTGTTACATTGTCAAAAATTGCCAGATACCCTATGGGTTTATCATCTTTATCAATATCGTCGAAAATGGGAAAAATCATCGTATTGGTTATGACTGTGAGCGTATCCTTTCCTCCGGTTTCGAGTCTTCCTCGCCAGGAGAAACCCGACTCTCTGGAAGTAATACTTCTGTAAATATCACTACTCTTCTCATCGTCAAGGTAAGGAAAGAAGAATCTTGTCATGTATTCACCAATTATTGAAAGACCCCTTTTGAATAGAAAAGAGGCTGCACCATTTTTCCACAGTATTCTTAAGCTTGAATCCAGAATGGTCATAGGAACTGTACTGTATCTGTATATGGTTTTTAAGAATCGAATATTATTATTGGAAAGTATATTTATATTCGGTTTTGGGGAATAATTTAGCTCTGTTTCCAATGTAGATTCACTCACAATTTTCCTTCTTTCTGTGAAGTATTTCAGCATCACTTTTACGAACATAAAGAGGACCCTGTTCTGCTCTGTCAGGACCCACTCGGTTATATTTTTCAATTCCCAGTTTAATAAGATAAAAACCTTTTCCTGTATTATAACCGGGATCGAGAAAGTACTTTCTCCCATCGACAGAGCTTTTAAAAAGACAGGCATCGGGACCGGTAAACAATATGTGTTCGTATTTTTCGACCATTTTAAAAAGCTCGTTCTCTTCGATGTCGAGATAATCGGTTATTCTTCTGCCTTTTATGTATAGTGCAGTATATAGACGTTTTTTCCGGGCATCAATAACAGGCACTACCAGCCCATCGAAAAAATTGAGACTAAAGACGTGCATGTCGAGTGAAGAAACCGAAACAAGTGGGCACCCTATTCCCAGTGCAAGCCCCTTTGAAGTTGCCATTCCGATTCGCAGCCCCGTAAATGAGCCCGGACCTGCAGAGCATATAACCAGATCGAGTTTTTTCGGAGAAATTGATGCTCTATCGAGTAAGTTTTTTATCAGTGGCATAAGTGTTTCACAATGTTTAAGCCCGATCATGCAGGTTGTTTCAAGGTAATTTTCTCCCCATTTAAGGGCTATACTCAATATATTTGTGGAGGTATCTATTGCCAGACTGTTCATAATTCAATACCGTCTATCTGAAGAATCCTGCTCGTATCTCCTTTGATTTCTATCAGCACAGAAATGTGGTCTTCGGGCAAAGCCTTTTCTATCTTATCGCCCCATTCAATGACCGATACACCGTTTCCGTAGAGAATATCATCAACACCAAGAAACTTAAACTCTTCTTCGCTGTCTATTCTGTACATGTCCAAATGATAAAGCTTTAATTTGCCTTCATATTCATTTATCAGGGTAAAACTTGGGCTTAAAACCTCCTCTTTTATCTTCAGCCCGCGGGCTATTCCCTTTGTGAAAACTGTCTTCCCGGATCCGAGAACTCCCTTGAGAGAAACTATAGCACCAGGAAATAGTTTTTTCCCAACCCTTTCACCCAGGGATATAGTATCTTCACTCGAATTTGAAGTAAATAGTTTTGTGGAGTGCATTCCTTTTGTAAATTTATTTTAAGCTTTTATGTAGATTTTATCTCAGGCAATATCATACACGTAAGTGTTGATTTTGTTAAGATTCCGTTTGGAAATTCTTGTAAACATGATGTGCATTATTCCACCAAGTGGTGCCGATCTTCGAAGATGTCTTACTTTCCCGAATACTGTAACCATATTTCTTCTTTCAGTTTCGAACTCAATTTTGATAAGAGAGTCTTTATCCAGAGGGTGATTGGTTTTAATACTACACCCTCCCGACGATATATCAAGCATGGTTCCAAGGATTCTACCCTTTTCATTGACTACTGCTCTCTTTCTTTTCTCTTTACCTATTCCTGTCTCTATAATATTTATCTTGTAGAAATAGACCGGTTTTTCTACTTCTTTTCGACGAAATCTTCTCTGCCCTGCCTTGATAATATTGTTTTTATGCTGAATGAGTAAACTTGAACTTCCTCCCACATTGTTGTAGCCCATGGTTTTAGAAGTGAAAGAGAACCCTTCGCCGTTAGGTTTCCAGAAAAATATTTTAACAGGAGTCCATTTTTTCCATCTGATGGGCTCACCATTTCTATCTTTCGGAACTTCTATAGCCAGCACATCTTTTAAATTTGAACTCACCCTGGAGGGGTATTTTTCTCCCGTCGGTGATTGGATGATTACTTCCTGATTGGACCTTAACTGTCTTGTAGTACTTATGACCTGCTTTTTTTTATAGTTCCTTTCAATTGCCTGTTTCACCCTGAATAGAGACAATTTCTCTGCTTCTTTTATTTCTTCCGGTGCAGCCTTCTCGTCGATCTCCTTCATACCCTTTTTTAAAATAAAGTCAAGCTGGCTGGTATTACTGAATATAATGTATGGATTACCTATCCTGTATCTTGTTACCAGATTTTCTAGTGTTTGGGTTTGTTGTTTTGTTAGTCCCATATTGCGGGCAACTCTTCTAAAAACTCTCCTCTTAAAAACGGACCTTCCGTTTTCACCGGTACTTCGAGCAGAACTTCTGCTCGATTGATATCCCAGAAAAAATATCAGAAGAACAACACATATAGCTCCTATCAGAATAATAACAGAGGTAATACTCTGCTCTTTTATAAAGTTATATTGAATATCGAGTAAAAGTGCCAACACACTATTCTCCTCTTAGATAACTTAATAGTTTATCCACCCTGGGGGCAATCTCATATTCCAGTAAATCACCTATTAAGATATAATCTTCCGATATAAAAGCTTCAATAAGCTCTCTCAGAAGGGCGTTTAGATCCCTGTAAAACTCTTCAAAACTCTTTCCCTCGATTTCAATATTTGTTATATCCAGCGATCCTCTTTCTCTCAGAGCAGGGTAAAGCCGTAATAGCTTCTGGGAAAGCTCTGTAAATTGTATTATAAGTTCCATAGCCTGTTTGTCCCTACCCGCTTGGAGAAGTACGGCAACTTCCTCCATATCCTTTATAACTCTTTTAAACAATTTGCAGACCTTAAGAAGCTCGGAAAGGGGATCATTGTATTCTCGTATCCTTTCATCGAGAAGAGTCTTCCATCCCCTAATCATTCTGAGAGCCACCGAGATATTCTCCTCTGCCGATTTGCCGTGTTCATCCGAAAATGTTTCCGCCTTATCTATTATCTTAAAGAGATCCCTCAATGCAGAGCTATTTTCAGAGGAACTATTGGAATTTGTGATAAGTACATCTATTACTTCTTCTACATGCTCATATTCATCTTGTAATTCTTTTATGAGACTGAAATTGCGGTGTTCCAATGATTTTTCCAGGATTGTAAAATACTGATATAGAGTTTGTAGATTTGTAAGCCTGATTTCTCCCGGGAGGTTTACCTTTACATCGATTGTTTCTATATTTTCCAGAGGGGTGGGATTCCATTTTTTGGAATCATTTAAAGGCAAATCGGTCTCGTCTTTTTTTATAGAAGTTATGATGAGACCTGAATCTTTCAACCATTTATTCAAACCTTCTATCACTTCTCCCAGAGTTTTTTCATTATCAAGAGAGAAGTTTATTGGTTCATCGTTTATTTTTATTTGCATGGTAATATGCTCCTTCTCCGTCTTAATCTCTACCTCTTTCTCTATTCAGGTTTTGAATAGCCCTCGAGCTCTCTTCCAGACTCTGAAGAGCACCCTCCATCATACCAAACTCTCTGCGCAATTCCGCCTCTTTACTCTCAAGACGCCTGTTATAATTTTCTATATCGGTATTTGTTTGTGATATGCGGCTGTTTAGATTCTGTATCTTTTGGCCGATAATTCCGCCGCTTTGTGTGTAGGGTTTCCCATAAGAATCAATGGAATAGGCTACACCGGAATCTACAATCAGATCTCCATTACTGTCAAAACCGAATAGTTTTTCTACAGCAGGAAGATTTTTTCTAAGCATTTCATCCAGGACATCTTCGTTTATCTCAAGGTATCCTCTTAAGCTTGCTATCCTTAAGGCTGTAGTAGTACCAGGTCTGGCTGCACTTGTGGATATACCAATCCTTGCCAGTAAATTTATCTCATCATTTGTGGGATAGGAGTTCATCATAATTGTCTGCAGTCTGGATTTAAGCTGATTTAGCGTAATATCACCCTGGAGAAGCCCGAGTTTTTCCCTGGCTGCCTTTCTCTCCTCCTCTGTAAAATATTCGATATCTTCGATTATACTCTCATCGACTCTCGTGAGGATATGTAAATCTGTTAATAATTGATTGTAATTTCCTACAAGAGTAATGATTTTCTCTTTAATAGTTTCTCTATCCGGTTCTACTTTTAGGTTTACAGATTTTTCACTTTCTGAAACAAGTTCAAGTGATACTCCAGGGATTAGATCGTCTATTATATTACTCTCCCGCTTTACCTCGATTCCGTTCAAAGAAATTAAGGCATCACTTGCCTGAGAAATGGGATTGCTGGGTTTGTATTCCCCCCTTAATTCCGGATCGAAGATGCTTAAATTTTTAAAAGAAATCTCACGGTTGGTATTGTTATTGCGTATATTTATAGCTGAAATGTTATCGATAAAATCTGATAGGGGGATGCTTATTTTTTGTGTTCCCGTAATATCCTTTAAAGAAGGGAGTGGCACAACTCCCCGGGAAGTTTGGGCAAAAAGAACCTGCATATCCTTTATAACTTCAGGAGGCGGGGGCGGTTTCCATTCTGGAAGTTCCACCTGGGAAGGTCTGTTTTTAATATTTATATCTTCGAATGTAATACTTCCGGGGTCAGGTATCTGGGGTCCCGGAGGAGGCGGGGGAGGTTCGTATTTTTCTTTTTCAATTTCTGTTAATGTAACCTCTACCTCCAGAACGAGCCCTTTGGTTTCACTTATAGGGCTTCGTAGCGGCAGGGATAACTCCCCTCCTGGAAACAGAGTAAGTGTGTTATCGGATATGGCATAGATTTCTCCGTTTAAAGGTTTTGTCCATGGTCGTACAATCTCATCGGAAAAGCGAAAACTCTGACCTCTCTGTTCGATTGCAGTAAGCATTCCAGTATCAAGACCGAATTGGACAGAATCTTCAAGAAAAGTAACTCTATTCTTACTTCCAGTCTTATCTGATTCGATCTGTATAACCTGAGTTTCTCCTGTATCTTTTACTACACTTGCATTTATCAGACCTTTTCCACGGTCGGTAAGTTCTCTGGCAAAAGCCTGTAAGTCGCCGCCTTCAAAAGAAAAGGTTAACTTTTCTTCCCCAACGGCAAAACCGTATTCTCCTTGCGGAACCATGTAATCATCTGGTAGTGAAGCTGAAAGAAAACGGTCAGCCTTGGCGATCTGAAGCACTTTTATCTGTATCTCCGTCTCTCTGGCTTCCCTGGTTGCTGTGGCTCTCAATACAGACTCATCTGTAGTCGATGCTACCTTTTCTTTAAAGGGACTTTCGAAACTGTAAAGCTTTTTGGCGCTTTCCTGTAACCGTGCCAGTTTTCGGTTTACTTCCTGCCAGACTCTCTGTTGTTCC
>QNBH01000047.1 GCA_003645645.1 Spirochaetota bacterium | reverse complement strand
TCGATGGATTAAAACCTCTTAAGATTTCCTGCCTTTCTTTGACCGCCTCTTCCTCTTCTTTCTTTGAGGGTTTTTCATTCGCTATCTTTTTGGAAGATACTTCTTCCCTGGAGACTTCTTCTCCGGAGTCTTTTTCCCCTTCTGTTTTATTTTCTTCAATCTTTCCGGTTTTGGGATTATTTTTTACTTTTTCCGGAGCCGGAAATAACTCTCTTTTAATTGCAGGTTTCTTTATTAATACCGAATCTTTCGCAGCTTTCTCTTTTTCTCCTGTAGCACTTTCCTTCTGCTCGTTTTTAACATCTTCGGAAACCAGATCTCCCTTTCCTGCAAATTTAAAGAGTTTCAAACTCTCGAATTTATTAGTAATCTTCTCACCAGAAAGTAGTTTGCCTAATAGTTCTCCAAATTTTTCCCCTGCTGCCTCTTTTATCTCTTTTCCGAAAAGATTAAAAGCGTGAGTTTTCTTTTCTACTTGATCGCCCTTTAACGTTTTAATAACTTCCAGAACCAACTTCTCTTTCTCCGTCAATAATTAAGGCTTCTTTATCATTTTACGCTGTAAAGTGGCCGCTCTTTCCGAATCTTCAGTCGCTACCAGAGACAGCCAGTAAGGAACAATCGACATTTCTCCCGTGGCTTCGGCAATCTGCTCGGTTGTCCTCAAAACATCTATAACATCCTGATCATCCATTTTAACCAGTATTTCCACTGCATTCTCCGGTGGCATACTTGTAAGATAACGGGAAACCCGTTCCAGGTTTGCCCTTTTATTTTCGTACATTCTCTCCCGTTCATTAAACGATTTTTCTCTCTGCTCAACTTCTTTTTCCCTTGCCTCCAGAGCCTGTAATTTCCTGTTCAACTCCTCTTCTTTGAGTGCAAGGGCATCCTCCCACTTCTCAAGCTCCTGTTCTTTCAATTTGACGGCTTCCATCTGCTTTTTTAACCGTTCCTGTTCAAGAATACCTGGTGCCTCTATCTCAACAACTTTTGTTATCGTTCTTTTTCCGATCAGAGAGAATAGAGGCGATAGAGTATCCCGCACATCGATCAGATCCAGATAATCAAACCACATAAGACCACCGAGAGCAAGTGCGATAATAAGCAGAATAAGTAGTATGATTCTAGGTGTTGCACCTGTTACACCCTGTCCTGCCATATCTCATTCCTCATAAATACAGTTTTTTCGAGTAAACGGCGGTGGTTAAATCGTCCAGGGCTTTCCCCTCCTCCAGACGCTCTTTATGGTAATGCCTTTGGGCCTGTTTCCCCTTTAACCTGTCGAGAGTTTTTCGTTCTCTTGAAGCCTCGAGATATTTTTCCTGTATCTTTCCCTTCTCTTCCTCTTCTACTTTAAGCGATTCTCCTATGTGTTTTGCCCTTTGTTCCAACCTGGAGATATACTGCTCGCATGCCCTTAAAAACTCCATATCTTCTTCCGAACGAAGGTGGCGGGTTAAGAAAGTTTTTGCTTTTTCTGTTCGAATGTTCCCTATCTCTTTCTTGAAAGAGATACATTTGCGAGTAATATGGGCAAGCTTAAGCTCCCACTCTTTTTCATTGTACTCTTTTATCTTTAATAGTGTCTCAAGCCTGAACCTGAATCTCTTCAACTCCAATCTCCTCCTGCGGAATGGTTGTTTCAGCGATTTTTGCCGCCCATTCGAATGTTTCTGTTATTTCCGCCTTTTCCTCTATCTCCTGCTGTAAAAACGCCCTTATCTCCGGCATCTTTCTTATAGCTTCATCTATTTCCGGATTACTGCCTTCTGCATAAGCTCCAATATCGATTAAATCTTCCGATTCTGCGTACACTGCCATTAGTCTTCTAAAATAAGCGGCCACGTCTTTTGTCTTTCTCCCGGATATAACGGGAGCCAATCTGGAAACACTCTGAAGAACATCCACTGCGGGATAGCGATGCTGATTGGCAAGTCTTCTGGAAAGAATTATATGCCCATCCAACACCCCTCTCACTGCATCGGAAATAGGTTCGTCAATGTCATCTCCTTCCACCAGGACTGAGTAAAAACCTGTAATTGTCCCGTTCTCTGATGTACCACAACGTTCCAACAGTTTAGGAAGAATAGAAAACACAGATGGAGTAAACCCTCTTGTAGCAGGGGGTTCTCCGATCGCCAGACCTATTTCCCTCTGAGCTCTGGCAAAACGGGTTACACTGTCAAAGAGGAGCATAACGTTCTTTCCCATATCTCTGAAATATTCCGCAATTGCCGTTGCTACATAGGCACCCCTAATTCTGGAAAGAGGAGGCTTGTTTGAAGAGGAAACTACAACAACGGATCGTTTAAGTCCCTCTTCACCAAGGTCATTTTCCAGAAACTCTCGTACTTCTCTCCCGCGTTCACCTATAAGGGCTAAAACATTAATATCGGCATTGGTATTTCTGGCAATCATACCCAACAGGGTTGTTTTCCCGACTCCACTACCCGAAAAAATACCTATCCTTTGTCCCTGAGCAACAGGAACCAGAAAATCGATAGAGCGAATCCCTGTAACAATCCTTCTGGTAATTCTGGCTCTTTTCAGAACGTGAGCCGGTTCATTAAAGACCGGGCGCCACTGTTCTGACGGTATATTGCCCTTTCCGTCTATGGGTCTTCCCATGCTTCCCAGAACCCTGCCCAGGAGTTTTTCGGAAACGGGAATATTAAGCGTTTCTCCTGAAGCTATGACCATGCACCCGGGTTCTATTCCTGTCATATCGTCATAAGGCATCAACTGCACACTATCTCTGGTAATTCCGACCACCTCTGCCCAAATGACTCCCTCGCCCCGGGAAACTACAATCTGGCAGAGCTCACCAACCCTCGCCCGGGGTCCGTGACTTTCGATTATCAGACCTTTTATCTGAACAACAACTCCCGTATATTTTATAGGGTCTATCTGCTCTATTGCGGTATAGTATTTCCTGAATCGTTCCACTTCCCCTCCCTTTTTCATTGACTTCTCACCCTTCCTTTACTCTTATCGGAGTTAGTTCCTGGATTCGCTCCTCTATCTCTTTCAACTGAGAAGATATACGGGCATCTATCTCACCGAAATCGGTTTCGATAATACATCCTCCCTTTTCAACAGAAGAGTCCTCCAGCACTGTTATTGATTTTACATTTTCCACCATCCTCATAAAGTCTTTCACGTGTTCTGAGGTAAGCTTAACATCTTCCAGATTTACCCTTATAACTACATCGCCCCTGGTTTTAAGTTTTCGTAAAGCCTGAATTACATTGTTGATAACCACATTTTTCTGATTTTCTGTGATAACTTTTACCACTTTTCGTGCAATAAGGAGTACGAGATTTATCAGTTGAGTTTCCGACTCATCGATAATTTCGTTTCTTTTTTCTATGGCTTTGTTTATAATTGTGTGGAGGTGCTGTACGAGCCTTTCAACCTCCTCCTTCCCTTCCTGAAAACCTGCTTCACGACCATCTGTATACCCTTTCTTATAGGATTCACTTTCAATCTGTTCTCTTTTTTTTTCTGCCTCTTCTACAATCCGGGATGCCTCTTTTCTGGAATCATCGAAGATTTTCTCTGTTTCTTCCTTTGCCTCCTGTTTGATTCTTGAAGCTTCGTTTTTTGCTCTCTCCACTTCATCAAAGGCTACCTTCTCTGCTTCTTTTATGATTCTATCGGCCTCCTCCCCTGCTCGGTTTATCATCTCGGCCTTCTCATTTTCCCACCGGGCTTTAAACTCTTCTGCCTCCCTTCTCAAGTCTTCCGCAGTAGGTCCTGTATATTCCTGGACCTCTTCTTCTGTTTCAGCTTCAACTTCTGCCTTGGGCGGCGGTTGTATAACTACCCTATCGGAAAGAACAACTACCTCTTCCGGTCTGAATACAGTCTTTGCCATTCTATACCACCATCTCATCTTCTCCGGAACGGGCAACAACTATCTCGCCCTGTTCTTCGAGTTTCCTTATGATGGATACAATTTTCTGTTGAGATTCCTCTACATCCTTTAGCCTTATGGGCCCCATATACTCCATATCTTCTTTAAGCAGGGTTGCTGCCCGTTTGGACATATTTCTATAAATTTTATCTTGTACTTCTGAATCCACTGCCTTAAGAGCCTTCGCAAGCTCCTGGGTATCTACTTCACGCAAAACCTTCTGAATTGCCCTGTCATCGAGCAAAACAATATCTTCGAAAACAAACATCCTCTTTTTTATCTCTTCTGCGAGTTCCGGGTCCTCCTCTTCCAGTGATTCAATTATCGCCTTCTCTGTGGATCTATCTACAAGATTTAGAATATTCACAATGCTTTCCACACCACCTGCCTGGGTGTAATCCTCGGAGGAGAGAGTGGAAAGTTTCTTCTCCAGAACCCTTTCAACCTCTCTTAGAACCTCCGGTGTGGTTCTGTCCATTGTGGCAATTCGTTTGGCCACATCTGATTGTATCTCGTGAGGAAGACTGCCCAGTATGATCTGAGCCTTCTGTGGCTCAAGGTATGCAAGAATAAGGGCGATAGTTTGGGGATGTTCCTGCTGGATAAAGTTGAGCAGATGTGTTGGATCGGTTCTTCTAATAAAATCGAAGGGTCTTACCTGCAGAGAGCTCGTCAACCTGTTTATAATGTCTACTGCTTTTTGAGAGCCGAGGGATTTCTCCAGGAGCTCCCGCGCATAGTCGATCCCTCCCGACGTGATAAAATCCTGAGCCATCATCAGTTCCTGGAACTCTGTGAGTACCTTATTTCTGTCTTCCGAATCTACACTGTCCAATCTTGCAATTTCGAAAGTCAGGGTTTCGATTTCATCTTCCCGCAGGTGTTTAAATATCTCTGAGGATATTTCTGAACCCAGAGTTACGAGAAATATGGCTGCCTTCTGCCGGCCTGTTAGCTGTTTTTTTACTCCGCCCTTGCTTCTGGATGCAGCTGTAGTTCCGCCTCCGGAAGCAGCTTGTGTTTTTGCCATAGGATTATTCCTCCATTAACCACGTTCTAATTAGCTGGGCAACATCTTCGGGATGTTCTCTGGCCATATTTATGGCGTTCTCCTGCATTTCATGGCGGGCTCTTTCTTCCACCGACATCTCAACCTCTACTCCTTCCTCTTCTGCTGCACGTAATGCAGCCTCACGCATGGCCTGGTGCTGTCTGGAAAGTTCCTCCTCTCTGAGTTTCCTGCGTCTTTCCGCTTCTCTGGAAAGGAGTCTGAAAACGAAAAACGCAACCAGGATACCTACAATTCCCACTGCAACATAGAGAAGGGTCTGCCGCAACCGCATCCTCTGTCTGTACGTATCATCCTCTTTTAAGAACTGTTCCGACCGGTCGAACTGTAAATGTTGCACGGTAACGCTGTCTCCCCTCTCTCTACTGTAGCCAATTGCATGCTCCACCAGCTCTTTTGCCTTTGAAAGCTCCTCCTGGGTAACCGGTATATATTCCCTCTTGATGCTGCCATCGGGATTGAGAATTACATTCCCACTTTCATCATACTGCCATTTCCATATTCCATCAATCGCTACAGCCGCAGTTATTCTCTTTATCTCCCAGGGGCTCTTCTCCTCCATCACATTTCTGGTATTAACCACTTCATTCTGAGTTACCTGTTCGCGGGAATATTCTCCGACCAGACCCGCCAGGTCTTTATAAGCCGGTGGCACCTGGCCTTCCTGCCCCGGAGGCCCCTCGGGGTTGAACCCTGTACCCTTAAACTTCTCATCGACAATATTCTTTGAGATAGTAATAGACTCGATTACCTTTGTCTCATCGTAAGGTGTACGTGGATTATCCTCTACCATGGTAATTGGAAAATGCTCTTCCGTTTCTACTGTCTTTTTTCCCATATCGAGATCTATGGATACATTTATAACACGCACCCTGTCTTTTCCAAAGATAGAGCGAAGCTCATTTAATATCTCCTGTTTGTAAGCATTTTCAAGATTCGCCTTTGTTTTTATTTCCCTCTTGGCCAGTTCCAGCCTGTCCAGTTTTGCCAATTCCACAAAATCATTTAACACATTTCCACGATGATCTGTGATAACTATATTCTCCTTATTAAGTCCCTCCACTGCAAATTGTATCAATTTTTCGATTCCCTCGAGCTTGCTCCTGTTCTCTGTAATATCTGATCCCGGTCTCGGAGTAATAATCACGGAGGCTGTAACAGGTGCCTGATCTTCGGCGAACAATTCTTTCTCCGGAATCACCAGTGTAACCTGAGCGGAATCGACATCTTCCAGAGCTTCTATGTGCTGCTCCAGGCTTTTTCGGATAGCATTGCGCAGGTTAACGTTTCTTTCGAAATCGGTTACAGTCCAGCGATCCATCTTAAATATATCCCATGGGGATGTTTCAGGGGGGATCAAATTCTCTCTGGCCAGGATGGCGACCATTCTCTGGGCTGTTTTTTTATCCTTTACAAGAACTCTTCCATCTTCTGTAATTTGATGATCCACTCCTTCCTCATCCAGTCTCATGGATATCCGTGTAAGCAATTGCTTGTCTTCAATTCTTGTAGTGATAAGTGGAACCATGCTGGGAGCAGAGCTAAAGACCATCAGCATTATGAGCCCCGCCAGAGCTGCTCCTATAACAGAAAAAAAGATTACCTTCTGTACTACACTCCATTTGCCCCAGAGGTTTTTAACCTGTTCTATTACTTTCTTAAACCATTCGTTCATGTCCCCTCCCGTTTATATGCTGGTATTAAATGCACCCTAATCCAGCAGTTTTATTGCTACAAATGGTACTTTTTATACACTCCTGTTACCTGATATTGATAATATCGCTGTACGCTCTTATAACCCTCTCAACAATCGATTTGGTTATAGAGAGAGAGGTATTTGCCTTTGCCATTGCAATAGTAATATCATGTACATCCACACTTTCAGGGTCTACAAGCATCTGTTGAACAAGAGAAGTTGACTGCTGTTGAAGATCATTTACTTCGTTCAATGCCTGAGTAACCAAAGCTTGAAAGCCTGTTCCACGTTGAGTCTCCTCACCGGGTACTTTCCCCGCTGCATTCAGGTGCCTGGGATTGGTTCTTTTAAGAGTTATCATATCTCCGTATACCTGTTCTGCCGTTAGAAAATCCATCTATGTGTTACCTCCCTATATCCAGTGCTTTTAGAAACATGGCTTTAGATCCGTTCACTATAGCCACATTGGCTTCGTAGGATCGACTTGCTGAAATCATATCCACCATTTCATTCACAATGTTTACATTGGGATATTCAACGTATCCCTTTCGCGGTCCGCTCTTAATCGCATCGGGATGGGTAGGATCGTATACAAGCCTTGGTTTGGAATCCATGTCTTTCTCTATTTTAGCCACTATTACTCCTTTACCGATTTCATTCTCCAGAAACTTTGGAAGAAAAGGGCTCCTCCAGTATGGCCGGGAGACTCTGGGTTTAAATATTACCCTGCTTCTGCGAAAGGGCCCACCTTCTGGTGTTCTGGTTGTGTTAACATTGGCAATATTGTTGGCAATTACATCCAGTCTTGTTCTCTGGGCAGAGAGACCGGAGGAAGCAATGTTTATGCTGCTGTATAATCCCATATCCTATCTCCTATCGAAGTACCAGATTAATCTGGCTGAACTGATTTGATACGGCCATTGTCATTAGCTGGTACTGAAGCTGATTGTGAAGAGCGTTCATCATCTCTTCCTCTATATCGACATTGTTACCGTTATTTTTCGACGTAGTGAGGTAATCCAGCACTTTTCTCGGTTTAACCGTTCTGTAGTCAACGGGCCTGTGAAAGGGAATATGCTTTTCATGGGTAAGAAAGGCGGGTATGGTTTTTCTCTGTTCCGATTCCAGTGCCCTTTTAAGTTCTGATTCGAAGTTTAGCACACTCCTTTTAAAGTTTGGTGTATCTGAGTTTGCTATATTGTTGGCTATTATATCCCTTCGTATAAGGGCTACATCCATTGCTCTGTGCACCATATCAAGAGTTTTGCCGAAGCTACTCTGTAAAAACATAATTCCGTTCCTCCCGATTATATTTTCGGTTTTTTCTTCCCTTCTTATAATATGTACCTGCTTAAATCGTGATCTTTAACTACATCGGAGAGTCTTCGGTCTACATAGTCGGCGGATATAACCACCTTCTCTCCTGACAGCTCCGGTGCTTCGTAGGATATCTCCTCCAGAAGCAACTCCATAATGGTGTGAAGTCTTCTTGCTCCGATATTTTCGGTTCTTGCATTCACTTCCGCTGCGATCTTTGATATCTTCTCAATAGCCTCTTCTTTAAACTCCAATTCCACCCCTTCGGTCTTAAGCAGCTCTGTATACTGTTTTATAAGTGCATTTTGCGGCTGTGTTAGAATCTTGCAAAAATCATCTTTGGTTAATTCATTAAGTTCTACCCTTAAGGGAAACCGCCCTTGTAATTCTGGAATCAGATCGGATGGTTTGCTGCTGTGAAAAGCTCCGGCTGCAATAAAAAGAATGTGTGAGGTATCTACAATCCCGTAACGTGTGTTAACTTTGCTTCCCTCTACGATTGGTAATATATCTCTCTGCACTCCTTCACGAGAGACATCGATTCCGGAACGCGTATCTTTAGAGGCAATCTTATCTATTTCGTCAATAAAAATTATCCCCATCTGTTCTGTTCGTTCTCTGGCTATTTCGGTCATCCTTTCGTTATCGATAAGTTTATCCACTTCCTGTGAGAACAGTATCTCTCTGGCCTGTCGAACCGTAACAAGCTTCTTTTTCTTCTTTCCTCCCAGAAGACTGGTGATGTTTCCCAGGTTTACATCCATTTCTTCGAAACTGGAGCCGGAAAAAATTTCGATCTGTGGAAATATTTTTCTTGTGATACTGACCTCTACCTTTTTATCTTCCAGTTTCCCTTCTTTGAGCATTTTTCTGAACTTCTCTCTGGTGGAGTGCTGTGTCGGAAGGGCGGTTTTTTCAACCGTTTCCTTTTGATCTTCTTGCTTCTGCTCCTTTATACCGGGTAGAAGTAAATCGAGAAGGGCTTCCTCGGTTCTTCTCTCCGCCTCTTCTCTTACCTCCTCCTGCAATTCGGCTTTAACAAGTGATACGGCTACAGACATGAGATCTCTTACCATGGACTCAACATCACGTCCTACGTACCCCACTTCGGTGTATTTCGTGGCTTCCACCTTCACAAAAGGGGCGCCGCATAGTCTTGATATTCGCCTGGCGATTTCTGTTTTACCCACTCCGGTAGGGCCGATCATTATTATATTTTTGGGGGCGATTTCATCCCGCAATTCTTCCGGCAGCCTCTGCCTACGCACCCTGTTCCTGAGCGCTACGGCTACCGCCTTTTTAGCCTTGTCCTGACCGATTATATATTTATCCAGCTCGGCTACTATCTCTTTCGGTGAGAGTTTATCCAGGTCTTTTTTCATTCCAGCTCCTCCACTACCATCTGGTTGTTGGTGTAAATACAGATATCCGAGGCAATTTGCATCGAACGAACGGCGATTTCTCCGGCCGAAAGTTCGGAGCTGTCCAAATAGGCAAGAGCTGCAGCCAGTGCATAAGGGCCACCCGATCCGATACCCGTAACCCCCTTGTCCGGTTCGATTACATCTCCGGTCCCCGAAACAAGAAGTATCTTACTCTTATCTGCCACCAGAAGCATGGCTTCCAACCTTCGGAGCATTCTATCGGTTCTCCACTCCTTGGCCAGTTCCACCGCCGCTCTGGTTATATCACCGCCGTATTCTTTGACTTTACCCTCAAAAAGCTCGAAAAGGGTGAAGGCATCGGCCGTTGCGCCTGCAAACCCTGCTAGTATTTTCCCATCGTAAATTTTTCTCACCTTCCTGGCACTGCTCTTCATAACGGTATTACCCATAGTTACCTGTCCGTCTCCCGCCATTGCTACCTTTCCGCCTCTCATTACCGCCAGTACGGTTGTTCCTTCAAACTTCATCATTATATATCCCGCCTTTTTGCATGAGGATGTGCCTTCCGATAGATTTTTTTTAACTTTTCCACCCCGATGTGAGTGTATATTTGAGTCGTAGAGAGTTTTGTATGACCAAGCATCTCCTGTACAACCCTGATATCCGCCCCTCTGTCAAGAACGTGGGTGGCAAAGGTATGCCTGAATGTATGGGGGCTAGCCTTTTTTATCATTCCCGCCCTTTCGATATATTTCATTATTATGTAAAATGCTCCCCGGTTGGTGAGCCTGGTTCCCCTGCTGTTTAGAAAAAGTGCTCTTCCTGCATCGGGATCATCGCAACAAAGGCGTTCTTTTCTGAAATTAAGGTATTCCCGAAGGGATTTGAGAGCAGGAGGGCCTAAAAATACAAACCTCTCTTTCTTTCCTTTTCCCAGAACCCTTATGATGCCGTTACGGATATCTATCGAAGAAATATTTATTCCGGTAAGCTCGGATATTCTACATCCTGTAGAATAGAGAACTTCCAGAAGCAGTCTGTCTCGACTACCTTCAAATCCCTCTCCGGGAAGGGAGAGTAGATTTTCCATTTCGTGCTGGAAGAAAAAGTTCGGAAGCTTTCGATTTCTTTTAAGAGAGCGGATATTTTCGAAGGGATTTACCTTTAGACCATGGTATCTTACCTGGTAATCGTAAAAACGTTTTAGTGCGGAAAGGCTCCTGTTGATGGTCTCTACCGACAATCCCGATTTCGAGAGATGAGCAATATAGCTTCTTGCCACTGAAAGATTTATCTTTTCCTCGTTTATTTTTTGGTTTTTAATGTAAGATAAAAACTTGAGGATATCTTTCCTGTAGGCGGAAACGGTAGCTTCAGAGAGGCTGCGCACGCTTTTACTGTAGGATAAAAATCTCTCAAGCATTTGCCCTTTCTTCCTCCTGTACATGGATAAAATTACATTGAGGATTTATACAGGCCTTGTAATCTCCACGCTTTTTATCAGTCTTCTCAACCAGAAACCATCCGCATTCCGGACATTTTGAAGAAAGAGGGCGATAATGAGTAATAAAATCACACTCTGGATAGTTTGTGCATCCGTAAAACTCCTTTCCCCTGCCTCTTTGCCTTTTTCTGGCGACAATCTTACCATCGCAACCTTCGCGGGGACAATCCGCAAGGGGTACCGGTTTGGTATTCTTGCACTCCGGAAAGCCCGAACAGGCCAGGAAAAACCCGAATCTACCCAGTTTTTTCACCATTGGTTTCCCGCATTTATCGCAGAGAATATCTGTCTCTTCATCGAGTACACCTTTTATAGATTCGAGTGTATTCATTACATAATCCAGCCGGCGTTTGAAGGGGTTATAAAACTCCCTTACTATATTAACCCAGTCTTCCCTCTCCTCCTCTACTTTATCCAGTTTGGTTTCCATCTCTGCGGTAAAGTTTATATCGAGTATCTCCGGAAAAGAGGTGATAAGTATTTCATATATTATTCTTCCCAGAGGAGTAGGAATGAGCTGCTTGTTTTTTCTAACCACATAATACCGATCCAGCAACACTGTAATTATAGGGGCATAGGTGGACGGCCTTCCTATGCCTTTCTCTTCAAGGGCTTTAACAATGCTTGCATCTGTATACCTGGGAGGACCGGCGGTAAAATGTTGCTCCGGTATAAATCTAATCAGTTCCACCTTCTCACCCTCTTCAAAACGAGGCATCTCTTTGGATTTTTCTTCGGTACCCAGAATATGAAGTACTTTCTGGAAGCCTTTATAAACCACTTTTGTCGCTGTTGCTCTAAAAAGGGCATCTCCCGCTTGAAAATCTACAGATACTGTTCTCGTCTTAGCATTCTTCATCTGTGAAGATACAAAGCGCTCCCAGATAAGAGAGTAGAGTCTGTACTGATCCCTGGTCAGGTACTGTGCAATGGAATCCGGGGTATATTCGGTGTATGTGGGTCTTATTGCCTCATGCGCATCCTGAGCAGCTTTGCCCACCGTATACAGGTTGGGTTTATCCGGAAGGTCATCGGGGTAGTACTTTTTCAGAAATTCTCTTACATCGGAAAGGGCATGCTCTGATATACGAACAGAGTCTGTGCGCATGTAAGTTATAAGACCCGTTCTGCTGGTGCCTATATTTACCCCTTCGTAAAGCTGCTGAGCAATTTGCATTGTTTTACGAGAAGTGAATCCAAGTCGGTTCGCCGCGGTTTGCTGGAGAGTTGAGGTTGTAAAAGGAGGTTTTGGTTTAAGCGTCTTCTCAGTCTCTTTAATATCCTTAACCTGAAAGGTCTTGCCTCCAAGACTATCCATCAATTGTTCCATCTCTTCTCTATTTTTAATGGATGGTTTTCCCCCTTTGTACTCTACAAGTTGAGATTTAAACCTCTTTTGCTCTTTCTTTAGCTCCGCATCAAGAGTCCAGTATTCTTCGGGAATGAAGTTATCCAGTTCTATCTCACGCTCACAGATTAGGCGCAGGGCCACCGATTGTACACGACCGGCAGATAATCCGTTCTTTACCTTTTTCCATAGAAGTGGTGAAAGATTGTAACCTACCAGTCTATCCAGCACTCTTCGAGCTTTTTGAGAGTTTACTTTGCTTATATCTACATCGGTGGGGTTTTTGACGGCTTCTTTGATGGCAGAAGGGGTGATTTCGTTGAACACAATTCTCTCGATTTTCAGGTTGCTATTCTTATTAAGAAGGGCATTTTTTATATGATAGGATATGGCTTCTCCTTCCCTGTCGTTATCGGAAGCAAGCAGAATGTGTCCAGCCCTGTCTGCTTTTTTCTGCAGTTCCTTTAAAATGCCGGCCTTACCACGCACGGTAATGTATTCGGGTTCAAACCCATTCTCAACATCGATTGCCAGTCTGGACTTGGGCAGATCGATTAAATGCCCCATAGAGGCTGCAACCGAGTAACCATCTCCTAAATATCTTTCGATCGTATTTGCTTTTGCCGGCGACTCTACGATAAGTAGTGTGCTTGGATCTTTTTTCATATTCGGAATCTCCTGAAATATTCTCCGTTAAATCGAGTAATTTTCCCTGTAAGCTCTTCTTCCAGAAGAGATGCCATCTCTTCTCCCGCGGTCAGAGAGCAATCACCTTTGGTAAGTGAGAAGACATTCTCATTTGACGAAGACTCATTACCACTATTCTCATTACTGTATCCCCATTTTTTTAGTATATCTTCTGCTTTTTGCACTATCTCTGCACCATCCAAGAAAAGCAAATGCCCTCCTCTTCCAGGCTTGCCTGTAATACCTTCCTTGTGAATGAAAATGTCTCTTCCCTGCTCCAGAGCATAATCCGCTGTTATCAAAGCTCCTGAGGTTTCCGAAGCCTGAATTATCACCACCGCTCTTGACAAACCGCTTATTATGCGGTTTCTCGCCGGAAAATGATGTTTATACGGCATTGTTCCGGGAGGATACTCTGTTAAAATAATACCTCCGGTTTCCAGAATTTTTTGTGCCAACCTCTTATGTTCCTTTGGATAAATCACATCTATTCCGCACCCCAGAACCGCCGCCGTGGCACCTCCCCCCTCCAGGTTACCATGGTGGGCAGAACCGTCTATACCTCTGGCAAGTCCCGAGACTACATTTATACCTCTTTGCCCGAAATCATGCCCCAGGTTATAGGCTGCCTTTAGAGCCTTACCATAGGGTTTTCTTGTACCTACAATTGCCACCATTGGCGTATGGTAATCGGGAAGGTTCCCCCGATAGTACATAACGAGGGGAGGATCCCAGATCTCCCTTAACTGAGGCGGGAAATCGGCTTCCCAATAAAATGTGTATTTAAAATTTCTGACAGTCAAGTAATTCATGTCATCTTCGGCTTGTTTCAACAGTGAGTGTGCATCGAAGGAGTCCCTTTTCAGTCTTCTGTTAATAATTCTCTCAATTTTTGAGATATTGAGAGAGAGAAGACCCCTCCTGTCTTCGAAGAGCTCCGAAAAGAGAAGCTTCTCTCGTGGTTTTAGAAAATCCATACGATTTATGGCAAAAGCGATCAGATCAACCATACTCACCTCTTAACAGTTTTTCCATATTTCCCCTGGCTTTTCTCTTTATTTCCGGAGAGGAGGTAATGTTAATTATCTCATCGTAAATCTCTATCGCATCTTCTATCCTGCCGGAAGAAACATAAATCCTAGCCAATAAAAACCTCGCATCCACATTCTTTTTCTCTTTTTCAATTATTTTCGTAACGAGAGGTTCGGCTTCCCGAACCCTGTCAAGCTCAAAGACATACAATACAGCCAGTCCATATAGGGCATCCACATACCATTCATCGAGTTCCAGAGCCCTCTTATAAAACTTTTCTGCATTTAAAAATAATTCTCTTTGTTTTTCCTGCTCATTTATCATTGCCTTTGCCATTCGTGCCGAGCATACCCCTGCTAATTGAAATAGAACGGCATTTTCGGGATAAATCTCTATGGCTTTTTTTACATAATCCAGAGCGACTCCATACATTTCTCTGCCGATAAGCTCCACAGCAAGCAGTTTGTAATACTGACCTATGTTCTCGTAGGCTCTTATGGTTCTCTCTACTTCGGCTTTATACTTTTTTATTCCCTCTTTTAATTTTTCTATTGTTTTATCCGAAAGTTCTCCATCGTTTGTAGTTTCAAGACTCTTCATCCTATCAAATAGTATGCTGTCTTTCCGCCTGCACGATGTTGTCATTGCGATCAAGAGAATAAAAATAAGAAAAAAACCGATATATTTTTTCCCGATTAACATTAAGACCCTCCCTCTTTATTACACAAAAAACTGCTCTCCTGCTTCAAGATCCACCCCGGGGATGGAAACGTTTGTGATAATTTTTAAGATCGCCTTTCTCCAGATGGGTATAAATCTGAGTGGTACCAATATCGGAATGCCCCAGCAACTCCTGAACCGCCCTTAAATCGGCGCCGCCATGGAGAAGATGGGTGGCAAAGGAATGGCGGAGAGTATGCACTTTGGCCGTAATTCCCGCTTTTTCGGCTATCATCTTAAAGCGCTTCCATATATTTTTCCGAGATAATCCCCTACCCCGCTGACTCAAAAAGAGCCTGTCAGACTTCCTGCCTTTTTTTATTAATTTAGGTCTAGCCTCTTCAAGGTATCTGATTAACCAGTATCTGCTTTCCTCTCCCAGAGGAATCAGTCTCTCTCTGTTTCCCTTTCCGGATACCTTGATAAGCCCTTCAGAGAGAAAGAGTTCTCCGGCGGTAAGGGATGATGCCTCCGATACTCTTAACCCGCAGGAGTAAACCAGTTCGAAAAGGGCTCGATCTCGAATTCCTATGGCGCTGGAAACAGAAATGTTATTGAGAAAAGTTTCCACTTCTTCCTGAGACATTATTTCCGGAAGCCGCTCCATTGGTCTTGGAGTTTCCACAAGAACGGCAGGATTATCCTCTCTTAAGCCCTCCAGTTGTAGAAAACGGAAAAAAGTCCTTAAGGCACTGGCAATTTTAGCTATAGTCCTCTGATCAAGACTCTGGATCTGGCGATTAACCAAAAACTTTACCAGAGTAGCAGATGTAGTTAGAATGATACTTTCCCTTTCTTCTTCTAAAAAACTTATAAAACTTCTGCATTCCCTCATATAAGTATCAATAGTTAAGTCTGAGAGTCTCAATTCCGCTGCTAGGTAATCCTCAAAATTTTTAAGAACTTTGTTTGATTCCGTCAATTTTTCGTATCTCCTGGATCTCCGAACTGCTTTTTTCTCAGTATTGTCGGTATGCCTAGATCCATATCCGTGTTGTTTCGCCCTGTTAAATATTGATTGGGCATCTTGCGGATAATTCCTTCCTTCATCTTTGCCCAATCCGATAGATGTATAATCTCACTTTCCTCCCGACGCTCATCAAGCTCTCTGCTAACCTCTTGCCCGTCTTGATTGAAGCCGGTTGCAATAACGGTTACCTTTACCCTATCTTCCAGGGCCGGGTCTATAGTACTGCCGGAGATTATGAGGGCATCCGCGTCTGCATTCGAAGTTATTATTTTTATTATCTCCTCATACTCGGATAGAGTAAAATCATTGCCACCCGTAACATTAACCAGTATTCCCTTGGCTCCATCCATTTTTTCATCTTCCAGAAGCGGGTTGTTTATGGCATTGGTGGCAGCATCCACTGCTCTGTTGTCTCCTGTACCCACTCCGATACCCATCAATGCATCTCCCTTCCCTTTCATTATAGTACGCACGTCTGCAAAATCGATGTTGATTATTCCCGGCTCTGTAATCAGATCGGAGATACCCTGTACGCCCTGTCTCAGCACATCATCGGCCAGGAGAAAGGCCTCTGTAATGGGAGTTTTTCTCTCCACGATTTTAAGAAGATACTGATTCGGAATCGTAATAAGGGTATCTACTGCATCGCGCAGTTTTTCAATCCCTTCTTCGGCAATCTTCATCTTCCTTCTGCCTTCAAACTCGAACGGTTTTGTTACCACAGCCACTGTTAATGCATTTAACTCTCTGGCCACCTGTGCTACAACAGGAGCCGCTCCCGTTCCAGTTCCTCCTCCCATACCTGCTGTAATAAATACCATGTCGGCTCCAGAGAGTATCTTTTGTATCTCCTCCTTATCTTCCAGAGCAGCCTTTTCTCCTATTTCCGGAATACCCCCGGCTCCTAGACCATGGGTAAGCTTCGTCCCCAGAGGAAGCTTTATCTCTGCATCGGCAGACTGTAAAGCTTGCAGGTCTGTATTCGTAGCGATGAATTGAACTTTTTTTAAACCCCGTGCAATCATTCGATTGACGGCATTGCTTCCTCCACCTCCAATTCCAATGACTTTAATGATGGTAGGCTCGGTAATTTCATTATCAATAATTTCTATATTCATAGTCCCCCTCCCAGTACTATATTTTATTTAAATTATTCTTTTTATATTATTCTTTTATATTTCGTTAAAAAAACTCTTTCATCCATTCTTTTAATTTGTCCAGGACACCTCCTCTTTTGTATTTGCCCGTCCCGATTTCCAGACTCTCTGATTCAAAACCTTCAGCACCATATAGAACAAGGCCGACTCCGGTGGCGAATACGGGGTTCCGATACTCCTCCACAAGACCTCCTAATTTTTTAGGATAACCCACCCTGGCAGGTACTCCAAATATCTCCCTTGCAAGTTCCGCCGCTCCCTTCAGGAGTGCACCACCTCCGGTTAAGACAACTCCCCCTCCCAGATGATTTAAATACCCTTTTTTCTCGATTTGGTCACGCACCATTCTGTACATTTCAGCCATCCTGGATTCTATAATTTTGCACAACTCCACCCGGGGGATAGATGCGGATGGCCATCCCCCAACACCGGGGATAATCACTTCTTCCTCTTTGTCTACCAGAGGTAGATAACAGCATCCTGCTTCCCTCTTTATTTTCTCCGCAGAACTTATAGGGGTTTTGAGGAGAATCGATAAATCGCTTGTTACTTGTCCGCCTCCAATTGATATTACATTCGTATGGTAGGGCGCACCGTCTAAATGTACCAATACGTCGGTTGTTCCCCCTCCCAGATCTATAAGCAGAACACCCAACTCCATCTCATCCCTGGAAAGCACTGCCATGGAGGCGGCAAGCGATTCAAGCACTATGTCATTGACCCTGAAGCCGGCCCTGTTAACACATTTAACCAGATTTTGTGCCGAGGTTACCGAACCGGTTATTATATGTACCTCTGCCTCCAATCTGATACCTATCATATCGAGGGGGTTTTTGATCCCCCCCTGTTCATCTACAATAAACTCCTGGGGTATTACATGAAATACCTCTCGATCCATAGGTATTACGATAGCCTTTGCTGCATCTATTACTCTTTCGATATCCTCTTTTGTTATCTCTCTGCCTTTACCGGTAACCGCAACCACTCCCCTTGAGTTGATGCCATCGATGTGTCCTCCGGCTATTCCTGTAAATACCCCCTGAACTTCTTTTCCGGACATCATCTCCGCAGCCTCAATCGCTTCTACAACTGCTCGCAAAGTGGCTTCTATGTTAATGACAACTCCCCTTCTTAATCCTTGTGAAAGGCTAATCCCCACGCCGGTTATCTCAAGTTCATTATTTTCATTATATTCACCGATGACAGCACATGTTTTTGTGGTACCTATATCCAAACCGACAATAATATTATCCGTTGACAAGTATCTAATCCTCCCCTGTTTTAAATACTACCTCTCCAGACCGCAGGTCAAACTCTTCTATGTTTTCAAGCTCCCCCCTATCGGTTAGATCCAGTAACAGCATAATGTATTTCAAAAGAGTTTCATCAAGGCGATTTCCGATTCGCACCTGAATAGGGCTGTGGTTGAAGAAGAGTACTACTTCATAGTCGATATCCATTTTATTGATAAATTTAATTTCCGATATAAGACTGAACAAAGAGTAAGAGCTATTTTTTAATTCCTGAAGGTCTTCCAGAAAGGGGGTAAGGAGCTCAGGCAGCTTAATACCAAGTTTGACGTCGGGAAATCGCACTCCCGATACCACCGGGAGATCCCAACCGGAAATAGAACTTCCTATTTGAAAGACCACCCCCTCGGGATCAATAGCTACGGGAATTGTTATACCTTCCGTGTTTACCAGAGAAATGGCTATCGGTTCCCTCGCCTGTAATTCAATTTTTAATGTATCAGGAAAAATTTTCAGAACATTTGCACTTTTTATCAGAGGATAAGCCTCAAGGTTAACTTTGATCTTCTCAGTATTTACCGATAGGAAAAAATCTTTTCCCCTTATACCGGCAATATTCATTATCTCATCGTCAGAAAGATTGAAACTATCATCCGTAACAATTTCAATTTTTTCTATTAACATTCGTGGTGCAATAATGAATTGGAACAGGATCTCTCCGAGCAATATTACAAAAAGGATGGATATACTGTAGAGGAGAAATTTTTTTGTATTTCTATCATTTTTTTCAGGTTTTATACCAGGCCTGTTTCTCCGAACACTATACCGATTTCTAGTCCGATTAAATTGATTATTGTATCTGAAATGGAACTTAAGGGTATCTTCACGGTATAAAGCTACAGGGAAAACCGCATTACTCATTCCGACACTCCTCCTTCATTAATGTGGCGTGAGAGATTTAACAGTACACCGTACATGAAAAGTGTAACCACAATGGATGACCCACCTAGAGAGAAAAAGGGTAGAGGTATCCCCGTTGCCGGAACCAACCCCGAAACTACACCTATATTCAACAAGGCTTGATAAAAAATCGTAGTTGTAATTCCGAAAGCCAGAATAGAATTAAATTGATCTGAACTTTTTGCTGCAATTGTATACCCTCTTACCGCAAAAGTAATCAATATTCCCAATACAAACATTACACCCAAAAACCCCATTTCCTCTCCAAGTACCGCAAACACAAAATCGGAATGAGCTTCGGGTAAAGCACCTAGTTTGATCGTACCTTCCCCCACACCTGTCCCCCAGAGACCTCCCCCTATAAGAGCGGAACGTGCCATATTTACCTGGTAACCCGCACCAATCGGATCTATCTGAGGATTCAGAAAAGCGATGAGTCTTTTTACTCTGTGTTCTTTAGTGAAGAGAAGAATAAATGCTGCAGGAATTCCCACCGCGGAGATAAAAACGAAGTGGAAGATCTTCAATCCGGCAACAAACAACATGACAACGGCGATGAAAAAGATGAAGAAAGCAGTAGAGAAGTCGTTTTGCAGGTATATGAGCGTTACAAAAGTCAGGGTAACTATAAAAAGGGGCAAGAGTGTATATACAAAATCATTTATTCTTTCACTTTTTTTGCTTAATAT
>QNBH01000046.1 GCA_003645645.1 Spirochaetota bacterium | reverse complement strand
TAATTTGAAAGGAGGAAAAGGTTTATGAAAAAATTTTTATTACTAGCATTAGCTGTTCTATTCGTTTCTAGTGTTTTCGCAGGAGGACAAAAGGAAGTAAAAAAAGAGGAGCCTGCTGCGGCGAAGGAAGTAAAGGTTCTAAGGGTAGCTGCCCCACCCTGGATATTCAAGAAATTCGATCTAGAAGAGTTCTCAATAAAATGGGCTAAGAACAACCCGAATGTAAAACTCGAGCTTATCAGAGCAGATAAATGGAGCGCTCCTACATACATCACAGAATGGGAACAGGGAACAACTCCCTTTGATGTATTTGTTGGTGGAAGCGGATCGATGCTTGCTCCTGTTATTAAAGGAAATTGGACAGAACCAATGGACGGAATTTTTACAGGTAAGCTTGTAAAAGAAAATTTCGTGGGTGGCTTTCTGGCTGCAGGTAAATATAAGAAACCGGACGGATCAGGAGCCAACTATCCTGTACTGCCCTTCATGGGAGAGGTAGCTATTATCGGTGTCAATACTGATATAATGAAAAAAGCTGGGCTCTGGCAAAATGGCAAACCCGTACCTATTCCGAGCTGGAATGAGGAGGAGTTTTTTAACTGGTTCAGGAAATTGGGAAAAGCTGCTGACCTTGGCGCTCATGTCCAGATATGGGATCGTGAGTTCATGCAGTATAACTATGCAGGTCCGATCATGGCCATGACTGGTACATTCACCGAAAAAAACGGAAAAGGCTTTGACATAACCAGTGATGCTGCACGCAAGTGGTTGAGTTATTTGCAAAAAATGTACAAAGAAGGACTTGGGGCATGGACTACCAGTGACGAAGAAGGTTACCAGAAATGGAAAACCGGAGCCAGTGGTTCCTTTTACGCTGCACAGGGTCATATTATGGAGCTGGTCGGTGTTACCAAAGATGAATCTGACATCGCTTATATCGGCTGGCCGGGAGCAGAAGAGAACGGAAGCATTATCTGGACTCACTCTGTATGGATTCCCAAGGTATCAAAAATGAAAGAAGTAGCCATGCAGTATATCCGCGAAGTCGTATTTTCAAAAGAGATGCAGCAGTGGAGCTTTAACAACTACGGAAAACTCCCGGTTATGAAAGAGTACTATGGTGAAGGCATAACCTGGTTTCAGGATCAAATGCCAACTATTCTTGCAGTAGCCGATGCTTCCCGTCCAATACCTCTCTATGCAGATTTGCAGAAATATCTCGATATCCTGGTAAAATACCTGCCGGAAGCTGCTTTTGGTAGAATGGATGTTGATAAAGCTCTTGACTCTATCCAGAAAGAAGTTCAGGCTCTTAACTTTACAGATCTGCGAGCAGGCGAATAGACTTGTTGTAAAGTTCAAGGAGGGATAGATAATCCCTCCTTAACATTTCTTTCAGAGGGCGTTATGGGTGCTTTAAGAAGAAAGGTAGCCGAGAAGCTTAATCTGCTTGTATTTCTTCTACCTACCCTATTCTTCGTCATAGTTTTCATTGCCTTTCCTGTAGTATTCTCCGGATTCTTAAGCCTTACAGAATTCAACTACGCGGAGGATGCAGTTCCTAAATTTATAGGTTTGGCAGGTTACTGGGAACGACTGATAAAGGATACTTTTTTCCATACCGCTCTGGTCAACCAGATGAAGTTTGGTATTTCATATTTCACTATTACATTTATTGTTTCTCTACTAGTAGCAATTTTAATTAATGAGCTAAACCAGGGTGTACAGATCTTTCAGGTAATCTTCTATTTACCTATGATTATCCCCCTTTCCCTGGTTGGTATTACCTTTGCATGGATTCTGTCACCAGATGTAGGCATATTTAATCAACTGCTTCGTTCAATCGGGCTTAAAAAATTTGCCATAAACTGGTACGGATATCCAGGAACAGCGCTGTACGCTCTGGTGGTAGCCAGATCCTGGAAAATGATCGGATTTACTTTGATTATTTTTCTCGCAGGATTACAGGGAATATCCAGGAGTCTGAGAGAAGCAGCAAGGGTTGATGGCGCAAATTTCTTCCAGGAGATATTTTTCGTGGTAATTCCCAATCTTAAGCCATATATGCTTGTAAGCGGTATCTGGATTCTTATTAACTCTTTAAAGGTTTTCGATCTTCCTCAGGTTGTTACCCAGGGAGGTCCTGGGATAGCGACCCTCACTCTCTATTTATATTCCTGGAAGCTTGCTTTTGAGAGATTGGATATGGGAGAAGCTTCCCAGGTTGCCTATATAACTGCTGCAATTATTCTGATACTTGCCTGGGTTTTAAACAGGGTGTTTAAACCGGAAACCGCACAAAGGGGATAGATGGGGATGAGTTCATTAGCCTTAAATGGGCCAACGATTGTTAAAGCAATCTTTTCAAGGCAAAATCTGATATTTTTTATAGTTTTATTATTTGCAATAATTTTTCTCTTTCCACCAGTATGGATGCTTATCACCTCGATTCGAACCACCCAGGATCTCTACAAGTATCCTCCCTCTATCATTCCCAAAACTCTAACTGCGGAAAATTACATTTATGTCCTTACAAAAATGAGAGGGTTTAGCCGATACGTTGTTAACAGCTTGATTGTAACCATTTCCACTGTGATTATTGTGCTGATCGCAAGTGCAATGGGCGGTTACGCATTCGGAATGCGTAGGTTTTTAGGCCAGAACTTCCTCTTTATGCTTGTTCTTGGAGTACTTACAGTACCCTACATCATGTACCTTATCCCTGTCTTTCTCATGGAATACTATATCGGGCTAAGAAACACCTGGTTGGGATTGATTTTACCCTACGTTGCACTTAACCTGCCCTGGGGATTACTTATCATGCGGGGAGCATTTTCCACCATTCCGACCGATATTCGAGATGCGGCTATCATCGATGGATGTCATGAGTTTCAGATGTGGTACAGGGTGCTGATTCCAATCAATAAACCGGCACTTGCAGCAACCACCATTATCACATTTGTATTCGCCTGGCAGGAGTATATGTTCGCCAGCACTCTTATGAGCAGAAACGAATGGCAGACCCTCCCTGTGGGTATAGTATGGTTGCGCGACGAACTCCAAACATTGGTAATGGGCCGTATCGGGGCTACTATCATTATAAGTATTATCCCTGTGCTTATACTGTTTTTTGCATTTCGTCGCTTTTTCATAGAGGGCTTGAGTGAAGGGATGCTAAAGGGATAAACTTAAACCTGACAGGTGATGTGTTATGAAACCGAAACATCGAATTCTCATTGTTGATGACGATGAGACTGCGTTAGAACTTCTTAAAGACTTACTCACCGGAGATGGTTATATTGTAGAGTCTGCACTCACTGTGCAGGAAGCTAACGAACTTCTTAAGCAAAGCAGCTTTAGAGTGCTTATCGCTGATCTCAAAATGCCAGATCAGTCCGGAATGGAACTGCTTAAACACGTAGTCAGGCATTATCCGGAGACCCAGGTGATCATGCTTACTGCTCACGGAACAATAGAAAGCGCAGTAGAGGCACTAAAAAAAGGGGCATTCGACTATCTTACAAAACCGGTCCGGATGGATGAGCTTAGAATTGCCATTGAAAAGGCAATTGCTTACGAACTTATGACTACCCGGTATACTTTCCTTAAAGAGGAACTCTACAAGCAGGAACAATTTCTTTATGAAACCCGTAACCCCAGGTTACTTGAAATATACCGTACTATAGAAACTCTCCGAAATATCAACTCCACAGTGCTTCTTCTGGGAGAGTCGGGTACTGGTAAAGAAATTATAGCCCGGTATATTCACTCAACGAGCCTTCGAGCATCGGGAAGTTTTGTGCCTATCAATTGTGGTGCAATACCTGAAAATTTAATCGAATCGGAACTGTTCGGGTATGAGAAGGGGGCTTTTACCGATGCAAAACAGAGAACCAAGGGTAAACTTGAGATTGCAGACGGCGGCACGCTTTTTCTCGATGAAATCGACGAACTCCCCCTTAAAGCTCAAGTTGCCCTACTCCGATTCCTTCAGGATAGGGAAGTTATACCTCTAGGATCGTACCGTAAGGTTCCGGTTGATGTAAGGATTGTTGCAGCCACCAACCAGGATCTGAAAGCTAAAGTGGATGCCGGAACATTTCGCGAGGATCTTTTTTACCGGATCAATGTAATTCCAATACACTTACCTCCCCTTCGTGAGCGTAAAGAAGACATCCTATCCCTTGCAGAATGGTTCCTTAAACGTTTTCAAAAGGAGTACAACAGGCCGGCTAAAGAGTTTACAGAAGATGCCAAAAAAGCACTTCTCTCTTACCACTGGCCGGGTAACATTCGAGAGCTGAGAAATTGCATTGACCGGGCATCTATCCTTGAGACCGGAGAAAAAATAGATACCGGGTCATTGCTTATACCCGGAAACTCGATACGAGGTAGCTTTGATTTTACAAATATTGGTGTAAAACCTCTTCAAGAGGTGGAACGGGCTTATATCCATTGGGTACTTGACAGGTTCAACGGTAATCGTACCAGGACGGCAAAGCACCTTGGAATATCCGTTCGAGGGTTGCGTTATAAACTGAACAATGAAGAGAATTAGAACCCGTGTATTCGTACAGATACTCATTCCAACTGTAATTCTGTTCTTCGTTATCGTTGTTGGCGGACTCTACTTTGTAAACCGCTCCTATGAGAAACAAGTGATTGCCCAGAAAAACAACGAGCTTTCCAAAGCAGCCCGGGCTATAGACAATTGGCTAATAGCCAGAATATCTCATATGTTACAACTCTCCCGTACTCCTCTGATAAGAAACGGTCAGGAGGAAGAGATTCGCGGATTCCTTCGCGAGGAACTCGGCAGGTTCGCTTTCATCTATAGCAGACTTTTCTATGTATACCTCGATGGCCGCTACTGGGATACAGCCGGTAATGAAGGTATTTTCCATACCAATGTTCTTTTGCATGAGTTTGCAGCCCGGGATAAGCTCTTTTACTACGAGGGGCCGGTGCTCGATCATCCTGTTTTCGATCCTTCTATTCTCATAGCGGTTCCTGTTTTCAGCAAAAACAACAACGAAATGAAGGCCATTCTTGCATCTACAATTCCTCTTCCCACATTTAAACGTGTTATAGGGTACTTTACTCTGGAAGAGTTTAAATCCTTTACACTGGTAAATCCTAAATCAATTATTATCAATTCTACAGAAGACAATCTTATAGGCCGTTTGGAAGATGATGTATATGGTACCGAGTTCTCCTCATACACCATGTATAAAAAAAATATGGTGTTCGTATCGGTTCTTCGTACAACATGGAAGATAGTAGCATTTGTACCTTCAGCGGAAGCTTTATTACCCATCCGGCAAATAAATAAGATTGTGGCGGTATTTTTCATCATAGTTGTCCTGCTTATTGGATCGGTCTCTTTAATAATATCCAATGCAGTGGTGCGCCCTATCCAACAACTCACCGAGGGGGTTCACGGTATTATGGAGGGCAATTATCGTCAGAAGGTTGAGGTTACTACCAGAGATGAACTTTCCGAACTTGCCAATGCCTTCAACCGGCTAAGCGAACGAATGGTAAAATTGCGTACTGACGATCAATTCTCATTTCTGGGGCATTTCGCTGCAAGAATGGCCCATGAAATGCGAAAACCTCTACATATAGCACAACTTGCAGTACAAGCCCTTAAATCAAAAGGAACGTACAATAATAAATATGTACAGATGATCCAGACCGAAATAGCCAACACAGATCAATTTATCGGCGAGATACTCAACTTCGCAAGACCCGAGAAACTCAATCTCTCCAGATACTCCCTGTCCGAACTATTAGAGAAAATCATCAAGAAGTACCAGTTTGTGGCGGCAGAAAAAGAGATAATCATAAAAGATAAAATTGATCGATCAATAAAACCCTTCTATTTTGACATAATTCGTATGGAAGAGGTAATTTCCAACCTCTTACAGAATGCTGTGGAAGCCGTAGATGGTCAGAAGGGAGAACGGATTATTACTGTCAGGCTTACAAAGAAAGATAACGAGATCAGGCTAGTGATTACAGATAGTGGTCCCGGATTTAATGAAAAACTTCTTGACCGGGTGATAGATCCCTATTTTACCACCAAACATGGGGGAACCGGATTGGGGCTTGCTATTTGTTATCGTATTTTGAAGGCTCATGGCGCCGACCTCCGACTTGGCAATACGGAAGATGGAAACGGGAAAGTCGAGGTAGTATATCCTTTATAACAAAAACAGATGAATAGGATAATCATGCAGAGAATAATAGTATATATGCTCTTCATTTTTACCATGGCAAAATACTCTTTTGGTAGCGGACAGACAGAGCCGGAATATGTGCTTAAAGCTGCGGATGATCACGAGCTAAGTTATCCTACTACTCAGGGATTGGTTTACATGGCGGAACTTCTCCACAGATGGACTGGAGGGAGAATAAGAGTACAGGTTTATCCCTCCGCTCAGCTCGGTTCGGAGAAAGAGACTATCCGCAAAACCCAACAAGGATTGATCGATATTAATCGTGTAAATGTAAATCCGGTTACACAGATAGCTCCGGTTCTAAAAGTATTCTCCTTACCCTACATTTTCGTAAGTGAAGAGCATCTGCATAAGGTTGTGGATGGTCCAATAGGAGTTAAGCTTTTAGGTGAGCTTACTGAATACGGACTTGTAGGCCTTGGTTATTACGATTCTGGTCAGAGAAGTTTCTACAATTCCCTCCGTCCTGTTCGCTCACCCGAAGATCTAAAGGGTATGCGTATCAGGGTACAGAAGGCAGAAATTATGGGTGATATAGTTAGTGCCCTTGGAGCAGAACCTTTTCCTATGGCTTTTGAAGAAGTCTATACCGGCTTACAAACTGGTGCTATTCACGGTGCTGAAAACAACTTTCCCTCCTGGATTACAAAAGGTCATTACGAGGTTGCCCGCTACTATACAGTTGATGCTCATGTGAGGACTCCTGAGATAATACTCTTCAGTAAGAAAATCTGGGAAGAGATAAATGAAACCGATAGAAAACTCATTTTACGTGCTGCTGCAGAATCTGTTCCATATCAACGCAAGTTATGGCGGGAACACGTTCAGCAAGCCATAGCAAAGGCGGAAGAAGCGGGTACCATGATTATCCGGGATATCGATTTAGAACCTTTCAGGAAAGCAACCAGCATCGTATACGAAAAGCACGGCAAAGGGCTTGAGGATTATATAGAAAGCATTCGGGAAGCAGTACAATAGGAAGAATCAACTTTATCTGCCAGTATCTTGCGAAAAGTGTACCAATATGCTACCCTTCCTCGAAACATGAATCAAGAGATCATCAACAATTCAGATAAAAAAAACTCAACTCTCTCTTCTTTTTCTAGATTTTTTGATATTATCATGACCCTGCGTGGTCCAGAGGGATGTCCATGGGACAGGGAACAATCACCTGAGACCCTTAAGTTCAACTTGCTTGAGGAGACCTACGAATGTATCGATGCGATCGAAGAGAAAAATGAAGAAAATTTAAAAGAAGAACTAGGCGATCTCTTTCTTCTCATTACAATGATAGCCTATATGAAAGAGCAGGATAATACTTTTACCCTTAGAGAAGTATTCGATGAGATTTCAGAGAAACTGATACGAAGACATCCTCATGTTTTTGGAGATTCTTCTCTAAAAGAACCCGATGAAGTAATCGAACAGTGGAACGAAATTAAAAAAAATGAAAAGGGGGAAGGTCACACAGATTCAATTCTTGACTCTGTATCACGTACACTGCCTCCCCTGGAAAGAGCGCTCCTTATCCAGAAGGAAGTTTCCAGGGTAGGATTTGACTGGACAGATGAAAATGATGTATGGGGAAAAGTTAAAGAAGAGATGGAGGAGTTAAGAGAGGCATGTAAGAAAGAGGATACACATAATATGGAATCCGAGCTGGGGGACTTAATTTTTTCGATAATAAACTTATCCCGTTTTTTGAATATCGACCCTGCCCTTTCGCTTCACAAAACAAACCGTAAGTTTGTAAAAAGATTCAAAGAGATAGAGCAGAAACTTAAAGAGATGGATAAGAAACCATCTATAGAGAATTTCGAAATAATGGACAACTTATGGAATGAATCTAAATAGAAAAATAGCTTTCCGGTTTTCCCGATTTATCCTTTGCGAAGGTGTGAATTCGTTTAATATTAAACCGATCAAAGGGTTGTAAAGTTCCCATTGCCTCCGATAGAAGGGGTAAGATTTTTAAAGATTTTTTCCCCATATCTTTTAGCCTTAGAATCAACCCATTTTTCTGTGGTGGCAGGCGAATATCTATTTCCTCATGAGTTAAACTGTTCGATTCTGCTTTGCCAATTAGTTTTTCTTTAATCATTAAAACCGAGCTACCTTCTAACGGTAAAATCTCGAACTCCGATCCCCAATAATTTGACATAAGAGACTCCTTTCTCTTTTTGCTTTCATCGATAGATCGGATCTTTGCCTGCTTAACCCTGACTCCCTCCGGTAATACTCTGTTCACCTTTTCTATAAACTCGGTTGTTGAGTTTAAATTGTATACTTCTACCGAAGCTATTTCTTCTTCGGAGCCTATACCCAGTGGGAGGGCATTGGCAAACTCGATTTTAGGTTTAGGGTTAAACCCTTCGGTGTGCCGGACAAAAAACCCTGCTCTCAGTAGGGCCCTTTCGATAACTGTCATAAGGTTAAGGTGAGAGATATAAATTGCCCTATCTTTCTTTTCAAAGGAGAAGATAACTTTCAGGAGGTTATCCGTTCTACTCAATTTCAAGGGGAGCCCCCTGTCTTCAATTTTTGTATCTGATCTTCTAACTGACAGACCATTCCTGCAAACACCACAAAAATAGTTGCATGGGTCTTCACAGAGGGGGCTCTTTTTCGCCTCCATTGCTCTCAGGTATTCTTTTTGTAAAAAAGTTTTAGAGATACCCAGATCAATTCCATCCCATGGCAAAATCTCGTTAAACTTTCTCTCTCTGCAGCTTTCATGCTCTACATTCCACGAAGCCTCTTTGATGACTCTATCCCAGACCTTACGGTTAAAATGCTCCTCCCATGAATCCAGTCTTGCTCCTTTATAAAAGGCAGAAAGAAATAGTTCACCTACCCTATGGTCTCCCCTGGAGACAGCTCCTTCGAGCATAGACAACATGGGAGAGTGGTAGTTAACTTTTGTATATCTGTTTCTTACTATGGATTTTATCTTTTTTAATTTTTCCTCGGATCGGATTAACGAAAGCTGTTGTGCCCACTGAAAAGGTGTGTGGGGTTTAGGAATAAAGGTGCCCAGGTTGATGTGAAGTTTTATTTTTATACTGTTCTGAACTTCTTTTATGAAATCAACAATTTGGCTTACCTCTTCGTCCGGTTCAACAACGGGTAAACCGATCATAAAATAGAACTTTGCCTGCCGCCACCCCATTTCTCTGGCTTTTTTAAGTATCTTGAGGGTCTTGTCCAGAGAAACCTCCTTATTAAGACCCTTCTGCCACCTCTCATTCGGCGTCTCCACGGCAAAAGTTAGACCGCTCTTCCTGATTACCGATAGCTCTTTAAGTAGAGAGAGTGTAAAAGAGTCTATCCTTAATGAAGGAAGGGCGAATGATACCCCGTAAGCAGAATATCTGCTGTTCAAAACTCTCGTAAGCTGTTCTATTTCAGTAAAATCACCTGAAGAGAGGGATGAGAGGGTGATCTCCCTGTATCCGTATTTTCCAATTAAAAAGTCCACCTCTTTTATAATTAGATTTAGGTCTTTCTCCCTGCATGGTCTGTAAAACATGCCTGCATGGCAGAATCTGCATCCATTCGGACAGCCCCGCATGATTTCCACAACCCCATGATCCTGAACGGTCTTTATATTGGGTACTATTCGGTAACTTTCATCATTCTCTTCTATTCCAAATCGATGCCAGATTGCCCTGGTTGTTTGCCCTTCTTTTATTAAAGACCATATACTTTCATTTTTTATTATATGCGAAATTAAGTCCTCCCTTCCTGCACCCTTTCTCTTTAAGGAGAGTAGTTCCAACATGATCTTATCGAGCACTCCTTCCGCCTCCCCTATCATAATTGCATCAAGAAATTTTCCAAAGGGCGCCGGGTTGGTAACGGCAGGTCCTCCAGCTATTACTATGGGATCCTTCTCTGTTCTGTTTTTTGCCAGAAGAGGAATATCCGCAAGATCCAGAATATTTAGCAGATTGGTTAGAGTTAGCTCGTATCCAATGGAAAAACCGATAATATCAAAATCACTCAAAACACAGCCGGTTTCCAGAGAAAATAGGGGAATTGCCTTACTGCGTAAAACTTCTTCAAAATCCCATGCCGGAGCAAAGACTCTTTCACAACTAACCCCGTTGATTTTATTCAGCCGGTTGTAAAGAATTTGGATTGCCAGGTTGGACATTCCGATTTCATAAAGATCGGGATAGGATAGCGCGACATGGAGGATCGCCTCTTCTTTCTGTTTGGCTATTCCGTATTCACCACCAACGTATCGACCTGGCCTCTCGACCTTAAGAAGTAAGGGTTTTATCTCCTCTATAGAGACTCGTCTCATTTAATCTACCTGTATTTTCTCATGTTAATATTCAACAGTATTCCTATTCCGATCAGTGCCGTCCATAGAGAAGAACCACCATAAGAGAGAAAGAATAGAGGAATCCCAGTAATCGGCATTATACCCATTGTCATTCCTATATTTACTATAAAGTGAAAAAATATCATCCCGATAATTCCTGCTCCTGTATATATCGCAAAGGGGTCTTTTGTTGAAAGAATTATTGCTAACCCTCTAAGCATGATGATCAGGAAAAGAGTAAAAACCAGCATGCCTCCTATGAATCCCCATTCTTCCGCAATTATCGAGAAAATAAAGTCTGTGCTTTGTTGAGGTAGAAACCTGTATTGGCTCTGTGTCCCCTGCAAGAACCCCTTTCCGAACAATCCTCCGGAACCCACAGCAGTAATGGATTGAATTATATTCCATCCAGCCCCTCGTGGGTCGACTCCAGGGTTTAAAAAAACGATCAGTCTCATTATCTGATACTCCTTCAACAAGAAGCGTGCGCCCATTGAGCCTGTAATAGAAAAAACAAGAATTGAGACACTGTACACGATCCAGTAATAGTACTTCTTTTTAAAAACATAATAACCCAGCAAAGCAAGGGCCAGGATCAAAACAAGAGCTGAAATCGTATATTTCACCAGGTCGGTTTCGATGAAAATCGAAGAAAAGGGGATCTTCTTACCATTCATGTAATTTTCCCATGCAGGTAATACACTTAGTATAATTAAAGGTATTCCTGTTAACAGGAAAAAAAGGATGTGTCTTTTCTTACAGCCCGCCACATAGGTCATAATGAGGAAAATTGGAATATAGACCAGCGCAGTTCCTAAATCTGGCTGCATAAGGATCAAAAATACAGGAAAAAGAACTATACCGAGTCCTTTAAGAAACTCTGTAATTCTCTGTACCCGTTCTTCGTTCCTGGCTAAATGCTTGGCCAGAAGGAGAATAGTTGATATTTTGGCAAACTCGGAAGGTTGTATTCCAAAAACGAAAAATGGTATCCACGATTTAGCGCCATGGACCACTTTTCCTATAAACAAAGTAATGAGTAAAAGAAAAATAAAAAAAATGTAAATATATTCAGCCCAATCCTGTAATCTTGAGTAATCCAGAAGAAAAACTATACATATTAGAACTATAAGTCCTACCGAACCCCAAATAATTTGTTTTATATATTCATCGGACACGACTATCCTTTGAGAAGTGATTCCTGAAGAGTATATGAATAGAATTCCTATAACAACAAGAGAGATGGTTGAAAGAAGTATCCAGATATCGATTTCAAAAAATGATGGCGATTTCATCTCACTTAATCGCTGTCTCTCACATACCAGATATTAAGAGCTTCTACCGCCTCTTTATAGGTTTGATTTGAAAATATTCCCTGGAAAATAATATTAGCTGCTTTAGGAGCCCACCATTCCCACTCATTTGCAGCTTCAACCATTACAACAACTACTACTCTCTCCTCCGGATTATCTGTTTTATAGGGAGCATAAGCGGTAAACCATGAAGTCCATCCATCTGCAAGACTGACCTGTCCTGTTCCGGTTTTACCTGCAATTTCCACAGCATCGGTTGTTATTACCACTCTGGCAGTACCATCGGTAATAACTCCGCGCATTGCTCTCTGCACCTTTTCGAAGGTACTCTTTCTGATAGCAGAAGAATGCAAAACCTCCGGTTCTATTTCTCTGATTACATTACCCGATATGGGATCTCTTACCTCCTTTAAAACATGGGGTCTATATATAACTCCTTCGTTTACAATCATGGATACGAGATTCGCAACCTGTATCGGTGTTACAGTAAGATATCCCTGCCCGATAGAGATATTCATTGTATCTCCGCCTCGCCATTTTGCATTATAAACCTTCTCTTTCCATTGGGGACTGGGAACCAGCCCTGATACTTCCCCGGGAAGATCGATTCCCGTAATTTCTCCAAGTCCGAATCTCCTCGAGTAATCCACAATACGCTCAATCCCTAAATATTTTGTGCCCATGGTAAAGAAAAAAATGTTGCAGGATTGAGCCAGACCTTCATAAATATTTACGGGCCCATGTCCCGTTTCTTTCCAGCATTTAAACGTCCTGTCTCCAAACTCAAGCTTTCCTGTGCAGGTTACGGTTTTTTCAAGAGGAAATGCCTCCTCTTCTATCACGGCAGTGGTAAGTATAATTTTGAACATTGAAGCGGGAGAATAGCTGGATTGGATAGCTCTATTGAGAAAGGGATACCCTGGATCCAGAGAAAGTTTTCTAAACTCTTCGTCTCCGTTTCTTGCATAAAAGATATTTGGATTATACCAGGGATAGGATACAAGTGCTAAAATTTCTCCGGTTGAAGGTTTTAGTACAATTATCGAGCCACTTCTATTACCCAGTGCTTCTTCACATAGTCTTTGAATATTACGATCAATAGTGAGTACAAGATTATTACCGGGAACAGGAGGAATCTCTTCCTGAAAACTATCTTCTATTTTTCTGCCAATTACATCCACTATGCGATAACGCCAACCTTTCTCTCCACGCAAAAGCATATCGTACTGTTTCTCCACCCCACTCTTTCCGATTACACTTCCCGATTCATAACCTTTATTGTATAAAACCTGGAGCTCTTCCCTGGTTATATCCCCTACATATCCCATTACATGTGAAATAGAGCCCGTTTCAAGATAACTTCTTATTGGTTTGCTGTGCCAGGTAACTCCGGGGAAATCCTGAATATGTTCGGCTATATAGGTAATATTTGAAAAAGAAACCCCGCTTTTAATTTCTATGGGGGTGTATATGTGCGAATATTTTTCCGGTATCTTTTTACCCAGTTCTTCCTTGGAAACACCAAATAACTCGGAAAGCCGATTAAGCACTTCTTCCAGCTTATTACCATCCAGCTCTCCAGGAATGACAGCAACTGCAAATGAATCAATATTTAATGCCATTGGCACATCGTAGTTTCTGTCGAATATCTCCCCTCGCTGTGCCGGAATAGGTATTACCCTTCTTGCAACCTCTGTTGCACGCTTTCTGTACTCATATACATTTACAATTTGTAGGGAAAACAGATAAACTCCATAGAAAATAAAAAATCCGATGATAAAAAAAATGAGGGATATTATACGACCTTTTAAAGAAATTCTCTTCATTTTTTATATCCAACCCTATCTTCTGCGCGAAATATTTTAAATAAACCCATGAAGGCAAAAATAAAAGGAGCCAGAAAAACGTTCTCTCCCAGTTCAATCAGAAATTTATAATCGAACAACGTAGCAGAATATTCTTTTAAAAATATAGAAAAAATTATAAAACCTAAAAGGGACTTTGTAAATGTTGCCACTCCTACAAATATCATGGGCATAAAAATTGGCCCGATAAATATTTTACCATGGGTAAATCCATAAAGATACCCTATAACTGTTTTAATAAAAGCGTGGAAACCCATGGGTGAAAGACTCAAGAAATCCTCCACGATCCCCGAAGCAAATCCTGCTATCTGACCTCTCATACTTCCCCTATTATTTGAGAAGAAAACAAGGAGTATAAGCGCAATATCGGGTGTTACATTCAGGATGGATATGTTTCTCAACAGAGTAGACTGAATGACAACACATATTACAATTATCAGAGAAGGTAACCATGTCTTTTTTATCACTTAATCTCCGGACTCCAGTATAAAAACATATTCAAGTTTAGAAAAATCAATAATCGGCTCAACTTCCAGCTCCAGCGAAGTTTCGTAAGTTTTTCCCCAAACGGCACGAACTCTTCCTATATATATTCCTTTTGGATAGATAGAGTTCATTCCTGAAGTTATAACAAGATCTCCATACTTTATCTCTGCTCTCGCTCTTTTTTTTACATAACGCATAATCAGATTCTTATGCAGACTACCCATACCAGAAACCAGTCCCTCGTAGCGGGATTTTTGCAGTCTGGCTGCAACATAGCAGGTGCTGTCATAAAGAGGAATTACCTGAGAGGAAAAGAGTCCTGTAGAAACCACCTTTCCTACTAATCCTTGAAAACCCTCCTGGAAGGCTATAACAGGCATGTCTTTTTTTACACCGTGACGGCTACCCCTGTTGATTGCTATGGTGTTGAACACATTCCCTGGATCCTTACCGATTATCTCTGCGGGAATATGATTGATTCCTATCTCTCTCGAGAACCCCAGTTGTTCTCTCAAGATTTTGTTTTCCTGTCTGAGCTCTACTAAATCTCTTTCGATGATTTTGTATTCGGAAAGTTTATCCTGAAGCTCATCATACTCGATTTTAAGTTTTTTAAGTTCATTGATAGAATTGAATGTTCTGGAGAAGAAGTTTTCTACCTGATTAATACCTGTTTGAAAAACAGAAAAGACCGAAAGACCGGTCTCTTTAATGTTTAAATGCCGCCTTTCGCTCGTAATAGTAAGAAGCACCAGCGCAACACCCAGCAATATTCCCAGAACTGTTCCTGTCTTATGTTCTGAATAAAATCTCTTAATCTTAAGCATAAGTTGAGATTATACTTTGATTTCAGACATTTAACCTGTTGTAAAGGTTTTTACTGGAACTTGAGTTTTTCTTTGTATGTTCGAAATACATTCCTGCACCCATGGCTACACAAAGCAGTGCATTTTCTGCCAGAATAACAGGAACTCCGGTTTCTTTCGATATAAGCTTGGGTAACCCCTTTAGAAGGGAGCCGCCGCCTGTCATTACAATTCCCCTTTCTACTATGTCGGCGGCAAGTTCCGGTGGAGTTTGCCCTAAAGTCTTCTTTATCTCTTCAATAACGGCATTTATCGGCTCCTGCAAAGCCTCTCGTACCTCAACCGAGTCAATCTCAAGTCTTCTCGGCAAACCCGTAATTGCATCGGTACCTTTTATTTCCATTTTTTCTATTTGTTTATCAGGATAGGCGTTACCTATTGTAATTTTAAGTTTTTCTGCTGTGGATTCCCCAATGATCAGGTTGTGTACGCTTCTTACATGCTTGATGATTGCCTCATCGAACTCATCACCGCCAAATCTTATGGCGTTTGTCAGTACCATCCCACCTAACGAGATAACGGATATTTCGGTTGTTCCCCCCCCTACATCACAAATCATGTGTCCCGCCGGTTCGTAGATAGGCATTTCAGCACCTATTGCAGCCGCAAGGGATTCTTCTATTACCTTAACCTCTCTTGCTCCTGCTTTATAAGCACTTTCCTCAACTGCCCTTCTCTCAACCTCTGTAATGCATGTGGGAACACCGATAACCATCCGGGGTTTGACAAGCCATCTTCTGGGTAAAACCTTAGAAATGAAATATCTTATCATTTTCTCGGTAGTTTCCAGGTCCGCTATCACCCCATCACGCAAAGGGCGAATAGCGATAATATCGCCTGGAGTCTTCCAGAGCATTCTTTTGGCTTCCGTACCTACGGCTACAACTTTTTTTGTTCCTCGCTCTACCGCTACAACAGAAGGTTCGTTTATCACTATCCCCTTACCTCTGACATAAATAAGGGTATAGCATGTTCCCAGATCTATCCCGATGTCAGCAGTGAAAGTTTCGAATAATTGCCCCAGCCCCATTCTTGTTATTACCTCCGCAAAAGTTAATCAATCATATAAGCGTAACCGGGCTCCATAGTGAGATGGATCGATTCTCAAGGTTGTTCTCCATTCAGCCCGCGCTTTTACCTGATCATTTAATTCATTATAAACTTCGCCTAAATTAAAATGTGCATCTGCTGATTCAGGATTTTTCTCGATGATCTTGTTGTACTGTTCTTCCGCTTTTAAATAATCACCCCTATCCCGATATATTCTGGCCAGAAAAAATCTGCTCTTCTCCTCAATTCCGGCATCCTGAGTTCGATTTATAGCACGTATTAAGTATTCTTCAGATGCATCTATATTATCTAATTTATAATAGGTTTGTGCAAGAGTAAGATAGAGGAGACCGGAAGGGTTTTCCTGTATTGCTTTTAAAAAATATTTAATGCTCTCTTCATACTTTCCCAATGAGGAAAGAGCAAGCCCGAGGTATTCGTATGTATCTTTGCCCTTATAATTTTTAGTAAGAGAACCTTCGAAGTACCGGACAGCCAGATCCAAATAAAATTTACCTTTATGAAAATAAGATTTCCCAAGAGTATATTGGATTGCTCCTGGGACAGGACGATTTTTAATAAGTTCAGCCTTCCGCAAGTTAATAATGGCTCTGTCTATCATTTGAATACGTTCTTCTGCGGAAAATCTGTTTATCCCCTCGTAAAAATAGGCAAACCCGGCCATAGTAAGAGCTGTGGCATTCATTGGTTCTTTTGCAAGAATTTTTTTACATGATTCTATAACACCTGAATAGTTATGCTTCTCCCACAATTCGTATATGTCGGTATCGTTACCTTTCTCTTTTATAAGGAAGTTAAAAGCCCGGTGGGTAATACCAAAGAAGGTTCCCGCTCCCAATGCAACTACAAATAAAATTAAAACAACTATCTTTGTTAATGATGCTCTTTTTATTTTCTTTTTTGAGGAGAACCGATATCGATACTCAGGTAATCTCATTTCTGTCTCTGTTATATTTTAACGACATTTCAATCAAAAAGATAAAAGGGCAGATCTGTAAGCCGGGTTCTGTTAAAAGGTTACCATCTATCTTAAACGAATTGTTACCAATTCGTTTTAGCGGCCTACCCGCAGATTGATGGGCGAGCAACCCGATCTGCTGCTTGGCCTTGCTTCTGATGAGGTTTACCGTGCCCCTTTCGTTACCGAAAGGGCGGTGGGCTCTTACCCCGCCTTTTCACCCTTACCCTGCGCTTATATGTTGAACGCAGGGCGGTCTGTTTTCTGTGGCACTATCTGTCATTCGGTGTCAAGTTTCTTAACCGAATGCCCGGGGGTTACCCGGCATCATGCTCTAAGAAGCCCGGACTTTCCTCTGCCATAAAACTCATGACAGCGGTAACCCGACCTGCCCTATCGATTAATTACTCATTTTCATTATCCAAGTCAATATCCGCCAGATCTGCGAGACTCCCCGCATCCTCTTCCTGAAAGAAATCGGCTGCTATCTCCTCTTCCTGATAAAAGAGGATTCTGCTGCAATATGGACAGAAAAGAATATTTTTACCTGCCCGTACATCGTTTACAAACTGTGCCGGTAGAATCATATAACATCCTGTACAAACGGAACCTCGAATCGGTACTATACCCCGACCGGATTTGCTTCTTATTATTCTTTCAAATTTAAAAAGGATTTCCCTATCCAGACCGGGTATAATTTCCTGTTCTTCATCGTTAAGCTGATTAAGAAGCTCTTGTTTAATCTCACTTTCGTTTTTTATTTTCTCCCTTTCGTTTCTGAGCTCTTCTTCCTGCTGCTTAATCATATCTTCATCGCTCTCTATCGATTCCGTTAACTCTTCTATCTCTTTCTCTTCTTTTAAAATTTCCTTTCTGAAACGTTGTTCCTTCTCGATAGCATCTTTTATCTCTTTATCCAGTGCTTCGTATTCACGCTGGGTTTTAATCTCATCCATCTGTTTTTCATATCTCTCGCGCTGTTGTTCGGCATCGAGCAGTTTCTGTCTTAGCTGTTGGGTTCTTTTCTTTGTTTCTTCCAGCCGACTGTTCTTATCAAGATACGATTTTTTTAACCTGTTAAGTATCTCTACTTTGGTTGTAAGAGTTTTGGGTATATCGTTGATTTCTTTCTCTATTTCGAACTTTCTAGAAAGAATTTCCTGTAGAGATCTCAATTTGTCAAATACTTCGTACATCATAAATGGTACCACCTCTTTAATGTTCTAAATAATCTTTTAATCTGCGACTTCGCTTCGGATGTCTTAATCTTCGTAGGGCTTTTGCCTCTATTTGCCGTATTCGTTCTCTTGTTACGTTAAAGTACAATCCTACCTCCTCAAGGGTAAGAGAATATCCGTCTTCAAGTCCAAACCTCATTTTAAGAACCTCTTGCTCTCTGGGAGGTAATGTTTCGAGAACGCCCTGCAGTTGTTCCTGTAAAAGCCGGAAGGCCGTCTGGCTTGCAGGATTCTCCACATCCTTATCTTCTATAAAATCTCCCAGAAGGGAATCTTCCTCCTCTCCTATGGGAGTTTCCAGAGATATCGGTTCTCTGGCCACATTCTTAACCGACTTTATCCTCCCCACTGACCATCCGAGCCTTTCGGCAATCTCTTCGTCGGTCGGTTCCCTTCCGAGAATTTGCATAAGCTGCCTTGCTTCCCTTATAACCTTGTTTATCTGCTCAATCATGTGGACCGGAACTCGAATAGTTCTCGCTTGATCTGATATTGATCTTGTTATAGCCTGCCTGATCCACCAGGTAGCATAGGTTGAAAACTTGTAACCTTTACGGTACTCGAATTTTTCAACGGCTTTGATAAGACCTATATTCCCCTCCTGCACTAGATCGAAAAAGTGCAATCCCCTGTTGGTATACTTTTTGGCAATACTCACTACAAGCCTTAAATTTGCCTTGATAAGCCTGTCTTTAGCACTTTTTAGCAACTCTTTGCCGTAGGAGATTTCCTCGGACATTGAAAGTATATCATCGATTGAGTTCTCAAAATCTATTTCCAGTTTCTTAAGTTTCTTCTCGGTAATTTGTATCTGTCTTATCTTTTCTTTAATTGTATCTGCCGGAAGGCCGAGTTCCGATTCTATTTTTCCCCGCTGCTCGGCAATAGCCAGCCCTCTTCCCAGATTTCTCAACTCCCTCATGCTGTACACCCCGAGCCTTCTCTCAATACGTTCCTGTTCCTTCTTGTATTTTTTTATTTTTTTAGTTGCATTTGTAAACTTATCAGAGAACCTTATAATCTCTTCAGGATGAATTTCAATCTTTTTTATATGATCGAGAATGATCTTTCTTTTCTTTTGAAGATATTCGTCCGTTAGAACATCTCCACCGATAGATACAATTTTCTTTTTCTGCTCTATGTATTGTTTTATCAGGGGGATAACACCCTTCAACTGTTCTCTGTAATTTTGGTTCAATCTTCGCCTTTCCGCAAGAATCTCTGATATCTCTTTTTTAGAGATATCCATCTCCTTCGGATCAATTTTGGAAAAAGTTTTCTGAATAAGATTATAGATTTCGGGGATAATCATCCCCGATCCTTTTATTACCCTTTTTATGATATTTTCTCCGTCCTCCATCTGTTTGGACAATTCTACTTCCTGTTCGGCGGTAAGAAGACTTTCCTTCCCTATTTCTCTTAAATACAGGCGTATAGGATCATCTATGGTTGTGTCTTTTTCATTGGAAAGCAATTTTTTATTGTACTTCTGTTTCTCTTCTTCTTCGATTTCTTCTTCGATAACTTCCTCTTCGATATTGATAACCTCATCTTCTAAACTAATCTTGTGTTTTTCTAAAATGCTAATAACTTCTTCGATTTTATCTGAGTTTACTATCGATTCGGGGAGAAAATCATTTACTTCGTCATAACTTATACTTTTTTTCGTTTTTGCATATTCGCCTAATTTTAGCTTCGCCTGATTAGTCTGTAATTTTTTTATTGCTTCC
>QNBH01000045.1 GCA_003645645.1 Spirochaetota bacterium | reverse complement strand
CCCCTCCCCTATATTAAGAGAAAATCTTTTTACATCCTGTCCCTTTGCACCCAGGGCAATTTCAAAGTATAGCTTCTGATTTTCCGGATTAACCAGTAAAAGCGAAGAGGCCTCTCCGTCGGTTAATCGTGTTGCCGATTCCAATATTCGGGTTACAAGGGTTTTAGGATCCGAATAATCCGAGTTTATAAGGGTATTAATCTCAATTAGGGTTTCAAACCTGCTCTTACCGTTCTTCTCTGTCAACATAATAAAAATTAATTTAAAGCTCAGATACACTGGGATTTCTGGAATCCGGTTAAGAGTTCCCTTTATCGCCTATAAGATCACCCAGTTTAACTGTTGTCTCTTCGGTTTCATCGTGTATATATTTCAAAAGCTCTTCTTCCTGCGTTCTTTTCTGGTAATCTTTTATAGAGAGTAGAAGCTTGTGCTTTGATGGATTTAGCTCTACAATCACCGCTTTAACTTTATCTCCAACATTGTAGTCATTTTTTATTTCTTCAAGGTCCAGGTTGGGTTGTGTTGTTATATTATTCTTATGCACAAGGCCTTCGATCTCCCCCTGTACCCTTATAAATATTCCGAAGTCTGTAATAGAAGTAACCTCTCCCTCTATTATGCTACCTTTACGGTATGCCTTTGAAAGAGAGATCCAGGGGTCTTCAGAAAGCTGTTTTACCCCCAAACGTATCTTGCGATTCTCCTTGTCGATATTGAGAATTACAAACTCCCTCTCTTCATTTTCTTTAAGAACCGCCGAAGGATGTTTATACTTCTTGGTCCATGAAAGGTCATCAATATATACAAAGCCGTCTATGCCTTCCTCCAGTTCTACAAATGCACCGGAGTTGGTTATCTTTCTTACCCTTCTCTTTAACCTCATCCCTTTGGGATAGCGCTCGTCCATGGTTTCCCAGGGATTCGGATAAACCTGTTTCAGACCGAGAGAAACCCTCCCCTTCTGAATATCGTAAGAGAGGATTTTTACTTCTACTTCGTCGCCTACTTTCAGCACTTCTTTAGGATGCTTAATCCTCTTCACCCAGGAGAATTCCGAAATATGGGCAAGCCCCTCGATCCCTTCTTCAAGTTCTATAAATGCACCAAAATCTGTTAGTTTGGTAACCCTGCCCTTAACAATATCATCTATGCTGTATTTATCTTCAAAACTAGTCCAGGGATCGGGTGTAAAGTGTTTGAGAGATAGATTGATTTTCTTCTCGTAAGGATCCTGACGAATAACTTTAAGCTTTATGGTTTGACCCTTTTTTACATAATCTTTAGGTCTTGTTACATGCCCCCAGCTCATATCGTTAATATGAAGAAGACCGTCGAAACCGCCCAGATCGATGAAAGCGCCGAAGGATGTGAAGCTTTTTACAGTACCCTCTACATCATCACCTATCTTTACATTCTTGAAAAACTCTTCTCGTTTTCGCTCTATCTCTCTTTCCAGCCAATCGCGCCTGGAGAGAATAATTTTAATCTTATTGTTGCTGTACAGTCTCTCTATCAAGAACTTTGATGTAACACCTAGGAGTCTCTTTGGGTTTGTTAACTTTTCTGTATCGGCCCTTGACAGAGGATTGAACCCCTTTACACCGTAGCCAATATCTACTTCGAATCCCCCTTTGATATTGCGTATAAAAGTCCCTTCAACCGCTCTTTTTTCGTGATAAGCCTCTCTTAGGTTTTTCCAGAACAGCTTTATGTCGGCTTTTCTTTTGGATACAACAATCTCTCCTTCTTTACCTTCCTTGCTTATAAGAACCACATTAACCGGATCGCCTATCTCAGGAATTTTTTCAAACTCGGAAAGTGGAATCTTGCCTTCCGATTTGTAACCTACATCCACAAATACGTGTTCCGAATTTATTTCTACTACTTCTCCTTCTATTAGCTGGCCCTCTTCTATCTGTTCGAGATTTTTTAAGTATTCTTCCTGTAACCTTTCCTGATCAAATTCATCGCCAGCTTCAGGGATGAACTCAGCCATAATTTCCATTAAACTCCTAGCAATTTTTTCTGGTTTCTTTTATTCTTGTAATTACTTTCTCACAAACTTCGTCTATGGTCAAGTCCGACGTATCCAAATATAGAGCATCATCTGCTATTTTAAGTTTTCCAAAGGGTTTGTTTTTATCCAGAGCATCTCTCTTTTTTATTCTCGAAATAAGCTCATCCACCGAAAGAAAGCTGGTCCCCTGCTTAAACCTTCGCTCTGCTCTTTTCTCCAGAGAGGCATCGAGATAGACTTTTACATCTGCATCGGGGAAGACAACTGTAGTCACATCTCTGCCTTCTGCCACCACCTCTGTGGTTTTACCAATCTCCTTAAGATTGCTGTTTACGATTTCTCTGATTTCCCTAATGGAGGATACTTCAGCAACCCACTCATCAACAGCATCGGAGTGCAAATACTCTTCTATATCTATTCCGTTAAGATGTACTCGATTCTTTTCAACGGATAGTGTACAGTTTTGGGCATAATCTATAATTTTATTTCTATCCTCAGGATCTATACCTGCATTAAGTACCCCCCAGGTAATAGCCCTGTAAAAGTTACCGGAGTTAAGGTAAAACATTCCCATTTTTCTGGCAATCTCTCTGGCTACAGTACTTTTCCCTACTCCTGCAGGCCCGTCTATTGCCACTATCATCTCTTCTTTATCCTGTTTTCTAATAGTTTGCCTATCTCTTCAGAAGTAAGGGTACGGAAACTCCCCGAAGACAACCCTTTAAGTGTTACCCCATCTATACGTATGCGATGCAGCTTCTTGATTCTAAGTGCCATGTAATCGAATATTTTTCTTATCTCCCGATGCTTTCCTTCATGAAGAACTATGAGTACGGAATTTGGATTTTTAAAACTAAATCGTTTTATACAGTAAAGTTCTCCTTCTATTACAACTCCGCTTAAAAAAGCCTTTAATCCTCTTTCTTCAATTTCTCGGTCTGTTACTACAAGGTACTCTTTCTCTATTTCGGAGGAAGGGTGAGATACAACCCGGGCAAACTCTCCGTCATTTGTATAAAAAATCAGCCCTGAAGAAAAAAAATCGAGTCTCCCCACATGGAAAAGTCTCTGATAAGGAAATCTCCCTCTTAATAGATCCAGAGCCAGTGGTCTTCCCTCCGGATCATAGTTAGAACAGAGATAACCAGTCGGTTTGTTAAGAACGATATATATCTTTTCTTTTACCGGAGCAATTTTTTTCCCGTTAAAAGTTACATTATCTTCACTTCTGACCTTTGTACCTGGCTTGCATACAGTTCTTCCGTTGACCCTTACCCTACCATCTTTTATAAACTCTTCGCACTTTCTCCTCGAAGCTATTCCGCTCCTAGCCATGAAAACCTGGAGTCTAATTGGTTTATTCTGTTTTTCACCCATTGAGTTCGAATCTTTCCTTTTCAATATCTTCCAATTTTGGTAGATCTGCGATGCTTCTCAATCGAAATATTTTTAGAAAATCTTTTGTTGTTCCGTATTGTACAGGTTTACCGGGTACATCCTTCCTGCCGACTTCTTTAATAAAATTTTTCTCAAGAAGGAGTCTTATCATCCCGTCGGCAGAAACTCCTCTTATATTTTCGATTTCACTCTTTGTAATAGGCTGTGAATAGGCGATAATTGAAAGAGTTTCTAAAGCAGCCCGAGAGAGCCTGGCTTCTTTTCTCTTTCCATATCGCCACTTTAACTTTTCCCATAACTCTTTCTTTGGTGAGAGAAGAAATCCCTCGCTTATCTCAATTAACTCTACTCCATGATCTTCCTGATCGTACTTTTCTTTAATACGATCGAGACAGGCAAGCACAACATCGACAGATAATCCGCTTATCCTGGAAAGAGTCTTAGATTCTACAGGTTCTGCTTCCAGAAAAAGAATAGCATCTATCAGAGCAGTTTCATTATTAAGATCCATAGCTTAATGTTCGGTTTTCTCTCTAATTAAAATATCACCAAACAAAAAATTCTGGTAAATATCGATAATTTTTTCTTTTACGAGTTCAAGCACTGCAAAAAAAGCACATACTATTTCCATGGCGGATTCTTTCTTAAAAATTAACTCCGTAAACAAAAACTCTTTCCTTGTCTCCAGGAGCTCATTAATCAGGGTTATTTTTTCGTTTATGGTAACCTCTTCGTAAAGATCGATGATTTTTTCATAGGAGAGGGAAGCAACAATAGAAGAGAAGGTCTTCAGAAGATCCCACACTTCGATTTTATCCCAAAAACCGTCTTCCTCCTGAAAAGGAAGTACTCTCTGGATGTGTTTCCTCTCTATGATCCATTCCGTCTCTCTTTCCTTCTCGGCGAGTAAATCGGAGAGTTTTTTATATTTCTGATATTCAATCAATTTTTCAACGAGTTCTTTCCTGGGGTCTTCGTATTCTTCGGAAAGATCAACTTCAACGGGAAGAAGCATTTGCGATTTAATGTAGAGAAGCTGAGAAGCCATCAGGTAGAAATCGGTTATGTTTTCCAGATCGACACCTATTCTGTATTCGAGATATTTAAGATACTGCTCTGTTATTTTTGCTATCGGAATATCGTAAATATTTATTTCCGATTTTTTTATTAAAAAAAGAAGAATGTCTAGAGGCCCTTCAAAATCGCCTATACGAAAGAACTGTCGGTTCTCAATATTCCGGACATCAATATCTTCCTGCACCTCTCTCCTCTGTTGGCCAACATTAGCTTTTATTAACTTAGTCTACTTTATCACGCAGAGCGGACATAGTAAAGATAAAAGCTTTTAGAAGAGCTCCTTTGCCGGTTTTTTCAGTTTTTCGTCGTTTTCTTTTTTCTCTTCCTGCACCGATTTAAAATCGGGAAAGAGAAGAGCTCTTAGATTTTTTTCGAGTTTCTCCGCTAATTCCGGATTATTTTCCAGAAATAGTTTGGCATTTTCTCTCCCCTGCCCTATTCTCTCCTCACCATAGGAATACCAGCTTCCGCTTTTCTGGATAAGATTGTGCTTAAGTGCAGCATCCAGAAGGCTGCCGCTTGCAGAGATTCCCTTACCGAACATTATTTCCAGTTCGACCTTCTTAAAGGGAGGTGCCACTTTGTTTTTTACCACCTTTACCCTTACCTTATTGCCTATTGCTTCTTCTGTTCCTTTAGCTATTGTTTCAATTCGTCTTACCTCAAGACGAATGGAAGAGTAAAACTTAAGCGCCTTTCCTCCGGTTGTGGTTTCCGGGTTCCCGAACATGACCCCTATTTTCATTCGAATTTGATTGATAAAGATAAGGCAGGTGTGTGATTTAGAGATGGTTGCGGTCAATTTTCGAAGCGCCTGACTCATCAGGCGTGCCTGCAAACCCATGTGAGAGTCTCCCATTTCTCCTGCTATCTCCGCTTGTGGAGTAAGTGCAGCTACACTATCAACAACTACTATGTCCACTGCTCCGGATCGTATAAGTGACTCTGTTATCTCTAGAGCCTGTTCTCCCGTATCCGGTTGAGAGACCCAGAGCTCATCTATGTTTACACCGAGATTCCTGGCATAAACAGGATCCAAAGCATGTTCTGCATCGATAAAAGCTGCAATTCCCTTTCTTTTCTGTGCTTCTGCTATTGCATGTAGAGCCAAGGTGGTTTTACCGGAAGATTCCGGGCCATAAATCTCTACCACTCTTCCCCTGGGGTAACCGCCAACACCCAGTGCTGCATCCAGAAGAATCGAGCCAGACGGAATTACCTCCACACCGGCCAGTTGTGCCCCCGATCCTAGCTTCATGATAGAACCTTTGCCGAACTGTTTCTCGATCTGAAGCTTTGCAGCCTCTATAGCTCTGTACTTTTCCTTCAAAGTTTCGTTATTTTCTGAAAACTCATCCGATTTTTTTGCCATTCTTTCCTCCATAATATGCATTAACAACCCAAACTCTCCTGCTGATTCAGCTATTTGCATATTAATATTTACTTATTCAAGCGGTCAAGAAGGAAAAAGCATGTTAAAGCTATCAGGATATTTAAGTAGAAAAAGCCTCTGGTAGTGTATCAGATTTTCTTTTTTGAATCCAGAATAATGGTAACGGGACCATCGTTTATATATTTCACTTTCATGATTTCTCCGAACTTACCCCGCTCCGGTGTATATCCTCTCTTCTCCAATAATTCCATAAACTCATCATACATTTCCTGTGCAATTTCAGGAGGTGCTGCATCCGCATAGGATGGTCTCCTTCCCTTTCTGGTATCTGCACATAGAGTAAATTGAGATACCACTAGTATCCCATGGTTGGGTAAATGCTCAAGGGAGAGATTCATCTTCCCTTCCTCATCATTGAAGATTCTCAAGTTAACTATCTTATCCACCATGTACTCAAGATCCTCAATCGAATCGTTCTTTTCTACTCCCAGGTAGACTAAAAGTCCCTTATCTATTTTGCCGGTAATTTCCCCCCCAACCGTAACATTACAGTTAAGAACACGTTGAACCACTGTTCTCAAGGTTATTCTCCATTATATTTTAAAATTATGGTTTGAGTTTATATATTGTAATACCCTCAAGTTTTAATTTTCCATCAAGAACTATTTTCCCAAGAATCTCTACAGGAGCACCCTGTTCGAGAGACACTGCAAAGTTCAAAGTAGCAGGAATAATCCCCTCCAGTACCTTACCCTCATGGTATCCTACCAGAAAATCAAAACTTATCTCTTCCTTGGTTATTTTTAAATTGCTTATTCTTCCCTTCCACTTTACATAACAATTTCTATATAGATGTGGTTGCTCTCCCACCTCTTTAAAAGAAAAGGAGTCTTTAAACGTTGCAAAATCCGGTGCATTTATATAACCTGCGATAATGTTCGCCTTATCTTTTACAAGTTGAGATGCGTTTGACTCGAGTATTCTGTTAATTTCTCTCTGTGCTAAATTATCTCTATAATTTTGAAAATAATTCTTTATCCGGGTAAAAATTTCTCGAATCTCCGAATCGGAATAATAGTATCGATATTCACCCGATGCCTCTGTTAACCTTTCTTCTTTTTCAAGGTTAACTTCTGCTACCTTTGGACTTCTCTTTTCTTCACTTGCCTTTAAAAACTCCTTTATTTTCGGGAACTCCAGATAAAAACCTGTGACTACTACCAGAAGCGCAATAATTAAAGGGATCTGATAGGGGATCCTGAATCCTACCCCAGGGAAAAGAGCTTGAAACTTTTTTGAATTTGTAAACTCTGTTACGAATGCCTCTGTAGGATTCTTTCTAACCATTTTAAGGGCGCGCTTAGCCTTGAGGTTCTTGTTATCAATATCGAGAACATTCAACCATTTCATTATGGCTTCACTTAACTCTCTTCTCTTTAGATGGACGGCAGCCAGTCCCAGTAATATATTGGACTCATCTTTATTCAACTGATGGGCTCTCTGTAGATAAGAGAAGGCGCCCCCGAAATCACCGGTATATAGACATGATACGCCTAAAAGATAGTAAAAGAGCCAATTTTCTCTAAACCTAAATACCTGTGGTTCGAGTAATCTGATTACATCGGTAAATCTTTTTGATTTAAAAAGTCGTGAAGCCTTTTTGAGCTCTTTCCCCCCCCACAAAGCCGCTCTCCTGTTCTATTTTTCGTATTGATTTTTTCTCTTTTCAAGAGTCTCCAGTACCTGACGCATTACCGATATCTCTTCATTTTCGACTGTCTCCGGGGAATTGAGCTTACTGTTAAGCTTAACGAGCAGGTCCCTTATCGTTATCAGATCCGTTCTTACTGATATCTCTTTGTCAGAGTCAGGAGTCTCACCGGTTTTTACTGCTTGATCGAATATATCTGTAATTTCTTTCTTATCTTCCGGTTTTGTAGTTACAGAGGCATAACCTTCGGGGTCGAAGTTTCCCATGACCATTACAACTTTCCGGGTTCCCCCTGGAGAAATGTTAACCGGATTGTAATATACACAAATTGCAGAATCGTTTATGGAATAGGGAAGATGATTGAAGTTACGATTGGTTCTTGCCTGATATGACCAGGAGGTGTCGTTCAGCCTTTTCCAATTAGCCAGTACGATTTTATCCGGTATGGTGATCCCCTTCCCTTTTGTTATCAGTTGAAAGCCCACATTCTCAATTTCGGAGGAAGGTGAGAAGCAATACTCGGGCATATTTGAAGATAGAAACTCTGCTTCATTGGAAAACTTCTCAGTTGTTTTTGTTTTAAAATGTACACCGCTCTTCTCCCCAAGATATGTGTCCAGAAGATAGCGTATTCCTATAGATTGATCCTGTTCTGAGATGTTTTTAATCTGAATATCAATACGGACTCCGTTTGAGAGAGCAGACCCCCTGGAAGTGATAAAAGTAAATGTTTTTGTTATTTCCAGCATACTGGATGTCCATATAAACCTGGCACCATCATCAACTTTTTCCACCGTTTGAGAGAAACCCGAAGTTTCTCCCATTCTAAAAACCTTGTTTCCCATCAAAACGCTGAACACCGAAGTCCGAGGATCCTGATCCAGAAGAAGAGGGGTATATCTTTCTCTTGAAACATCACTCATATAAAATAGTGAAAATCTACCAAGATTTTCGTGGAGAATAAGTTTTACTCTGCCCTGCTTTAACTCCAGTGCAAAGAGCGGATCTATTATAAAAAAATATATCACCATTAATATTAAAAACAGAAATGGGGGTACTCTTTTCATTTCATGCTCTCAAGATTTTTATAAAGCCAATCTACATAAAACTCCATCAGACGGAGCGCCTTCTCCTTTATTTCAAGGAGTTGTTGCTTTTTGTTTAACTTTTCGCTTAAAGCAAGCTCTTCTTCTTCTGGAGCTAACAATTCAAAATCTTCCACTTTTTTTTCTGCAGGTACAGCAGCAAGTGCCTGAGCCAGTTTCTCTTCCAGTTCTTCATTTCTGGTTTTTAGAGTTTCAATACGCTCCTTTAGAGTTTTAAGCTCTGTCTCCTTTTCTTCTATCTTTGCGTTTAGCTCCTGTATTTGCCTGGAAGCCCCCTCTTCTGCCAGCTGAGCCAATTTTTTCTGATAAGCTGCAAGTGCTTGTTCGTATGTTTTCTCTCTTAATTGAAACTCTTCAATTGTTTTTAAAGTTTCTTCGTGACTCCACTTCAAAAACTTAAGAAGTTCCCTTTCCCTACGTTCAAGTTCTATGAGTGATATCCGGTATTTAGCAGCTTCGACCTTGAAACTTTTTGGATAATCCTGAATTACCTTTTTAAATATTTTTAGAGCTTCATCAAAGTGTCCCATTGAATACAGGCTTTCTCCGATCCAGTAATAACTGTTTGCAATGTAGGGAGAATTCTCGTATTTTTCTATAAAGCTGTAAAAAACCTGAATAGAGTTTTCATATTCTCCCTGAATGTAGAACAGCCTCCCCTTCTGATAGAAAGCTTCCGGGAAGTTGGGGTTATCTTTATAGTTTACCAGGAAGTACTCAAGATTTTTTTCTGCATCTACAAATTGTTCAAGAGCCATATAAGATTTTGCAATCCAGAAATAGGCATCACCGTGGAATCTCTCAAGCCCCGGATCCAGAATGATATCTCTAAAATCCTTTAGAGCTTCGTTGTAAAGGGAAACTCTGAAGTTTTCGATTCCCCTCAGCAGAAGAGTCTTTCCTCTTTCTGATTGAGAAAAAAGTGAAAAACCAGATAGAAGGAGAAAGAAGATTAGAATTATCGATTTTAAAGGACCATTCTTCAAAATAAAAACCCCTGTTTTATTCTCGACTTCTTAAAGCCCAAACTAAATTACTTTCTTACCCTTTAATGTAAGAATCTCCCTCCCGGGATTAGAAGAAGAAAAAAAGGCGGAACCACTTACAAGAACATCGGCTCCTGCATCTCGAACTAAATCAGCCGTTGTTGAATCTACTCCACCGTCAACTTCAATTAGATAATTGAATCCCCTTTCAGAACGTACTCTGTTAAAATATCTTACCTTTTTCAGGCATGATTTGATTAGCCGTTGGCCACCGAATCCGGGATTTACCGTCATAATCAGTATCAGGTCAACCATACCAAGAACCTCTGAGAGCTGTTCGGCAGGAGTTGAAGGCACGATCGAGATTCCTGCTTTTTTCCCAAGTTCTCTTATACTGCCGAGTATACGGTGTACATGAATTACAGCTTCGTAATGTAATGTAATGTGGTCAGAACCTGCTTCTGCAAAACTCCGAATATATTTTTCCGGATCACCTATCATTAGATGTACATCCAAAGGAAGATCTGTAATTGCACGAATATCTTTTACCATTTTTTGACCAAAAGTAAGATTTGGCACAAAAACACCATCCATAACATCCAAGTGTATCCAATCTCCGCCCGCTCTTTCTATAAGTGAAACGGCCTCACCAATACGTGTAAAATCTGCAGAGAGAAGAGAAGGAGCAACAATAATTTTCTCTGTATCGTTCTTCATATCAACTTATTAGTATCAGAAAAAGACAAGAAACGCAATTGTAAAGTCGCCTTATTGATAAGGCAGATTATAAGAGCTGGCGTTGTTTCGGAGAGGCTAAGTGATAAAATGCCTTTCCCTAAAGCAGCTCTTCCAGCATCTTAATTGACGAAAGCATTGAGTTATTATATTCTTATAAGAGAAGAAAAAAATTAAAATGAGCGGCGAATCAAATAAAGAAGAGAAAATTTCATCAATGATGGATATCGCGTACAGTTTATTTAGAGAGGGCGATTTTGCAGGAGCGAAGGATGTTCTTAACGAAGCCCTTTCACTGGATTTTGAAAATGAGGAAGTAATGACTGCTTTAAAGTGTGCAACTTACTGGAATGAACGAAAGAGTAAGCTGGATAATCTCTCTGAAGTTTATGAAAAGGGTGAGTTTCTGTTTTCTCAGTGGAAAAGTTTTATAAAATTTATGGAAGATCTAACAGGAGCTTACGATAACTGTATTTATTCCTTAAAACAATATGTATTTGGAGAAGCATTAGAACACTATTTATCAATACTTGCTGAAACAGGGACTCATGACACAGAACTTCTCTTTAAAATTGGTAAATGCTGGAAGGGGAAGGGAGATTTCGAGCATGCCCTTGAGTTTCTTGAAGCCGCTAATAGACAGCGTTCAGAAGATGCAGAAATTCTGTCAGAACTTGCAGATTGTTACGCTCTAATAAACGAGCTTAAAGCTTCAAAGGTGTTCTTCAGAGAAGCTTTTTTTCTTGATCCACAGAAGATAGATCTATCTTCGCTGGAATCATGGCTCATAAGAAGACTAATAAACAGGCTCAAGGAGCAAGGTTTCGGTTCACCGGAGCTGGAAGAATGGATTCCTGTTTACGGTGTACTTTACGGTGTGTTCAACATAAAGAGAGAGCTTAAGCCCCTGGAATATGGAAAGCTTAAACAGTCGATTTATGCTCTTGAAACCAAGCTCGAGGAGGAGGAAGAAGATAGAAAGATCTTTTTGCCAAGATTGATAAACCATTATTTCTGGTTGATAGATTATTATATGAGCACCGGAGAAACTCATGAGCGCATAGATGAAGTGCTTAAAAAGATAAAAAGATTAAAACCGGAAATATACGAAAAATATGTTAATTAATGGGAGTAGAAAATGGGTGAGGTAAATACAGCAAAAAGCAAAGATAAATTAAAAACAATAAAAGATCTCTTAAACGAGGAGAAGTGGACCCGGGCTACTATAAATAGTTATACTATAAATAATTTTAAAGAACTGGACAAAATTATAGAGAAACTCGACGACGATGAAGTCAGGACCGAAGCTAAAAGACTCTGTGATGAATATCTGCAACATACTAAAAACAGTATCATTGCCCTCTATATATCCGGGATTATCTCTTTGAGTCGTCAACTCGTAGACGATACGAACCTGCGTATTTTAATAAATATTTTCTCGGATAATCATAAGTGGAAAATTGTAGAATATCTATGCAATCGCATTTTAAGTTTCGGAGAAAACAAATTTGCTCTAAGAACTCTGGCAGATTGTTGTCGTAATGAGAACGAAGAAGATAAAATGTATGAAGTTTGGGAAAGGCTCATCAAAATTGACTACGAAGAAGCGGATATAGTTAAACATATTGCCGAGAAAAAAGAAAGAGAAGATGATCTGGAAGGAGCAATAGATTTCTACAAAAAAGCGATTCATCGATATGTCAATAAAAGACTTTTCTCCAATGTAAAAGATATCTGGCACAAACTTATAGAATATTGTCCGGAAGATACCGACTTTTTCTTCCACGTGGAAGGTAAAGTGGCAAAATCAATTAGTACGGAACGTGCTTCGCAACTATTACAGGATCTTTTCGAATATTACAAAGAGAAAGAAGACTGGAATAAATGTATCACCATTCTAAAGAGGATTCTTGATTATGATTCAAAAAATTTGTGGGCTCGAAATGAAATCATAAGTGTATATCGTGGTAAGTATAAAAGTCACAGCCAACTGGAAGAGTATCTTAAAATTTCCAACTTAAATCAAAGCTGGAGAAATGTTCACGATGCAATTTCAGATTTCGAGAAACATATATCCTTTGATCAGGGGAATTTTGTCTGTCATCGCTCCTGGGGAATAGGAAGAATATCGAAAATAGAGAATGATGAAATAGTAATAGATTTTGCTAGAAAAAGAGGGCATAAAATGTCTTTGAAAATGGCAGTTAATGCCCTTAACGTTCTCCCGAAAGATCATATCTGGGTTTTAAAAGTAGTGCTCACCAGGGAGGAGTTAAGGGAAAAAGTAAAAAAGGATATTCCCTGGACTCTTAAGACAGTTATTAAGAGTTTTGATAATACGGCAGATATGAAAAAAATAAAATCTGAGCTTGTTCCAAGTATAATTTCACCTTCAGAGTGGTCTTCATGGAGCGCAGAAGCGCGAAAGATATTGAAAACAGATCCTACTTTCGGAAATCTACCTGATAAACAGGACCACTTTGTTGTAAGAGAGACGCCCATCTCTTTTGAAGAAAAAACTTTCAATAAGTTTAAAGCAGAAAAAAACTTTTTTAATAAATATCACATAATGGAAGATTTTCTAAAGCACTCCGATCCCGATTCAGAGTTTTTCGGTGAGATGTTCGATTATTTTAGCAGTTTTCTCAAGGCTTTCAGTAATGTAAATGAGTTTATTATATCGAGTTATCTCATTATACGGCGGTTGATAAAAGATTATCCCTATCTAAACCCCGACTATCAATACTCTTTCTTGGAACTTTTTCGTCAAATCGACGATATTGAAGAAGTATTTAACCGAATTGAAAGCCCCGATTTAAAGAGGAGTTTTTTAGAAGAAGTAAAGAAAAATATAAATAATTGGGAGGAGATATTTGTACAACTATTTCCTCTATATTCCTGTCGTTATATCGTAGATGAATTAAACGAAATAGATCGGAATAAGCTTAAAGACTTGACCCAAAAAATACTGGATAATTATAAGGATTCGAGAGAGGCACTATTGTGGCTTGGTAGGAATTATTCTAAGTTATGGTTTGAAAAATTGGGAATAAACTACGAAAAAGTTCTAATAGGATTGATTCATCTACTTGAGATAACATTCAGAGAAATAAGTAATAAAAGGGATGTGAGTGCGAACAGAAAAATCAATAAGCAGATCCAGTCCTTTCTGTTTAAAGATAAAAACCTGGAAAATTACATTATAAGTTCCGGGGAGGATTCTGTAAGTAGAATATACACACTGGTAGAAGATATAAGAGATCTTGATCCTTCCAAGAAGATCGAACTTAAGCACAAGGTAAAAGAAAGATTTCCTACATTCAAGTTCTATGGAAAGGAAGAAAAAAATACACTGGCGAAAGGAGCCCTGTTGGTTACTCGGAAGAGTTACGAAAAAAAGAGAAAAGAATTAAAACACATCCTTGAAGTGGAGGTACCGAAAAACTCTCAGGAACTGAATATAGCTCTTCAGCATGGTGATCTTCGAGAGAATGCGGAATATAAAGCAGCAAAGGAACGGCAAGATATGTTGAACAGTTCTGCTGCGAAATTAAAAGAGGAGATTGAAAGAGCTCAGGTGTTCGACAAAAGAGATATCGACACTTCATCCATCTCTTTTGGTACAAAGGTATACCTCACCAACATAGATTCGGGGAATAAAGAGGAATATACAATTCTTGGGCCCTGGGAATCGGAACCTTCAAAAAACATAATATCCTATCTCTCTCCCCTGGGAAGTGAATTGTGGAATCACAAAGTTGGTGAACACTTGTACTTTGTAATAAATGAAAGGAAGTATAATTATAAAGTCGAAAAAATTGAAGCTGCAAATTTATGATTTTTCATGATATCAAAAATTAATATTTTTCTTGTAATAATTCTCATATTGATCTGCTCACCCAAGTTGATGGGTGAGCAGAAAGATATGATAGTATTACTCGATATATCCAGAAGTGTCTTTTCAATTTTCGACGGACTAGTTAATTATCTTATCAATGATGCTTTAAGATATCAGTTGAGTTTAGATGATAACTTCCATCTCATTACCTTTTCGGGGACACCTGAGATCGAAATATCTCGAAAAATCGAAAATAATAAGGATGTGGAAGAGATACTCAAAGAAATTCTACTCCTCTATCCTTTTGGAGAATATACAGATCTGATCAGGGCACTTAAATATCTCTACCAATATACTTACGATCTGCCTGCAAATACTGAAAAAATAATCCTTATATTGACCGATGGAATACACGATCCCCCTCCTGGCAGCCCCTTCCAGGAGGATAAAGCAAATATTGAGGAAGAGATAAAGAATATTGAGGAAAAAATGGATAAAATGAGATGGAAAATCCATCTATTGAAACTGCCCGAAGAGAAGGAGGAGACACCGGAGAGAGAAGCAACTGATTTTACCTTAAACGATAACGGCGGGGAATTAAAAAAACGGGATCTCTTTCCTGCTCTATCCGAGACTCTTGATATTCCTGCAATTGAATACAGAGAAGAAGAAAAGGAGAATGTTTCCTCCCGAACTTTTCGAACTCCTTCTATAATCTTTCCAGGATATCTCGGTAGGGTTAACCAGGTTTTTACAGCCCCGTTCAGGGTAAAAAATAACAGCGATGAACCAATAAGGATAAAACTCCTGCAGGTCTTGTGGAGTGATAAAAATATATTAAAAAAGGAGATCTCCGTAAAGCTAACTGCCTTTGAAGAGAAAACTTTAAAAGCTACCATGATTCTGCCGGATACAACCGCTCCGGGCGAAAAGGTGATGAATATAGAACTTGTATTTTCAGGAGACTTGCCCGTTTCCCCAAGAGAAGGGGTTTTACAGTTTTACTTGAAAGAGAGAAAGGGTTTATCTTTATCTTTTCCCGAGATATTTCCTTCGACCGTACTGTTTCTTGTAGGTTTAATTATGTTTGCATGCATAATATTTCTTGTTGCATTTACACGAAAAGCAATAGAACGATCCATGCCGGTGGAATATGAATCTTATCAGGCTACCAGGCAGGACTTTGAAAAACTCTATAGAGAATACTTAAGGCGCCCGATAGAGATGAGGGTTTATTCTCAGACTTCTAATATAGGTCTTAGAAACGTTCATTTTATCAAAGAAGAATCAAAACTTTACATCGGTGGCAAGGATTCCGATTTTCTAATTTTCATCTCTCCCTTTCCAAGAGATATCGGCTTTATTACATACAGTCGAGGAAAATATATTTTAGTTCCAATCAGAAAAGAATACTTTCCCTCTCTAAATGCTCCTCTGGAGGGTTGCCTGGAGAGGGAGATAACCGCCCGTTCAGAGACAGGTAAGGAGATAATAATCGTTTTCAGGGAGTATGTCTCTCCTCTGGAGAGGATTAACAGGGTTATGCATCTAATCGATCAACCCGGATTAAACACTATTTAAGAACATCATAGGCATTTTCAGCATATTTATTTACCGTCCTACCGTATTTCTCATCACGAAGTTTCGAAATGTGTTCTCGCAACTCCTTTAAGTTATTTTTCTGTATTCCCAGAATTCCATAAATCTTTACCATGGAGTCTGGATGTTCCAGGAGCTTTGCGAACAATCCTTTCAATAGCGGCGACTCTGTAATGGAAAGAATCTTACAAATATCCATAAGAAGCTTTGATTCTTCTTTATTCCACTCTTTTTTTATTACTTCTTCTATAACAGGAATTGATTTCTCAAGATCGCTCTCCGTTAGAGCCTTGAGAGCGATCATTCTTAATGTTGTGGGCGTTCTGTAATTCTTAAACAAATTACGCAACACCACAAGACCCTTCTCTTCCCCAATATCAGCAAGGGCTTTTATCGCTTCTTCTCTTACAGAGGGTTCTGGGTCTCTTTCTGCCTTATATATAAGAATATCCACTGCGCTTTTTACTTTTCTCTCTCCGAGCGCTTTTGCTGCTGAAATACGAACTTTATAGTAAGAGTCTCTTAGAGCATCGATAAGAATCGATTCTGTTTCCTCCCCAGGGAATTTACCCAGGGCATATATTGCATAGGATCTTAAAATAGTATCTCCGGTTCTAAATGCCCTGATAAGAGGCTCAACGGCTTTAGGATTACCTATCTTTCCCAGTGAGTCACACGCATACCGGCGTAAGACTTCGCTCTCATCCTTATTCTCAAGTATTTTAATCAGGGGTTCCAGGGCTTTCTCAGCTTTTAAATCTCCCAGAGCTAGAATAATTTCAGGCTTAAGTGAAGAAGGATAATCCCTTTTCTCAAAAAGAGAGATTAGCTTCTCTGCATACTCCTTCTTTCCCGTCTTTCCCAATCCCTTTATTGCTGCTGACGCGATTTCATTTTCTCTATGAGTTGTCAATTCTTCCAAGATCTCTGCCGCTTTTGTTAAAATCTCGTTGTTCTTACTTTCAGAAATATACCTTATCGATTCTACAATTAGATCTCTATCCCTGTTTTCGTGGTCTTCGATAAGTTTAAGTACCATCTCCTCTGCATTACGATACTCTATTTGAGAAAAAAAATTAAGAAGTTTTATTCTTACTCTGGGATTGGTTGTTTGTTTGAAAACTTTCTCTGCCTCCTCTGCCAAGGAGTCATCCCTTTCTTCGATCATCTTATCTACAAGCTCAATAATTTCTGAGTCTATACCGTATTTTAAAATCGCTGTTCTCTCCTCTCTAAGCGACTTTATACTTTCCTGGTTTTCTTCTGTAAACCCGCTCGAAGATAGAATAAAAATGAATAAGAAAATTACTGTGCTTTTATTTAACATTATCACTCCTCCTGGATAGGAGCTTACCTATCATTTCTACACCTGTAACATAATACATAGCTATTAGTATTAGTATAGCACCACCTCCACAACCCAGTAAAAGAGAAAAGGAACGGATGCTGCTTACACTCTTCCACCAATCTCCGGTAATTCGCAGGTATCCTAATATAAAGATAATAGATGGAATTGCAGAAACAAATATTTTGAAAGCAGTGTTTAATATTTTTCTTCCTTCAATATGGCCCAATCGTTTTCTAGCAATAATGATCATAAGCAAAAATCCCAGTGAAAAAGAAATTGTATTGGCCAATGCAAGGCCCACAACGTGGAGAGAAGTCTCTTTAAGCCAGATAGAGAGGATGATATCTACCACACAAACAGTAAGAGCCATATAAAAGGTAGGACGATATTCTCCGAGTGAATAGAAAAAACGCTGTGTAAAATTAAATCCTCCAATACTAAAAAGTCCTAAAGAATATCCAAACAGCACACGGGAAGTAAGCAGTGTATCCTCAAGGGTAAACTCTCCTCTGAACATGGCAACAGAAATAATTTCTTTTCCCAGAACAATGAGAAATAGAGAAGAGGGAATAAGAAAAACGAGAAGTGATCGTAATCCGTACTGAAGAGTATCCCTTAATCCCAGTATATCGCCGGAAGCTGCCTGACGACTCATTCGTGGAAATAATACGGTAGTAAGGGAGACCGAGAAGATACCAAAGGGAAGTTGAAAAAAAACCAGTGCGTATTGCAGTGCGGAAGTACTACCCTCAGTAAGCCCTGTTGCAAAACGTACTGCTATCTGTTGATTTACGGCAAAAACGGAAGCGGTAGCAAGAACGGGTATCCACTGTCTTATAATCCTTTTAAAATATTCATTTCCAAAGGAAAAGTTAGGTTTGAAATCGTACCCCAGTTTCCTGAACAGAGGAAGCTGAAAAACTATCTGCAAGAGGCCTCCGGAAAGAACACCGACAGCCATTGAAAAAACACCCATTATCCGGTGAAGAATCAGAATAGAGGTGATCACTGCTACAGAAAAAAAAATTGGAGCAAAGGCAGGTATGAAAAACTTGCCGTGAACATTTAAAATACCCATTAAGACCGAGCTTATACTAATGAGCAATATATAACTTATGAACCATCTAAAGAGACTTATGGAAAGGTTTAAGAGTTCCGGATCGCGGAACTCAAGAAATACGTGATTCATGAGAGGTTTTGCAAAAACGACAGAGAGCAAACATAACGGAACAAGTATAACAAGTTGAAATGAAATTATATTTCTAACAATATTTCCTGGATTTTCTCCGGAAGGCTCCTTTACCAGAGCTGAAGAAAATACAGGAATGAAAGCCGAAGAAAATGCTCCTTCTGCCAGCAGTTTCCGTAAATTGTTGGGAATTGTAAACACAGCATTAAGAACATCTGCACTCCCACTTGTTCCGAATATCGCTCCGATTACCGCAATTCGAACAAAGCCCAGAAGCCTGGATAGAAAAGTACTTCCCATGACTATGATCGTGGAAATAGTACTTTTTCGAAGACTTGTCTCACTTGATGTTGATTTTTCCTCCATATTATTATTTATCTCCCAGGTATTCCTGTAAAAAATGTTCTTTAAATTGCCGGAAATTACCAAGATTGATATTCTTTCGGATGTTTTTTATCAAATTTTGAATAAAAAAAATATTGTGTTCGGTTGCAAGAACAGGTCCCATTATCTCCTTTGTCTTAAATAGATGTCTTAGAAAGGCTCTCGAATGATTTCTGCATGTTCGGCAATTGCATTCTTTATCGATAGGTTCCATGTCGTGTTTGTTATATTCTCTTTTAAGGGGCAACAATCCTGTGGAAGTAAAAACAGTACCATTTCGAGCAACTCGGGTGGGGAAAACACAATCGAAAAGATCGATTCCATTTTCCACTGCCGAGAGGATATACTCCGGAGTACCTACTCCCATTAGATACCTAGGTTTATTCCCGGGCAGGAGTGAGGATGTATAATTCAGATAGTCATAAAAGACTTCCTGCTCTTCACCTACAGAAAGCCCTCCAATGGCTATACCAGGAAAGTCAAGCTCTAAAATCTCCTCTACACTTCTCTTTCTTAAATCTTTAAAAAAGTTTCCCTGAACTATTCCAAAAAGCTGACCTTTAAAATCTTCCTGCAGGGAAAGCCAACAGTATTTACTCCTTTTAGCCCACAGGGAAGTAATTTCTAGGGCTTCTGCTGCTTCTCGGTAAGATATTCCGGGTGGAGTACACACATCAAGTGTCATCAAAATGTCACTTCCAATTATCTTTTGTGCTTTGACTACATCTTCTGGACTCAGGGTATGCAGTGATCCGTCAATATGTGATCTGAACACTACCCCCTCTTTTTCTATTTTTCTTAAAGAAGAGAGGGAAAAGATCTGATATCCTCCGGAATCTGTTAATATATTACCCTTCCATCCTGTAAAACTACGCAGTCCTCCGAATTTTTCAAGAGTATCAAGACCTGGTCGCAGATATAGATGATATGTATTGCTCAGCACCAGGTTTATCTCCATTTGAAGAAGAGCATCACCGGAGATGGCCTTTACTGTTCCATAAGTACCTACCGGCATAAAAGCGGGAGTAAGAACATTTCCGTTTTTAAGAAAAAGCACTCCTGTTCTTGCCCTGGTAGTCGTATCTTCTTTTAAAACAGAGAAAAACATCTAAATTCCTCGTCCTTGTTCAGGTTCTTGCAAAACGGAAGAGTACGATTCCTGCAAAGAAAAAAAAGACAAAGGCACCCCAGGATCCTGCAAGAGGAGGAATATAGCCGATTTTTGCAAAAAGTACTAGTATCATCTCCAGCACATAGTAAAGAACACCAAGAATAAGACTCAATAGAAGACTCATTAAAAGGATATTTTTTTTAAATCTACCACCCACTGCACTGGAAATGATAGATACAATCAATGGAGTAAAAGCAAAGGAGAAACGTGCATAAAACTCTGTAAGAGGCTCTCGATAGGGAAGACCGGCCGTTTTAAGTGAGTTTAACCATTCCTGCACTTCCTCTATCTGCATTTCTTCGATTTTTCCGATTGTTTTACGAAAAAGATCGGGTTTTTCAT
>QNBH01000044.1 GCA_003645645.1 Spirochaetota bacterium | reverse complement strand
CGGCTTCTGCCGCCGGCTTCTCCTTACCACCGCCAGCGAAAAGAACACCAGAAGAGAAAATGACAATCAATGAAAGAACTATAGCTTTTTTCATAAAAACCTCCTTTAAGGGATGGCTATGGATAGCTGAATTATATACTGACGAGTTATTTTAAGTCAAATAAAATAATTCATGTTCTTGAAAATTTCTTTAGCATTAAATAAACTATTTCTATTATTATCAATCCCGGAAAAAAAACCAAAATTACCAGTTATTAGTGGTAGAGAATCTCGGTCGGCCTGTATCAATCCCGGGGGGTTCCATGAGGCTGCTTAAGGATTTATAAAATTGCCGATCCCCAAAGATTATATAAATAGTAATATATTCAAGAGGACGAACTCTATAATAAGGGGTAAGAAAAAATGATAACCGCTGCACTTCAAATAGGTCTGGGGGGTAGTTTCATTGCTCTGCTCTATTCGTTTTTAAGAACCAGATGGATCTACAAACAACCGGTTGATGTGGAAGATCTTAAAATCATAAGTGGTTATATCTCCGATGGGGCTATGGCCTTTCTTTACCGTGAATACAGGGTGCTCATTCCCTTTGTACTTTTTGTGGCTCTGTTTCTTGTTGCTGCAAATAGAGGCACTCTTCGTCTCCAGTCCATGGCATTTGTATTGGGAGCCGCCTGTTCCGCCCTTGCCGGTTTCATCGGAATGAGGGTAGCCACAAAATCTAATGCAAGAACTGCCAATGCAGCCATGGAGAGCCTTAACAAGGCTCTTCTGATATCCTTCTCCGGAGGGAGTGTAATGGGGATGAGTGTGGTCGGACTGGCAATAGGCGGTATAGTTCTGGTATTGTTTATCGGAACCTATCTTTTCGGTAAAGATGCATCCTCCCTTAATACATCGGTTTTACCCATCCTTTCGGGTTTCTCTCTCGGTGCCTCATCGATAGCACTGTTTGCCAGGGTCGGGGGAGGTATATATACCAAGGCCGCCGATGTTGGAGCAGATCTTGTTGGTAAGTTAGAGGCGGGCATACCGGAGGATGATCCCCGAAACCCTGCCACAATTGCCGATAATGTGGGCGATAATGTAGGTGATGTTGCCGGCATGGGCGCAGATCTGTTTGAATCTTACGTCGGCTCAATCGTAGGTGCGATGATTCTTGGTGTTTCTGCAGATGCAAGCAATGTCATGAGGCTCAAGCTTGCAAGTTTACCCCTCATTATAGCCAGCTTGGGAATACTTTCTGCAATTGCAGGAATATTCATGGTAAGAACGAACCATGGCAAATCGCCCCAATACGCGCTTAACACAGGAACTTTCACAGCCGCAATTGTTGCTGCATTGATCTCCTTTGTGGTAATCCGTCTACTGTTAGGAAAGGAGACTTTTGGAGCAGGTACCGATTCTTTAAGGGTTTTTTTCTCCATGATGATCGGGTTGGCAGCCGGAATATGTATAGGCTTTCTTACTGAATATTTTACGGGGATTGGAACAAGACCCGTAAAGGCAATAGTCAGGTCCTGCGAATCCGGGGCTGCCACCACGCTCATAACAGGTATGGGGATAGGTATGCTCTCAAGTTTTCCTCCTATTCTGATAATAGGGGCAGTTCTTCTCTCAAGCTCTGCCCTGGCAGGCCTATATGGGATTGCGTTTGCTGCCCTGGGGATGCTTACTACTCTCGGTATACAGATAGCAGTCGATGCTTACGGTCCTATAGCCGACAATGCGGGCGGCCTGGCGGAAATGGTAGGGCTTCCCCACGAGACCAGAGCCGTCACAGATCAGTTGGACGCCGTAGGTAATACAACTGCAGCCATCGGGAAGGGATTTGCTATTGGCTCCGCTGCTTTAACTGCCATAATCCTGTTCTCTGCATTCAGGAAAGCGGCCGGAGTGGAATATATAGATCTTACGGAAGTTAATGTACTTGTGGGAATTCTTATCGGAGCGGTAATACCCTATGTTTTCTCATCGATGGCCATGACTGCAATCGGGAGTGCGGCATTTGCAATGATAGAGGAGGTGCGCCGACAGTTCAAAGAGAATCCCGGCATACTTGAAGATATAGAAAAACCTGATTATCGTAAGTGTATAGATATAAGTACAACTGCTGCTTTAAAGAAGATGCTGCTTCCCGGAATAGTTGCTGCTGCCACACCTGTACTGGTTGGTTTCCTGGGTGGTATGGAGATGCTCACAGGCTTGCTTACCGGTGTTACCGTATCGGGTGTTGTGCTGGCTATATTTATGGCCAATTCCGGGGGGGCCTGGGATAATGCAAAAAAGATGATAGAGAGCGGTTTCGGTGGCGGCAAGGGCTCGGAAGCTCACAAGGCTGCAGTTGTAGGAGATACGGTGGGTGATCCTTTCAAGGATACGGCTGGACCGTCGCTCAATATACTTATTAAATTGATGGCAGTGGTTTCACTTGTCATAGCTCCTATGTTAAAATATTATTGGGGTGGTTAAGGTTATGGAATATGCTAAAAGGCTATATTTGATTCTTTATCCAAATGTGGCTCTGATAGCCTCGCAATACGTTCCTGAGAGATTCGCAAAACATTACAGTGTAGGATCCACGAGGTACTATCATGGGAAGGTGATATTTGCAGAGGTTGACATAAACTTCCGGCATCCCTATTTTGAGCTGGATGAGATACTCGAGGAGGTCAAGCCACATGAGAACGGTCGGCCCAAGGCTACCAAGTTCATCTCAAGCTACAGAGTGCTTGAACATATCGATTTCGCATTTATCAAAAACCTCTACCTGGCTTCTCCCGAGGGATATACCGTAGGTTTGGAAGAGGCTCCTTACCGGAGCTCGGAAGAACCCGGGCAGATACGTATTTTTGTAGAAATTGCCCCCATCAGAATGATGGTTCTTTCAGATTACGATTTTATTCAGTTTGGAAAACATGTTACCGCTCCCAAATACCGCAAAGGAGCGCCGAAGGTTTTTTACTCCCAGCTCGATCTGGATATAGGCCTTTTTATCCAGGAGTTCGAACAGAATCCTTTCCGCCAATCTCCGGTTTTAAGCATTCACCCGGCGTCCCTTCGGGATGCATATAAAGAACTTGTAAAGTATCCTGATAAACACACAAAGGGTTTATGTGTAGACAGTTCTTTAGACAAAATATCCTTTAAGCAGATAAGAAACGGCTTTATGTTTGCCTCTCAGGAAGAGACCAAGTTCTATCCTATGCCGTCCATGAGAGAACTTGAAGAGAAACATTACAAGTTCTGGAAGAATATTTAATCCGAAAAAGGGCTATTTAAGGGTGCCATATTGGATAAAGAAATTAGCAATAAATTAGTATAAAGGGCTGCTGTTAAAACTCCATCCAATGCGTCGCTGTTTCTCTGACCATTTTCAAGCCAGTCCTGGTTTTTATTATTGACGAATTTAAACACATGATTAAAGGAGGCAGGATTATGGAACTTAAAGGTAAAAATGCACTAATAACAGGAGGTAACAGGGGGATAGGAAGGGCTACAGCTTTTGCTCTAGCGGAAAGAGGGGTCAATGTGGGGATTACCTATTTCCGCGGTAAGAAGAAAGCGGAGGAGGTTATAGAATCGGCAAGAGCAAGGGGGCTAAAGGCATGTGCCGTTCAATGTGATATAAAGGATTTCAAACAGGTTGAGAAAATGGTCTCTCAGGTAATAGATAAACTCGGAGGTATCGATTTTTTAATAAACAATGCAGGAATTTCCGGGCCAAGCTCAAGAATCGATGATATTTCTGTTGAAGAATGGCGGGAGGTTCTTGATACAAATCTTTCGGGTAGTTTTTACTGCTGTAAGGCTTTAAAGGGGGAGCTTGTTAGAAGAAAGGGCAAAATTGTAAACATCTCTTCTATTGCGGCAAAGATGGGGGGGACAATCGGAAGTCATTATGCGGCATCCAAGGCCGGATTACTGGGACTGACCTTTGCTCTCACAAATGAGCTCGCCCCGCATGTAACAGTCAATGCAATTGCCCCCGGTCCTGTGGATACCGAGCTTATTTCAGAAGAGGTAAAGAAGAAACTCTCTGCTCTTACTCCCTTTGGAAGAATAGCCCGACCCGAAGAAATAGCCCACACCGTTATTTATCTTCTGGAAAACGATTACGTTTCCGGAGAAGTGATAGATGTAAATGCAGGAAGATATATGGATTAAGAAAGGTTTTAGGAGGAGGGCCGGTGCAATCACCAGGGCTTGCAAAGCCTTAGGCTTTGCCGGTGGTTGTTTACCCATCTCGGATGCAATGACAAATGAAAAATGCAAAGGGGATAGAAGTTCTTAAAGATTTACCAGAAGGGGAAAACCAGAGAATAGCGGAGCTTTTCTGGGAAGCCTTCGGAAGCAAGTATAAAAGCCTTTACATAAATAAAGATCAGGGTATAGCGATTGTAAGAGACTCTCTTCGTTTTGATCAGGGATTGTATGCATGTCTTTCGAACAGAGTTGTTGGTTTCCTCGGGTTTCATTATGGTAGTCACAGATTTACCGATTTTCGATTTGATGTTTTCAGAAGGCAATTCTCCTTACCAGGAGCTCTTCTCCGTTTTTCGATTCTTACTACTTTTTTACCAGGAAGAATAAAAGAGCCGGGGGAAATTCGGATTGATAGTGTGGCAGTTGATAGTGAATTGAGAGGAAAGGGCATAGGAACAACCCTGATCGAAGAAGCCATAAGCCTTGCTAAAAAGATGGGTTTCCGGTCGATCCGATTGGAGGTAATCGATTCCAACGAAAGGGCTAAAAAATTATACGAGCGGCTGGGATTCAAGACTGCAAAGTATGTTAACTTTGGCATATTGGCCAGGGGTGCAGGATTTTCAGGTGAATACGTGATGAGGAGATATTTATAAGAAGGAGATGTCATGCTTATCGTCGTAATTGACTTCTGGAATGGATATCTACGGCGCTTGATGCGTCAGTACTGCACTTCACCCCAGATGCTTTATCCTGGGAATATATTTTTCTTCTTTTGCCCGGTTTGCCTCATCCCCTCCGGGAAGATTGGCACTCATCCATAGGGGTGGTTCCACCCCGAGGCCAACAAGTTGTTTAACAGTTTCTATCATTAAAAGATTGATGGCAAACACATTACAGATAGTAGCAGTGGGTCCGGTTTTCTGCTTGCAACCCTCTATTTCGACGACTGCATCGCCGTAGGGGAGGTGGCAGTTTATGAAATAATCTACTTCCTGGTAGAGATTTTTCCCGGATGGATGTCGGGAAGGATGATCCGGGGGGAGCTTATCTGCAAACTCCTGTGAAGTTATGCCGATAGTAACCATTTTCCTGTTTCTCGCCTCAAGAACTGTATCTATGCACATGGAGTTTATCCCGTAAGCATTTACAATAATGATGATCTCTCCGGGTTTAAGCCCTACCCGGTAGGCATCGAGAACTTTGTGGGCGTATCCAGGGGTTCTCTCTATATAGTTGGAACGCTTTGCTCCGTGAATCAGGTTTGTTCCAGGATCGAGAATAGCATTGATTGGTGCAAGACCTCCGGCTCTCCACAATACCTCTTCTGCTGCCATGTTGGAATGACCTCCTGGGCCAATGACGTGAATTATACCGTCATTGGCTATGGATTTTGCAATTTCTTTAGCTGCCGAAGTGATTACTTGACCTTGCTTTGAGATTTTTTCCATAATACCAATCAGGGTATTTTTATAAGTTTCAAACTCTTTGTTCATAAGCTGCTCCTTTTACAAGTTTGCGAAGTTTGTTTATACAAAAGAAAACCATAATAACACCGGAAACGGGTACTGCGAGGTATGCGTAGGCTGTGGGAAAGTTCCATGTCTCAAAGGGTATTCCCATGCGAACCCTTACCACTATAAAGCCGTATATTACGAGTATGAGAGAAAAAGCCAGAAATATGGAATTAATCACAAGATTGAGTTTCCTTCTTCTACTTTCTTTCATTTTATTGACGAGGAAATCCATTATGAGGTGGTCTTCGGTTTCGTAGAGAGATGCCGTACCTAAGAAAACTGTCCAGATAAAGAGAAGCCTGGATATTCCCGGAATCCACAACCAGGTTATTCCCCCCAGATTTCGAAGGGCGATGTTTAGAACTGTAACCAGAAAAAGACCTGCAAAAAGCAAGCCGGCCAGGCGCTGTAAAATCCAAACAAGCCTTTTAGCTAATAAATCCATCTGTTTCTTTCCTGCATTTAAAATATGAGCTCCGGAATCCATAAAACCAGAACGGGCACATAGGTGATTATGAGTAATACCGCAATCAGGGCAACTGTATAAGGCCAGATAGCACGTACCAGGGTGTTGAACTGAAGATTGGCTATCTTGGTCTGAATGAACAGGAGAGCTCCTATGGGCGGGGTAAGAAGGCCTATCATTAAGTTCAGTACAACGATTACACCGTAATGGGTAGGATCTATACCGAGGCTTTTTGCTATGGGCAGAAGCACCGGGAAGAAGATCAGCATAACGGGAACTGCATCCAGAACACAGCCCATGAGAAGAAAGAAGATCGTTGTAAAGAGAAGAAAGAGGGTTTTTCCCATATTAAGTGATTGAACAAGGTTGAACAATTGCTTACCGAGTTGCTCCGATGCAACTATATACTGGTATAATCCCACTACTGCAAAGATTATCATTATAGAGGAGGAGAAAACTGCTGTCTGAACAAATACTTCAAAAAGTTGACGTACCCCGATGCTCCTGTACACAACAAGAGAGAGGAACAGGATGTAGAGAATTGCCAGTGCTGCCACTTCCACAATTGTTACAAATCCAAAGACAACTCCTGCGATAACAAATGCGGGAGCTAGAATCGCAAGAAAAGTATCTTTAAAGATTACAAAAAATCTCTTCAAGCTTATCTGGCTTTTAACAATGGGGTATTTTTTCCTCTTGCTCTCCACTGTAGCTACTATCCATAGAAGCAGAGCCATCATCAATCCGGGAATAACTCCGCCCAGAAAAAGCTTGCCTATGGATATACCGCTTATAACTCCGATTAAAATCATGGGTATGCTGGGCGGAATGATGGGGCCTATTACCGCAGAACTTGCATTTATAGAGGCTGAGAAGGTATCGTCGTAACCCCTTTCTTTCATTATAGGATGGAGAACAGAAGATACCGAGCTTGCATCGGCAACGGCGGAGCCGGATACGCCAGCCATAATAACACTTACAACAATCGATACATAGGCGAGTCCTGCCCTGAAACCTCCCACAAAAAAGTCCGCAAAATCGGCAAGTTTTTTGGTAATCCCAGCCCTGTTCATAAGGTTTCCCGCAAAGATGAAAAAGGGGATCGCAACCAGAGTTGTCGAATCAACGCCTCCGACCATCTGGGAAACGATGATGCGAAAAGAAACATCACCCCTTATAAGGATATATAGAGCTCCGCTTACCCCCATCGAAACCCAGATGCTAAACCCGAAACCGATAAGTGTAAATAAAGTTACAAACAGTATGGCAATCATTTAACCCGATCCATCCAAAAAACCGTGGGTGCAGTTTGGAACCGCACCCACAAAATATTACATGCCTCTTATTTTATCGAGCAAGCCCTCAGGCCACTTCGTCCCATCCCAGTCCTCGAAAGTTCCCTCAAGAGTTTTTCGGATTGCCTCTAGATCGAGCTCAGGAGGTCTGATTACTGTCATTTCCTTTTCGAGAATTTCATAGACTTCATCCAGTTGTTTCCGGGTAAGTTCTGTAACCAGTTTCCCCGCTTCCTCACTTGCATCCATGAAAATTTTCTGATCGCTTTGAGAAAGCTTATTCCAGAAACCGGGATTTACGTAGAATGTTTCAATATCCCTTATATAATCGGTCTTCATGTAGTACTTCTGTACTTCGTAGAGATGAACCGTAGCAACTACAATTGCACCATTTTCCTGTGCATCCACTACTCCTGTTTTCAAGGCCATGTAAAGATCGGCAAAGGGTATCTGTTGCGGCAGTGCACCCAGTTTCTTCATCACCCGAAGTACCACTTCGCTTGCAGCAGTGCGAATCTTTAAGCCCTTAAAATCTTCCGGTTTTCTTATCGGTCGATTTGCTGTTAGGCCCCGTGGAGCCGTATCACCGGTTATATTCATCACCTTGATTCCGGTTTTCTTTTCCGCATCTTCGATTACAGGTTTGAAAAAGTCCGATAAAAGAGCCTGGCGCATGTGATCGTAGTCTCTGTAGAGGAAAGGAATTGCGGTGATCTCGAAGGCATCACCTCCTTCGATAAAGCCGAAAGTATTTATACCACCATATACCATTTCAAGGTCGCCTGTCTGCACCTGAACAAACATTTCCTGAATGCCGCCGAGCTGGCTATTAGGATATACGTTTATCTTTATCCGCCCATTTGTATTTGCCTCTACCAGTTCGGCAAACTTCAACGCACCCTTGTGCGTAGGATGCTCGGTATCTCTTATGTGACCGAGTTTGATTGTGATTTGTTCTCTCTCTCCTGCGGCAAAAAGCAAAACTGTACATAGAAAATACGCCATAAAAATAATGATTGTTCTTTTCATTTGTTACTCCTTTTTATAACTTATTTTAATGTTTTCTCTTATGCCGAATACAAATTTCTCTCTTTGTCTTTATCACCTCCTTTCAGTGAGTTTTTCATTTTTATGTTCTTCACTCCAGGCGATAACATCCTTGAAATGCTCGATGAGTCTCTCTCTGGCAAGTGCTGTATCGCCGTGTTCGATAGCCTCTATAAGCCTTCTGTGCAGCTCTATGAACTCCCGCTTATTTGAGGTCCTATATTTGTTTAAAACAGTGAGTGTACGTTGTATGGTTGCAAATATCCGAATAAGATGTAATAGAAGCTGGTTTTTCGTCCCTTCATAGAGTTTGAGATGAAAGGAAGTGTGAGTCTGTATTAATTCCTCGTCCCTGTACCCATGATTTACCTGGTACTCCATTTTGTTAAGAATTGCCCGGAGTTCTTCTATATCCGATTCCGAAAAACGGGGTACCTCAAGTTCAAGAAAACTCGTCTCAAGGGCGATCCTTACATCAATTATATCTCTGAAATCCTTTACATTAACCTGGATATTGTAGGATAAGTTCTCAAGAATAGCATCGTAGTTGAAATCCCTTAAAAATCTTCCCACGCCGTGCCTGCTTTCAACTATACCAAGAGCTTCCAGTGATCGCAGTGCTTCCCTTATCGATGTTCTGCTGATTCCCAGTTGCTCCTCGAGCACTTTTTCTGTAGGCAGAACGTCTCCTGCCTTAAGACCAGATTCGATAATAAAGAGTTTGATTTGCTGCTGTGCTGTGGATATCAAGCTGTCGTTTTTTATTTTTTTTAAAACCATTTACGCTTCCTTTATTCAGTTTTGCCGGCGTATAAAGTGGTCCCGTTAAAAATTGTTTTAAGCACCTCTATCTTCTCTGCTCCCTGGTGACAGCGAAATTGCACAATATCTGCAGGCATTCCGGGAGAAAACTCTTCTAACCTGAGATCTATTCCCAGAATCTTTGCGGGATTTGATGTGCAGAGCTTTACTGCATCTTTAAGAGCATGGCCTGTAAAACGGATAAATTGTGCAATATCCCTGTCCAGAAGATGCCCTGCTCCTGCAAGAAACTCGGTTCCGGCTAGTCCAAGATGCCCGTCTTTGAAAACCTGCACATCGATATTTCCCCATTTGTACAATCCGGGGGATCGACCGGCGGGCATTGAAACATCGCTTACTAGGATGATTTTCTCAAGCCCCTTGGCGCGGGCAAAGACCTTTACAACCGATTCCGGTAAGTGGTAACCATCTACAATAATGCTTGCATAAAGGTTGTCATCTGCAAGTTGCTCCCAGATGTAGTTTTTAAGCCTTGGTATCCTGCTGTGACTGCCGTTTCCAAGATGGGTGGACAACCGTGCACCCGCGGAAACAGCCTCTTTTATCAGCTCAGGTTCTGCGCCGGTGTGACCAATAGCCACAGCCACTCCGTTTTTACTTACTCGTTGTATAAAATCGAGAGCACCCTTTCGTTCAGGTGCGAGGGTTATGATTTTTATCAATCCGGAGGCGGCTTCCTGCCAGTTCAGATACTCATCAAAATCGGGGTCTCGAACATATCGGGAATCGTGTGCACCTCGCGGTCCATCCTCGGAGGATATATAGGGCCCTTCGACATGTATTCCAGGAATAGAGGATTCAAATTCTAAAGAATTGTTTATAGCCTTTACTATTGTTTTTATATTCCTTATTATCCGGTCGGATGGGCATGTTACGATTGTAGGGCAGTGCCTGGTTATACCTGATTTTGCAAGCAGGTTAACCATCTGGGAAACTTCGCCTTCGCCAAACCATGGAGCACTGTAGTCGATCCCCATGTACCCGTTTACCTGTATATCCGTAAATCCGGTAGAGAGACAGGGTGCTTCCGGAGGAAGGTCCGCGTAATCGACTTCGGTAATGATTCCTTTTTCAATAGAGAGTACCACACCTCTGTCGGAGAAGACTGATCTACCTTCAATCTTTTCTACTGCCACTTTCTATCCCAATAATAGTTGTATGATGACTGCCATCATTCAACATACATTATAATCTCTTAAAAAAAATTGTCAAGAGGATATTTCGGCTATTAAAGCTCTTCTTCAACAATGGGAGGTTTTATTAGATAACGTTCGGGAATTTCCCAGATAATCAGAGAAGGTTTTATATTGATAAAAGTATCGCTTCTCAGATACTCATTCATCGGTTCATAAGGTCCTTTTCCTTCTCGAGCCATCTGCAGCACGTCTGCTGCAAGATGTTCCTTAAGGAAACCATCGAAGTTCCAGTTCTCACCCTTACTGAAACTGGTTCCAATCAATGTAACCGGTATAGATACTTCTCCGAATAAACGGCTCCCATCGGCAGAATCTTCGAGCAAATTGGTTCTGACTACTGTGATTCTATCCGGCTTCGGTCCTATTATATCTTCCAATGTTCCAAGGGGAATAAAAGAAAGTAAATCTCCCCTGTACTCACGGAAACCTGTTACTTCTGAATAAAAATCTGCTCTATCTGCTCCTTTTTGAGTTAAAAGGGCAGCCCCTATACCGGCAATACTTTCAGCGGTCTTCTCCGCTCCGAAGGGATTCCAGTGGGTATCGGTTCGTAAGAAAACCTGATTCTCTTTTTTTGCAGATACCAGCTCTTTATACAGATCAGGCGCCCACACACCGTATTCATGTAACTTTTCAAGAAACCAGTGATATCGCTTTTCGGCATAGGTGGGGAAGGTGTATCTTCCGAGCTTTTCGCTGTAAACTCGTGCCTTGGACGGTATAAGGGCTACTATCAGCTCAATGTCTCTACCCCTAAGCGCATCTCTTACGTTCAAAATGTATTCCAAGCTCATGTTTAAAGACTTCTCTTCATTCTCTACATGGATAAACTCCTCTGTGGTAAAAAGCCAATTCTCCTCCCCCACAAGCACTCCACTCCTTCCTTCCAGAAAGGCTAAATACCTTAATGCCGTCCAGAGGTGTACAGAGAAATCCCCTATCAATAAACCTTCCTCATATCTGTGTTGAAGCTCTTCACTCCATTCCCCCTTAAGAACTCCGGACATTTTTTCTTTAAATCCCGCCTCATCGCTTTGATATTTCCATGCCCCCACCCCGCCGTCTTTTACCAAAAGACCCAGAGCAGGGTTAAATAAACTTAACCCCAATCCGGCAGATAGAACTCCAATAAAGAGTATTCCTGTAACCACCGAGGCCCCGGGTATAAGTTTGGCTCTGTTTTCTGAATAACTCCTTTTAAACTCCATATCCTTCAGGTTATTTCAAAAAATCTCCTTTAAAACCGAAAGTACAAAAAGGGAGAGTAAGCTTCCGAGCTCAAACGAATTATACTTAAAAGAAAAAACAGAAACATAGCTCCATGCGCCGGCTTAAAACCCGCATTAACCGCAAAAAAGTATGGTCTCTCCTTGATTAAAAGAGGTATAAAAACCAGTACCATTGCCACTAAGAGTGTAAAAAGATCCGTCATGGGTAACTGCCACAGAACGAATGAACTTATTCCAATACCCTGAAGACCAGCCATTCCTTTTAAAACCGAAAGAGCATTAGTAAAATCATCTGCCCTGAATAAAACCCACCCTGTAATGACAAGAAACATTGTAGGAAATATTGAAAAAATGGATCTCTCCTCTGTCTGCCCCCTTCGATTTCTTATATAGCGCTCTCCGGCAAGAAGAATGCCGTGCCATGCACCCCACACAACGAAAGTCCATGCTGCTCCGTGCCACAGACCGCCAAGAAACATCACTATCATCAGATTAATGTAAGTTCGGGTTACTCCCTTTCTGTTTCCGCCAAGCGGAATGTAGAGGTAATCACGCAGCCAGGAGGAGAGACTTATATGCCACCGTCTCCAGAACTCGGTAATGCTTCGAGAAATGTAGGGGCGGTCAAAGTTTTCTTTAAAACGAAATCCCATCATTCTGCCCAACCCGATTGCCATGTCCGAGTAGCCGGAGAAGTCGAAATATATCTGTGCAGTAAATGCCAGGACACCGATCCAGGATTCGGCCAATGTCGGGGTATCTAGTCCAAACATAAGATCTGCAATAATGCCGTTACTGTCTGCTATCAACACTTTTTTCGAGAATCCAAGCATAAAACGGAGAGCCCCGGCGCTGAATTGTTCGAAACTGTGTTCTCTCTTTTTTAACTGGGGAGCTATGTCTTTATACCGAAGTATGGGACCTGCGATCAACTGGGGAAAGAGGGAGATGTAAGCTGCGAGATCGATATACCGGGTTGCCGGAAAAGCGTCTTTTCTATAAACATCAACCAGGTAACTAATCGCCTGAAAAAGATAGAAGGAAATTCCTATGGGAAGAATTACCTCCCACGCATTAAATCCCTTACCACCGGCAGCTTGTATAATAGAGTTAAGAGTTCTTACACCAAAGTTAAAGTATTTAAAATATGCCAATACAGATAGGTTGAGCGCAACTCCTGCAATAAGAAAACCCCTGGCTCTTTTGGGATTAATTTCTGTATTTGCAGCAATTCCCTTGCCTGATCCGTATGTCCACACGGTTACAGATGCGAGTAAAAAGAGAAAGTCCATACGCCACCAGCCGTAGAAAACGAAACTTGCCGTAAGAATCCAGTAGGACCTGAAGCGAAAGGGAATTAAATAGTAGAAAAGAAGAAAGATCGGAAGGAAGAGAAATACGAAAAGGGTGGTACTGAATATCATATTAACTTCTAATCCATTCTAACCTCTGCCTGTTGAACGACTACAGCCGGCTCGAAGGTAGAACCGATTACAAAAATACTGAAAGATTCTCCCCGCTCCAGTCGGATAGGGGGTAAACTCAGAGTCCTGTCATTATTCCAGACTACCTGAAACTGCACCGGTACAGGGTTAACCAGTACCATGGATGAAGATTGCTTCTTTACACCCTCGATTACCATAATTTCCCCATCGGTTGTGGTGAGGCTTATTTCCGGGATTGAGGATAAGTTGTATAAATATAGTTGAGTGCGTGCGGGGTCTGTATGTGCTTCGTCTCTGAACGAGGTTATCCCTTGATGATCCAGCACTATTGTGTAGTAGGCTCCGGGTTGAAGAATAACTTCACTTTGAAGAGAAGCTGTGGATGCAATGTATATTCCCTGTGATATTGGTCTATACGGAGTTATTTCTTTAAAAGGGATGTTCTTTATTGAAAGGTATCCAATATCAACTGAATGTGAGATTTGACTATCATCGGCGTTAACTACTCTTAGGAGGGCGGTATTTTCGGGGATCGGCGGGCCATAGAGACCTTGCTGGCTTAAGCTTGCAGGAATTACCAATAGGAGCATTGCTGTGAGAAGAAGCCCCTCGCGGAACACAAAATGCCTCCGATTAGATTACTTAAAATTTAATAATAGAATACCCTTGAGGAGTTATATAGTCAATTAAGTGCAGGAAAATAAAACCGGCCGCCAGTGGAAATGGTTAAACATGTCATTCGGACACCTGTTGACCGGCTTTCATGATGATGCTAATCTCTACTGACAGGGATGCTATGGTTTTTGGCGGTTCTTCATCTTACCTTTCTTTTTTAACTAAATTGGTCTTAACGGTTGTGCTCTTTTTAGTACCCTCTGTATTGTATGCAATTGCTCCGGGGGAGGTTCTTGAATATTCTCTGGATAGAGTCTACCAGACCGATGAGCTTTTGAATGAGATAGCCCCTCTATTTGAAGGTTTTGATCCGCCTCCTCCTGAATATGCAGTTGAGGTCTACCGGGTCCGCTATTTAAGTACCTATCTGGATGGTAAACCTATAAAAATAAATGCTCAGCTTTTTATCCCAAGGCTGGCAAGGGGAAGAAAGGTTCCGGTATACGTATTTGCCCCGGGCTCTACAGGGCTTATCGATGCCTGTCGGGTAAGCAGGGAACATATTGCAGGCATACGCTGGGGGTTGTACCGATCTCATGTCCTGGCTCATGCAGGACAGGGGGCAATAGGAGTGCTTCCAGACTATATGGGGTTTGGCGAGCCGGATATACTTCAGCCTTTCTTCAGTGCAACAGCGGAGGGAAGGGTGATGCTCGATGCTGTTCGAAGCGTAAAAGATTTTACCAGAAGAAATAAAACCAGTGCCGAGCCTGATACGGTGTTTTTAGCGGGATTCTCCCAGGGTGGGCATGCCGCGTTTGCAGGAGCGGATCTGCGGAACAGTTATGCTAGGGAATTACAGATTAACGGAATAATCGGTTATGGACCCACAACAGATATGCAGGCTCTATTCAGGGAGTTCTCGGTAGTTGCTCCTATGGTTGTTTATACGTACTCGAAGCTCTACGGAGTGGATAGATTCCATCCGGCCGATATTCTTAATCAAAAGTGGCTTGAAAATCTCGAATACGATGTTACAAGACAATGTATAGGGGCTATGCAACAGTACTATCCATGGACACCTGAGGAGATGTTCAACAACAAGTTTGCAGAGGCACTTATAAACAACCGTCTGGAGGAAGAGTTTCCATCAATTGCTTCGGTTTTAAATGCAAACAGTACCGGATTATCCGGACATTCTATACCCGTGCTCATTCTGCAGGGAACGGAAGATCCGGTGGTATATCCGGAAACACAACTTGGATTCACAGATGAACTGTACCGGCGGAACAGCCCTGTCAGGATAATAATATATAAGGGAAACAGACACGATACAAGACAGATAGGTTTTTACGAAGTCGTACAATGGATGCGCAGGGTCTCCATGTATAAACCGCCCCTGAAGTATGAAATAATAGAAAAATAGCAATAAAGTGAGGTTATCGAGCATGCGTCTTTTATCGGGTTACAGAATTACTCCGATCCTTGTCTGTATTTTCTCTGTTATATTTTTAAACACGATATGTGTCTGGTCGAAACCGGGAGATATAATTGACTATACCCATGAAAGCACATACACCGCCGATGAAATAACCAAATTGAGTGTTCCGCTTTTTGAAGGGTTTGATATTCCCAGGGCACATTATTCGGTGGAACTTTACCTTATTCGTTACAGGAGTACCGATTTTAACGGCACTAGTACGGATATTACCGCACAGTTGTTTATTCCAAGATTTCAGAAGGTTGTAAGGCGTCCGGTTTATGTTTTCGGGTCGGGTACCACGGGGATCGCCGATAAATGTGCACCCAGTCTGGAGAAGCCCGGATCGACCTTTCTGGGATTCGGCCATTACCGTACCAATATGCTTGCATACGCAGGGCAGGGCTATATTGTTATTTTTCCGGATTACCTCGGCTTTAACGATGGGAGCAGGCCGCAACGCTATTTCAGCAAGAAGGCAGAAGGGCATGTTATGCTCGATGCTATACGGGCGGTTTATAATTTCTTTATACAAAATACCTTTAATGTCAACCCTTCCAAACATGTTTTCACAGCGGGATACTCTCAGGGAGGACATGCAGCCATGGCGGCCGCCGATCTTCGCTCAACCTATGCACCGGAAATACCTGTAACGGGGATGATCGGATACGGTACTACAAATGATGTGCAAACCCTGATGAAGGAGGCACCGGTCTACTCACCATATATTCTGTACTCCTATGCAGAGATGTACGGATGGGATGAGATAGAGCCATCCCTCTATTTGCAGGAGAGATATGCCTCAAGTTTGAGTGATGATGTTAACCGGATGTGTGTAGATGAGGCACAGCGTTATTATCCGAACGATGGGAGAAAACTCTACACCGAGGAGTTTTACCAGGCCCTCTACAACGGGAATCTTGATGCGGCATTTCCTGCGCTTTCTTTAAGGCTTAAGGAAAACAAGACCGGGCTGGATAGTCACGGAACACCTGCTTTAATCATCCAGGGTCTTAAGGATTCTGTTGTCACTACAGCCTCTCAAACCAGCTATGTGAAAGAATTACGCTCTGTGGGCAGCCCGGTTAAATATCTCACCTTAGAGCAGGTCTGGCACCGTCACACAAGACCTGCCGGTTTTGCCTGGGCAATTAAATGGATGGAAGAGCTTTCAGCAGGGGATGGATGATTCGGATGATCTTGAGTCTGGTGACGGAGTTGTTTATCGATGCCTGCAGTCGGTAATAGAGGGAGTCATGCCTTGCTGTTTTCTATTGTTTTACAATTGCAATAACCTTTCTTTCTGTAGGCAAATCTGGTTAGATGATATACTGCAAGCCCTGCCAGGAAACCATAGGCCATATTGGTAACAAGAGAAAGGGCTACAGTTACGGCCATAGGAATCAGATCCTTTTTTAACTGAATATCTGTGGCGAATTTGGTAAGCTCTATCCCGACCATAAACATCATTGCACCTATTATTGCCATGGGAAAGTGAGAAAACAATACTGCTATTGAACCGGCGAGGAACAATCCCATGGAGATCTCTATAAATCCTTCTATATATATTTGTACCACCCATGCGTGCGCCGAAGTAATACTGACCGGCCAGGCCACAGGCTCCATGGCACATGGGCATCCCACCGAAGAAGGGCAGAATAAGGTTCATGACCCCCTGATTAAAAGAGAGCCGTCTCTCACTTACAGACCTATCAGGCCAGTATGTTTTAATCAGGGAAGAAGTAACAATAGTTGCATTGGTGATTGTTAATGGAACCTGGGCAAAACCCGCCAGGAGCAGTGTCTGCCAGACCTCTTCAAGGTTAAACCCTGTAAGAGGCGGAAGGGTGAGGGCCGGAGGATCGATTTGCCTGAGCTGACCCTTTATAAACATGATGACCATGCCGAGAACCATGAGCAGAATTGCAGCAGGTGCATAACGATTCTGCCGTAACAACAAGATTATTCCAATAGAGACAATACCCATTACCCACCAGGTGGAAATCATCTTAAAAGCCTGGATGGCAAGCATAACACCCAGCGTTACCTGGATTCCCCGTATTACAGAATTGGGCGTTATTCTTGCAATCCAACCTATGATGCCTGTCCCTGCAGAAATCAGCCATATAACTCCCATTGCAAACCCTGATGCATAAACCATCGAGGGAGACCATTGCTGAGCAATGGCAACTACAGCCAGCACTTTCATGGGCTCAATAGGCATGGGAAGACGGTATACAAGGCTGGTTACTATGTTTGCCACACCCATCATAACCAGAAATCCTGCCGGGTTAAGACCGCAGACAACGATATAGCCGATTGACAGGGGAAAAAGCGTGCCGAAGTCGCCCATGGATCCGGCCAACTCTCTTAAATTAAACTAAAAGGATTTTATCTTCATTGTTATTCCTATCTGGACATCTTATAGACCTCTTCCATCTCTTCCCTTGAAAACTCGTAGGTGGAATTACAATTATGGCAGGTGGTTTTAAGAGGGAAAGGACCCTTATCCCTTATATCCTCTATCTCATCTATGGGCATTGCCGATAAGAACCGGGCAAATCTTTCTTTTGAACAGTGACAGTAGAATCTTACATCTCTCTCTCCGATAATTACGGGAGATATATCGGAGAAGTTTTCCATCAGTATGGATTCTGTCTCTTTTCCCCGGGAGAACAGGTCTCCGAGAGATGAGAGATTTCTAACACGCGTGTCGAGCTCTGCGCTTACAGCATCTTCCGCCAGAGGAAAGGCCTGAATCATAAGCCCGCCCGCTCCAATTACACGACCCCAATCGTCGAATTTAACGCTCAAGTTGAAGGCTGTAGGTTTCTGTTCCGATTTAAAGAAGTAGTAGGTAAGATCCTGAGCTATATTACCGTGTTCGAGACTTACCCAGCCTGTGAATGGCTGTTTGGCTCGTTCGATTTTTTTGGTTATCGATAGCACTCCCTCTCCGATAAGGGGAGATATATCGTAGATATTTTCATAGGAGTCTGCCGGGATAGGGGAGTTTTCCAGATAGCCCCTGACCATCCCTTCTGCTGTGGATTCTGCCGAAATACCGCCTACAGGACCTTCGCACTGGATTCTAAGTTCAATACGATCACGACCTTTTATAAAGGATGTCATAAGACCTGCGGCCAGATAGGCGTGACCACAGATGATGGTTTCCAGAGGGCCGTAACCGTGGTTTGCCCGCATCTGATTTATCATCCTGGTTCCGTGGAGTATAGCACCCCTGTAATTACCGTGGTCGAGCATAAATATTTCTATTCTGTCTGGGGGGAGGGATTTAAAGAGATGCAGTAAATAATCGTCTTTAATGGTTTCAAGAATCATGTTTTCCCTTAGGTTCCTTTTCAAGCTATTCTAACCTTCTCCTCTTTGAGGGCTTCCGTGAAGGCTTCCTCAATCCGTTCTACCAGGATAAACCGCATTGACTTCCGGACTTCTTCGGGAATCTCTTCCAGATCAGCCTCATTTTTCTTTGGCAGTATTACGGTGTCAAGCCCTGCCCTATGAGCGGCTAATACCTTCATCTTTATTCCTCCAACAGGTAAAACACGTCCCCTTAAGGTTACCTCACCGGTCATACCCACATTACCACGAACCAGTTTTCTGCTGAACAGGCTTGCAACTGCCATTACAATGGCCAAACCCGCCGATGGGCCGTCCTTGGGTACTGCGCCTGCAGGAACGTGAATATGTACATCCGACTCCAGAAAGAGTTCGGGCTTAACTCCAAGGTCTGAGGCTTTTGAACGTACATAGCTGTGAGCAATCTGGGCACTCTCCCGCATCACATCACCAAGCTGACCGGTTAATTTGAAATCCCCCTTACCCTTCATGCGGGTTGCTTCTATAAAGATGATGTCTCCGCCAACCGCAGTTACAGCCAATCCTGTTGCGATTCCCGGTACAGTTATGGCCTCAGAGGTTTCGCATGTAAACTTCTCTTTTTTAAGGTATTCCAGAATTAGCTCTAGAGTGATCTCTATTTTCGAAGTTTCCCCCCCGGCTAATCGTACTGCACTCTTTCTGCATATCGCGCCTATCTGACGTTCCAGATTACGTACCCCTGCCTCTCGAGTATAATCCTCGATTATTTTGCGAACCGCCCCTTCAGCAAAGGTAATCTCACCTTCTTTGAGACCGTTTGATTTTATCTGCCTTGGAATAAGATGAAGCTGGGCTATTTGAACCTTCTCGTGCTCGGTATATCCATCAAGCCGAATCACCTCCATTCGGTCCAGCAGCGGTGATGGTATTGTCTCTATTTGATTTGCGGTGGTGATAAACATCACGTTACTCAAATCGAAGTCAACGTTGAGGTAATGATCGTGGAATGCATTATTCTGAGCAGGATCCAGCACTTCCAGAAGGGCACTGCTCGGATCTCCTCTCCAGTCGCTGCCCACCTTGTCGATCTCATCAAGCATGAATACCGGATTTCTGGTACCTGCTCTCTTTATAGCCTGGACGATTCGCCCGGGCATAGCCCCTATATAGGTGCGTCTGTGGCCTCTTATTTCCGCTTCATCCCGCATTCCCCCCAGGCTCATTCGGGTAAACTTTCTACCCAGTGCCCGGGCAATGCTCTGACCAAGGCTGGTTTTCCCTACTCCGGGAGGCCCTACAAAACATAGAATTGCACCCATGGCACCGTTACCTTCTACAACTTCTCCAGGCTTTATGTCCATACCCCTGTCTCTTTTTAATTTCTGTACGGCAAGGTATTCGATGATTCGATCCTTTACATCCTGTAAATCATAGTGATCTTCATCAAGAACCTTTCTGGCATTTTCTATATCAAGGCGGTCTTCGCTGAGTACACTCCAGGGAAGATCCACCATCCAGTCCAGGTAGGTTTTAATCATGGAATACTCGGCGGCCTGAGGAGGCATTCCTGCCAGCCTTTTAAGTTCTTTTTCCGCCTCTTTTTTTGCTTCTTCCGGCATTTGTGCCCTTTCTATTTTTTCCGTGTATTCGGTAAACACAGATT
>QNBH01000043.1 GCA_003645645.1 Spirochaetota bacterium | reverse complement strand
TGGTGGTGATCCACCGGTCGAAAGATCGGTGGTGAGACGGGCTTAAGCCCGTCTACCTTCTTTCGGAGTATACAACCACCTAAGTAATTTCTTCAAAGCAGAAATTACTTAGCCCTTGCAAGGTCTGCAAAGCCTTAGGCTTTGCATGGGGTTGTTTACTATTAGGTCAAATTAATAAAAAGGCCGGAACCTTCTCCGAACCTGCTAAAGAATGTCTCTGATATTAATTTACCATAAAAAAACAAAAAAAATAAGAAATATCCTTGACAAAAATAATTTTGTATAGTAAACTTTTCTGTAGAAAATATATTAACACAAATATAGCCTATACCAAAATTATCTACAAAAAAATTGTGAGCCATAATTTAATTTAGTTATATTTTTTAAAAGGAGACTGCAGATGAAAACAGCAGAATACGAAATCACATTTCCAAAACTAAGGAAAATGCTCGAACAGAACGAAGAATGGATCATACTGGATGGAGAGAATGGAAGAACAAAGCTAAAACTTCACGATTACGGGAGAATCTACAGTGTACCAGGTTTATACGAGGAAATTTTCTATAATCGTCTCAAATGTGACTCTCCAAATGTTGTGGGCACCATGCTTGCAGAGGAGCTAGAAAAAATGAAGGATGCCCCTGCTGAGCTGCGGGTTCTCGATTTTGGAGCAGGTAACGGCATGGTAGGAGAATGTTTGAAAGAAAAAGTGGAATGCTCCTCCATGGTTGGGATCGATATTATACCGGAAGCAATGCATGCGGCATGGAGAGACCGTCCCGATGTATACGACGTGTATTACGTAATGGATCTTAACAACTTAAACAAGAAAGAAGAGGAGACACTGAAAGACTGGGATTTTAATACCCTAGTAACCGTTGCGGCGCTGGGCTTTGAAGATATACCAACTTTTGCCTTTGTAAACGCCTTTAATATAATAGAAAAGGGCGGACTGGTCGCCTTCAATATAAAAACCAAATTCCTGATGGATGAGGATAAAACCGGGTTTCACGAAATTCTAGACAGAATGTTTGACAGTTGTCTCAAAGTTGTAAACTCAAAGAAGTACTGCCACAGATATTCTCTAACCGGAGATAAGATCTATTACCAGGCTATTGTTGGCAGAAAGTTAAAGGACGCCCATATTTCCTGAAGTTTTAGATAAAACACAGATGCATCTTCTCTGCACAAATCATATCGCAATCTACGATCGCAACTATAGACGTATTGCGGTGTGCTATTGGCTAAGGTAGATTTTGTTTTTCGTGTTTAAAAATTCAGGTAAAAAAACAAAATCCCGACTGTAAATATCATAACTAAAGAGAAAAACTAACCGGATAAGGAGTGAAAAGAATGAATAAAAACGGGCATCTATTTACTTCGGAATCTGTAACCGAAGGGCACCCCGATAAAATAGCAGACCAGATATCTGATGCCGTGCTGGATGCGGTATTCACAGAAGATCCTAACGGCCGTGTTGCCTGCGAAACCCTTGTTACAACCGGTCTTATCATAATAGCGGGTGAGATTACAACAAAAACTTACGTTGATATCCCCGCGGTAGCCAGGGGAGTTGTTAAGGGAATAGGCTATACCGATGCAAATTGCGGTTTCGATTATGAAACCTGCGGTGTTATGACATCGATCGATGAGCAATCTCCCGATATCTCCCAGGGAGTAAGTGAAGGCACTGGTCTTCACAAGGAACATGGTGCAGGAGACCAGGGGCTTATGTTCGGATACGCTTGTAACGAAACCAGGGAGCTTATGCCACTTCCCATATCCCTTGCCCACAAGCTGACGAAACGTCTCTCAGATATAAGGCGGGACGGGAGCCTCCCGCATCTAAGACCGGATGGGAAATCCCAGGTTACCATCAGATATGAAAATGGCAGACCATTGAATGTTGATACGGTGGTTGTTTCCACCCAGCATCATCCGGATATAGGATATGAAGAACTGAGGGAGGATATCATTAAGCATGTTATACGACCGGTTCTTCCCATAGATTTGGTTGATGAGAACAAAATCACCTATCATATCAACCCCACCGGAAGGTTCGTTGTCGGCGGGCCTATGGTGGACACTTCCGGTACGGGCGTGGTTCCGGACAGCAGACTCACGGAAGCTGTGAGAAAGGTATTCGATCTGCGGCCTGCGGCAATTATCGAAGAACTGGATCTACGAAGACCTATTTACCAGAAAACCGCTGCATACGGTCATTTCGGCAGGGAAGAGCCGGAGTTTACCTGGGAGAAGACCAACAGGATTGAGGAATTGAAAAAAGTAATCTAAAAGAGTAATCTACCCATATAAATTGTCTTAAAAATTAGAGGAGGAAACATGACAGCAACAGAAGTACTTGATTACAAGGTACGTGACATAAATATGGCCGGTTTCGGTCGAAAGGAGATAGAGATTGCAGAAAAGGAAATGCCGGGACTGATTGTAACAAGGGAGAAGTATGCGTCGCAGAAACCCCTGGCAGGAGCGAGGATTACCGGCAGTCTCCATATGACAGTTCAGACTGCAGTGCTTATAGAAACTTTAAAGAAGCTCGGTGCGGATGTTCGCTGGGCTTCCTGTAATATATTCTCCACTCAGGATCATGCAGCAGCAGCCTGCGCAAAGGCGGGCGTACCGGTGTTTGCCTGGAAAGGGGAAACCCTTGAGGAGTACTGGTGGTGCACCAAACAGGCTCTCACATGGCCGGACGGTGGAGGCCCAGATCTTGTTGTGGATGACGGCGGTGATGCTACCCTGCTGATACACAGGGGATACTACGCAGAGGAAGATCCTTCCATCCTCGATAATGACGAGAACAACAAGGAGCTTAAAATTGTAAACGCACTTCTAAAGGAAACCCGGAAGGGGGATCCCCGCTTCTGGCACAAAGTGGTAGAAAGATGGAGAGGAGTATCGGAAGAGACAACCACGGGTGTTAACCGGCTCTACCAGTGGAGTAGAGAAGGTAAGCTTCTCGTGCCTGCAATCAATGTAAACGACTCTGTAACAAAGTCCAAATTCGATAACATCTACGGTTGCAGAGAATCTCTTGTAGACGGGATAAAGCGTGCAACCGATGTTATGATAGCAGGCAAGAACGCCCTTGTCTGTGGCTATGGAGATGTGGGGAAGGGTTCTGCTCAAGCCCTGGCTGCATTGAAAGCCAATGTAAGTATATCAGAGATCGATCCCATTTGTGCTTTACAGGCACTCATGGAAGGGTACAGGGTTATAACAGTGGAAGATGCCCTTCCCTACACGGATATCTACGTAACCGCCACGGGTAACAGGGATGTTATAACGGTCGAACACATGTCCAGAATGAAGGATCAGGCCATTGTCTGTAACATAGGGCATTTTGATAACGAGATTCAGGTGGACGCTTTAGACGAATGGCCTGGAATCAAAAAAATAAACATAAAGCCCCAGGTGGATAAATATGAGTTTCCCGATGGGCACAGTATCTTCATTCTTGCAGAGGGAAGGCTGGTAAATCTCGGTTGTGCTACCGGGCATCCGAGCTTTGTAATGTCGAACTCCTTTACAAATCAGGTAATGGCCCAGATAGATCTGTGGACTAAAGAGCGTGAGGTAGATGTATACAGGCTGCCCAAAGAGCTGGATGAAGAAGTGGCAAGGCTCCATCTGGAGAAACTGGGCGCAAAACTCACCAGACTTACCCCCGAACAGGCAAAATATATCGGTGTACCCGTAAAGGGACCATTTAAACCGGAGCACTACAAGTATTAGAAGTGCTCCCATGGCCTCAAGCCTGCCTGCTTCAGGGGAAGATATTTATACGCTTCTGTATAGAGGGCTTGATTCAAGATATGGATTCTACTCTTATTGGCTTAGATCGGTTTTCTGTTTATACGTAACTCATGATTAAACTTAACACATTCATCAAGCTAAAACGCATCTTTCGTGCTATTTAACGGAACTGGAAAGAGGAGAAAAGATAATACTTTGTAAGCGCAATGTCCCTATAGCCGAGAATGAAGAGACCGGCCGTCAGGTTACAATCCTCCCTGAAATTCATATCGCAATCTACGATCGCAACTATAGACGTATTGCGGTGTGCTATTGGCTAAGGTAGATTTTGTTTTTTCGCGTTTAAAAATTTAGGTAAAAAAACAAAATCTCGACCTTACATAGCATAATGATCCTTTTGACAGGATGCCGATTTCCCAGGCTCTATTTCATGGTCTTACAATTTTAGCTCCGGATACGATGATTTAAAAATATCCTGTAAAAATTATCTGACAGTATTCCCCCTTCGGCTTCCCGTGGACAGAAGCTGTTTAATAGCAAATCGGGTAACACAATAGATGACAATATTCCCAACCGAACCTCTCTCATACTTGAAACCCTTACAAAGTGAAGATATACTTTGTGATCAGAATGATAAAGAAAAAACCCTCCGTGAATAAATACAGGCTCGTTACCCGTGCAGATTTTGACGGTCTGGTATGTGCCTCTCTGCTTAAAGAACTGGGCCTAATCGAAGATATTCTTTTTGTACATCCCAAAGACATGCAGGATGGAAAAATAAAGATAACAGGCAGAGATATAACCGCCAACCTTCCATACGTGGAAGGAGCTTATCTTGTATTCGATCATCACCGCAGTGAAGTTGCCAGGGTTAAAAAGAAGAGCGAAAACTATATCTTCAACCCCAATGCCCCATCCACGGCCAGAATAGTGTACGACTATTATGGTGGTAAAAATGCCTTTCCGCAAATCCAAGAAGAGATGATTCTGGCTGTGGACAAGGCTGATACTGCAAACTTTTTAACCGATGAGGTGCTTAACCCTTCCGGTTGGACTCTGTTGAGCTTTCTAATGGATTCCAGAACAGGGTTGGGCAGGTTTGGTGACTTCGATACATCCAACTTTCAATTTATGAAAGATCTGATAGACTACTGCAGAAAATATACCATTGACCAGATTCTTAAGCTTCCCGATGTGAAGCAAAGGGTTGATTTTTATTTTCGTTTTCAGGATAAGTTTATTCGACAGATAAAACGGTGCTCCGTACTCTATGCTAATGTGCTGGTGATAAACCTTAAAGAAGAGAAAACCATCTATCCCGGAAATAGATTTCTTAAATACACCCTCTTCCCCCGGTGTAATGTTTCCATTATGATTATCTGGGGTCTTAAGAGGCGGAATACGGTTTTTACTGTAGGGAAGTCGATTTTTAATAAGACATGTGATAAAAATCTGGGAGAGATACTTTCTGCTTATGGCGGCGGGGGGCACTCCAATGCAGGCACTCTTCAGTTGCCCCACGAGAAAGAAGAGGAAATATTAAACGAACTTATCGAAAAACTTAAAACATGATGTTTAAAATCCCGGAGTAACAATAATGGAACAAAAAAACGGTACTTATTTAAACGATCTCGTCCACCTTTCCTTTTTTGCAGAAATAGGGAAGGCTATTACCTCCACCACTTCTATCAATGAAACTTTAAGAGAGGTTATGAACCAGATAGGGAATATATTTGCACCAATGTACTGGTCTCTGCTTTTAAGAGACTCCAGAACCGGGGAACTTAAGTTTATTGTGGTCATAGGAAGCGGAGTAGAAAAACTAAAGGGTAAGGTTCTTCCCAGGGGGAGGGGTATAGCAGGCTGGATTGCAGAAAGGGGTCAACCGGCGATCATCGAAGATGTATCTAAAGATGAGCGCTTCGATCCGAGCATGGACCAGCTTACAGGTTTTAAAACGCGTTCCATAATCGGTGTGCCGTTAAAAACTGAAAACAAGGTCTTCGGCGTTATAGAGCTTATAAACAAATTAAACGGAGAGAGTTTTACACCACTGGAGTTAAAGGTGCTCAGTACCATTGCAGATTTTACCGCCATAGCCATTGAGAAGGCCTACTATCTTAAGGCCCTTAAGAGGATTGCCGCCGTTGACCCTCTTACCGGAACTTTAAATAGAAGAACAATGGTAAAGTATCTCGAGAGGGAGAAAGACAGGTGTAAGAGGCATGGCTCAAAATTTTCTATACTGATGATCGATATAGACAAGTTTAAACAGATAAACGATAACTATGGCCATTCTGCAGGGGATAAGGTTCTTAAAACTCTTGCAGAAATGCTCTCCAATAATGTCAGAAAGATAGACTACATATTTCGCTATGGTGGTGATGAGTTTGTCATCCTCCTTCCAGATACCGATAAAAATGCTGCAGAAGAGATTCGCAGAAGAATCTTAAAAGAGGTCGATAAATACAATTCAACTCAAAACGAAATTATTTTTAGTATAAGTGTAGGAATGTATACGGGGTGTCCGGAAGAGACATCTGAGATAATTAAAGTGGCGGATGAGGACATGTATCAGGCCAAGTACAGGAATCTGGAGCGTGATATAGCAAGCATGCCCCAAAATCTGGAAATGTTCCTGGAAGAAGAGCAAAAAGAGAAGGCTAAAGATTAGCCTTATTCTTCAAAAACACCATATCCATGGGTTTTACGCCCAGTTCTTCTGCAATGCTGCTACACTTGGCTTTTAGCAGAAAGTAGATATTTTCTTTTCTTTCAGAGAGAGTTTCGAAGTTTGCCTGGCCTTTGGATATTATTATATCTGCTTTCTCGAAACGGCTCCTTAACTCCTCAGAGCATCGTTCCCAGTTTATTCCCATATCGTCGGAGCCAGTCTCTATAACCTTTACAAGGGATGTGAGTCCTGCTGCCTCTGCATCTTCCATGGTAGCATCGTTTATTATTGGACCTGATTTTACAACGAATATAACATCAGTACCTCTTTTGAGTATCTCCTTTACCATGAGAGTATCAAGAACAATCTCTCCCGAATTATCTCCCATGTAGAGTAATGTTTTCCCCGGACTCAGATCCCTTTCAAATTTCTCAATATCGTCTATGGTAAAGGGCTTTTTCATTATCTCCCCTATATCCTTTTTTATGTCAAAAGAATGTCCTGCTCCAAAATCGATGACATTTCCCGCAACTGCCAGGTGCACGGCAGCCCTCAAGGGATCGGAAGATGCGAGCACTGTCTTCTCCAAATCCGGGAGGAGTTGAAGTGCCTCTCTGTTTGTAATCTTTTTCTTCTCCCGATAGGGGTCTTTCTCTCCTGTAATCTCTGTAATTATATCGTAAACTATTCTCGATGAGATAGCAGGGGGCTTATCCAGAGAGACTGTATCCATTCTGTGGGCAAGTTCACGCAGAACCCTCTCTCGAACCGCCCGGTCGGAGGTAATAATCCTGGTTGTATCTACCGCCTGCTTGAACATGCATGCTATACATTCGGGATAGGATTTCATCGATTATTCCTGTTAGAAAATTGTTTCAGGGACGAACCCTCTTGCGGTCTCTCGGGAAGAGAGATGCCTCCTTTACATTTGAAAGCCCGAGAATCTGCTGGGTGAGCCGCTCCAGCCCTATGGCAAATCCTCCATGTGGAGGGCAGCCGTATTTGAATATCTGGCAATAATCGCTTAAGCCCTCTTCGGTTAGACCGAACCTGGGAAGTGTTTCCAGAAGCATGCCGTAATCGTTTATCCTCCTTCCGCCTGTGGTTATCTCCAGGCCGCGGAAAAGAAGATCGAAGCTCATTGTCTTATTTCCTGAAGGAAAGGTGTAGAAGGGTCTCTTCTTTCTCGGAAAACCGGTTACAAAGACTGCATCCACTCCATGTTCTTTCTTAGCCCAATCGCAAATAACTCTTTCCCCCTCCGGGTTTATCTCGAATACTCTCCTGCCTTGAAGTTTGCCTATAATCTCCTTTGCCTCATCGTGAGTTATTCTCGGAACACTGTCCACCTCTTCGGGTTCGGGCACCGATGCTTGCCATGCCTCAAGCTCTTTCGCACAATCCTCTTTTACCCCCTGAAATATGCTTTTCAATATGCGTTGTTCCAGATCGATCAGATCGTGCTCGCTCTCTATGAAGGCCATCTCAACATCGAGTGATACATACTCGTTTAGATGTCTGGGTGTGTCGTGTTTCTCCGCTCTGTAAGCAGGGCCTATCTCAAATACCCTCTCCATGCCCGAAGCAACCAGGGCCTGTTTATAAAACTGGGGAGATTGGGCAAGATAGACGCGAGTGTCAAAATACTCTACCGGAAACAATCCCGTTCCACCTTCTGTACCTGTACCTATCAATTTGCTTGTTTTTATCTCTGTGAAGCCCTCACTCCTCATGTGTTGGGCAAAGTATTTCAAAATAGCAGACTGGAGGGTAAAGATCTGCCTTATCCTGGGGATGCGAAGGGATATGATTCTGTTATCAAGAACTGCATCCAGGCTTAACTCCTTCGGATCCTGATTTACAGGGATTGGCAGCTCTGGATTTGCCGCGGAGAGCACCTTGAGGCTCTCACCGTCCACCTGTAATTCCACACCGTCGGGTGCTTTTTCGTTTTCCTTTACGATTCCCTGCACGGATATTACCGATTCGTGGGTAAACTCCGGTTTCTCATCCAGCACCAGTTGTGCGGTCCCGGAACGATCCCTCAGGATCACGAAAGATATCTTACCCAGACTGCGAATTCTATGAACCCATCCGGCTAACTCTACCCTTTTATTCTTGTATCCGGTAATCTCAGATGCTAATACTCTCATAGGTACTCTCCATCAGTCTTACTGCTTCTTCCTCGGTTTCCGATACCATTACGGAAACAAGCAATTTTGTATATGCCGACTCTGTTGTAAGGCCTCCCATGGGTATGGCGCCCTCTTTCCACAACTCGTGAGAAGTAATGTATTCGGAAAAATCTACGATACCCTCCTGCTGGGATGTGCAGAAAAACTTAACCCCTCGTTCTCTACCGTAGAGGAGGGTGTTCTTTATTGAATAGGGAGTCTCCCTTAAGTTTGCGGTTCCGGTATCGTAGAGCTCGAGAATAAAAAACTTAACTCCAGCATTTATCAGCGCTATTAGATAATCGGCCTTCATACCGGGAAAGACTCTTGCAATAAAACTGCGGTTAATCCCGTCCTCCAGACCCGCTTTAAGAGTTTCCCTGTTAAAATCGAAGTCCCCCGGCACTATCGAAGGACCACGGTATAGAGGTTTTTCCATGTTCCAGTTGGTAAACCCGCCGGTACCAACATGTTGAAACTTTAAGTTTACAGGCGAGTAGCTTCTATCGCCCAGAATTACATAAACTCCCGGCTCTCCGGTTAAGGTTGAGCTTATTGCATTTTTTAAGTTTTCTTCCGCCTCTGGACTTTTGCCTGGAACAGTTGAGGATGCGGTAAGAACAATTGGTATCTCCGTGTCGGAGAAAAACCAGTACACAAGGGATGCAGTGTAAGGAAGTGTATCTGTACCGTGAGTAATTACAATTCCAGCGGAGTCTGTGCTCTTAAGTTTCTCGTTTATAGTGGCAAGCAGTAAGGCCCAGTCTTCCGGTGTAATTTCTTCGCTTAAGTTGTTGGCCAGTTCGAGTGCTTCGAGGCGAATTCTTTTTCCATTAAAAGACTTCCTATCCGGGAAGAGGTCTTTCACATTGCCGAGTCTTCCGGGAACTATCACACCATCTTCAAAGGTTGCCGATATTGCCCCCCCCATGGATAGTATATTGACCACCCTGAGCGATAGCTTTTCCCATAAAATTTTCTGGGTGAGTTGAGGTTCCGCCCTTCCGGAGGTCGCTTTCATTATCTGCCCCATGAGAAAACCCACCGGTTTGGAATCTCCCCTGTGGACTTGCTCCATTACGTGGTTGTAAGATCTAAGAACCCTTTCTATGATCCTGCCGAGCTCATTGCGATCTGTAATCTGCTCCCATCCGTTTCTCCTTATAATCTCTTCGGGATCGAGATCCTCGGTAAAGACTTTTTCAACTACCTGTTTGGCAATTTTTACGTGAATCTTCTTCTCTTTTAAAAGCTTCAATATTTTTGCAAGGCGTACCGGCGTAAGGGGACTCTCGTTAACCTCTGTTCCTAAACGGTTGAGATGCCTCTTTACATCCGAGCTCATCCAGGTGGCCGTTTGATGGGGATCTGCTCCGAGAGCAATGGTCTGCTCGAAGAAATCGGCTCTGCTCCTCTCTTCACAGATAAAATCGGCCTGCCCGTCGGTAAGCTTGTACTCTTCCATGAATCTTTTTTTTCTACTTAGGGGAAGCTCTACCATGAGAGAGGAGACAGAGTGAAGAAACTCCTCATCTGGTGTGAAGGGTGGAAGATCGGGTTCTGGAAAGTAGCGGTAATCCTGGGCACTCTCCTTTATCCGCATTGCTTCTGTTAAATCCCTGTTCTCGTTCCATTGACGGGTCTCTTGCCTGACAGTGCCTCCACGCTCGAGTATCTCCTCCTGCCTTTCTATTTCGAAATTGAGTGCCTTTCTGACAAATTTGGAAGAGTTGAGGTTTTTTATCTCGACTTTCTGACCCAGCCCCCTGCCCCTCAAGTTTACAGAAACATTGGCATCGCATCTTAAGGAGCCCTCTTCCATATTGCCGTCGCATACTCCCAGATATCTTACCATTTTTCGGAAATTCTGGATAAAGACCTCCGCCTCCTCACCTATTTCCAGGTCAGGAGCGGTAACAATTTCGAGCAGGGGAGTGCCGGTCCTGTTAAAATCGAGCAGAGAGACTTCCCCTGCATGAATCATCTTGCCTGCATCTTCCTCCAGATGCACCTCATTTATACGGATTCTTTTTCTTCTGCGGTGAAACTCTATATCCATGTATCCGTTCTTCCCTACAGGTGCTCCAAACTGGGAAATCTGGTAGTTCTTGGGCAGGTCGGGGTAATAGTAGTTTTTCCGGTCAAACACGGTATTTCTGCTTATCTCGCAGTTAAGTGCCAGAGCTGTCAGGTAGGCCATCCGTATGGCCTCCTCGTTTAAGGCGGGAAGAATACCGGGATAACCCATGCAGACCGGGCATATATTTGTATTTGGTTCATCGCCGAAAGAGGCTTTGCAACCGCAAAATACCTTGGATCTGGTGAGAAGTTGTATGTGTATCTCAAGCCCAATATAAGACTGGTACATGATTCTATCTCCAATCTGCAGAATACCCTGGAGGGTCGGCAGGAGGAAACTCCCTTTCGTAAACTTCTGCCACCCTGAAGAGTCTCTCCTCTTCGAACGGAGGAGAGATAAACTGCATCCCCACGGGAAGACCACCTTCCACCGATGCCGGGAAGGCTAGGGCAGGAAGACCTGCCAGATTAACAGAAGAGGTGAACTTATCTGCAAGTTTTTGCTGGAATTGATCGAGCCCTTCGCTTCCGTGTTTAAAGGCAATAACCGGAAATACAGGCATCAATATAATATCCACTTCAGAAAAGACTCTTGCGAAATCTTCTCTTATGGCGGTTCTTATTTTTTGAGCTCTTACGTAATACTGTTCCTGAAAGCCGGATCGCAGGACGTAGGTCCCAATGAGGATTCGCAATTTTACCTCATCGCCGAAACCCCTGTTTCTGGCAGTCTTGACCAGCTCATCTGGATTTTCTGAAAACTCGGGTCTGTATCCGTAACGTATTCCATCGTATCGTGCGAGGTTTGCACTTGCCTCAGCCATGGCAATAGTATAGTAGGATGGTACTACATACTCCATGGTCGGAAGATCTATCTCTATGGTAGGAAACCCCAGCTTGTTGAGTCTATCTATGGTTTTTCGGTAGGATCTCTCCGTCTCCTCATCCAGACCCAGATCTCCTCCCAGTACGCCTAAAACCGGTTCTGAAATAATTTTGCCCGAAGGGGTGTATTCCAGGGAGGTGTGATCCATCGGGTCCTCGCCCCTTATCACTTCGAATATCTCTCTTACCGCAGAGATATTTTTTGCCAGAACTCCTACGGTTTCCAGAGACGATGCGTAAGCTACCAATCCATACCTTGAGACCACCCCGTAGGTGGGTTTAAACCCATAAACTCCGCAAAAAGCTGCGGGCTGGCGGATAGACCCGCCTGTATCCGTTCCCAGTGCAAAGGGAACCAAACCTGCGGCGACCGCTGCTGCCGAACCCCCGCTGGAACCACCGGTAACACGGTTTAGATCCCAAGGGTTGCTGGTAGTTTTAAGGGCTGAGTTATCGGTAGAGGAGCCCATACCGAACTCATCCATGTTGGTTTTCCCAACCACCACGGCACCCTCATCGATCAGCTTCTTTACTGCAGTGGCTGTATAGGGACAGAGGAAGTTTTTAAGTATTCGAGATCCGCAGGTAAGGTGAAAAGTCTCCACCGCAAGGTTATCCTTTACGGCAAAGGGTACTCCTTCAAATACCCCTTTACCCGATGCAAGTTTTAGACCCAGATCGGGATTAAACTCCAGGAAAGCTCCTATCTTCTCTTCCCATCTACTTACGTATTCGAGGTAATTATTTTTCTTCTCGGAAGAACGGAATATCTCTTTCCATTCCGTGCTAATACTCTTTACCATAATGCAAAAATTTCCTATAAGACATTAGGAATTATAATGAAACGGTCTTCTGTCTCCGGTGCGTTTTCGAGTATTTTTTCCGGATTACAGGAGGAAGTTTGTATTTTGTCTCCCCGCAAGCGGTTTTTCTTTAAAAGTGCGTGAGTAGTGGGCTCGAACCCTTCAACGTCGATTTCTCGCATCTTCTCGAAATATTCAAGCAACCTGGTGATCTCAATACCCAGTTTCTCTACATCTTCTTCTCTCAATTCGAGACGGGCGAGTTCTGCAGTGATTTCTAACTCTCTTCTGTTCATACGCAAGAACCTTACCTCTACCAATTCTATCTGTCAAGAGACTTTGAGGCGATAAGTGCATGGGAAAAATTTGACTTATAAGTAATTAAAGTGTATTTTTTTTCTGAATCTGTATAAACCTCTCTATAATATAAAATATTTTGTATCGGGAAAAGAGGTATTCTCGTGGGAAAGAGAGATTTTCCAACCATTCATTTTTATGATCAGGATTTTGTAGATATATATGAACGCACATGGGCCTGGATACAGGATTTTTGGGTAAGGGGTACTCCCGAGAACAAACTTAAATCGAGATATTTTAATTATCCCACTAATAATAGTATAAAACAATTCGAAGCCTGTCTTTCCACATTCTTTCTTGTGTACAGCAATAGAAACTACCCCACAGTCTCTCTTCTGGAAAACTTCTACGACAGGCAGGAGGCCTCGGGGGCGATCAGAGGGGAATACAGCGAAGAGGACGGCAGGCCGGTTTTTGATGAAGATAATCCGGAAGCCGTACACCCTCCTCTTTTCTCATGGGCTGAATACAATATCTATCATAAAATAGGTCATAAAAAAAGAGTGCGGGAAATAATGCCTATTCTGGAAAAGTACTTTTTCTGGCTGGAGAGCTCATTCAAGAAGGAAAATGGGCTGTACTCCGTCCCCATAGAAGCCTGCATGATGCCAAATGCCCCCAGGGAAAATGTGTACTATCCCGTGGACTTTAACTGTCAGCAGGCAATAAATGCTCTTTATATGTCTGCACTCGGGGATATACTTAACGATAAAGAGATAAGCTTTAAATATAAGAAGCAGTATTTTTCTATAAAGACCAGAATAAACTCCCTGATGTGGAACAAAGATGACGGATTTTACTATGATCTTGACCGTAGTGAGAAACAGATTAAGGTAAAGACAATTGCAGCTTTCTGGACTCTTCTGGCAGAGATCCCCAACGAAAACAAGGCGAACCGTCTCATTGCGCATCTGAAGGACTCTGAGAGCTTTGGCCTTGAAAATCCCTTCCCAACCCTTGCGGCAAATGAGCCTGCCTTTGACCTCAGAGGGCTGGGGTGTAGAGGGTCGGTCTATCCCCCATTTACCTTCATGGTGATAAAGGGCATGGAGAAGTACGGGCGGTACGATTTTGCCAGGGAGTGTGCTATCAGGCACCTCTACTATATACTCGATACACTTCATCCCGAGGATGGAAAGAGGCAGGGCAATCTCTTCGAGGCATATGCCCCAAGAAAAGAAGGTCCGGCGGAATGGCCCGAAAATGAAAACTTCCCGCGCCCAATGTTTCTCCCCTATACTGCGCTATCCACCATAACCTTGATGATCGAGAATGTACTGGGTCTTTCAATCAGCCTGCCGAGGAAAACAGTTGACTGGATAATTCCGACTTTAGAAATTATGGGCATTGAGGATCTCTCTCTAAAACGCAACATGATAACAATTTTAAGTAATAAAAGCGGAAGAGGATGGGAGATTAGACTTGAGTCGGAAAAACTGTACTACTTTACTATCAACCTGCTCGGAGAGAAAAAGAAAACACTTCCCATTCCTTCCGGGAAATGCTCCATGCTTATCGATAAATTATAAAAACCTTAAGGGCTTTTTGTGTATCAGGTATCTTTGCGATTTTATCAAGAGCTCAACGATTTCCTTAAACCGGAATTAAGAAAAAAGGAGTTTAACTATAAGTTTAAAAACCAGAGATCGGTAAAAGATTTGATCGAATCCTTCGGTATACCCCATGTGGAGGTAGATCTTATTCTCGTCAACGGTAAATCCGTGGATTTCGATTATATAGTAAAAAATAACGACAGGATCAGTGTTTATCCCATGTTTGAAAGGTTTGACATAACCGGTTTGACCAGAGTGCGACCAAAGCCTTTAAGGAATCCAGGGTTTGTTCTGGATGTGCACCTGGGCAAACTGGGAAGAAAACTGCGAATGCTTGGATTTAATGCAGATTATAAAAAGTTTCGTAATGACGATATGCTTGCCGAGATCTCGGAAAAGAAGGGAAGGGTTCTCCTTACAAGAGACAGACAGTTGTTGATGAGAAAAAACATAACCCATGGTCTCTATGTACGGTCAACAGATCCCGATGAGCAGGTAAAAGAGGTTGTGGAAAGACTCGACTTATATCGGCTTATCAAACCCTTCTCCAGGTGTATGGCCTGTAACGGTGATCTACAGCCCCTTAAATATGGAAGCAACGAGTTTGAGAAATTGAAGAAAAGGATACCCCCCGGAGTGAGGGAATGGTGCAGGGAATATTACAGATGTAACAGTTGTGGAAAGATTTTCTGGAAGGGGAGTCACTTTCAGAAGATGGATCGATTTATTGAGGAGCTAAGTCGTGCGCCAAAGGGGCATCGGTCTTGAGCACCATGTTCTTCCCGAGCGCGAGTGAGGGTCAGGCGCTCACGGCTTAGTTCCGCAATCTGCCCGAGCGAAGCGAAGGAAGAACGAAGAGATCATCCGAGAAAACAGGGAAGGAGGCTCTAAATGGAGAAGTTAAGCACACTGGAAAGAACGCTTGATCGTATTAACGGCAGAGGATACAAGGCTTACAAGGATGTAAAGGGCGTATACAGGGGAAAGAACTTCACCCTGATAATCGATCATGTCCAGGGAGATCCCTTTGCTGCGCCGAGCAGGGTAAGGGTACGGGTTAATGGAGAAGAAAACCGGTTTCCGGAGGATTCCTTTTGCAGTAAGAGCAGGGAAGTTGCCTTAAGGGATTACATAGCCCGCCGTTTTTATCAAGCCTGCAGGAAGTATGCAAAGGGAAACCGCGGCTCCGGAAAGAGTGGGCTCATTACCGTGGACTGTCCCGGACAGGAGATTCTCGAGCGTTCATCAGTAGTTATAAACAGAGACTTCGTTGAGGTGAGATTTGTTATGGGTCTTCCGGCCTTTGGAAGGAGAGTGGCCGGAGAGGAAGCACGGGAGATGTTTTTTTCCGAGCTCCCGATTATTCTCGAACATTCCCTTATATTTCCCAATTTAAACCGTGAAGAGATCTACCACCATATTACTACTTCAGAGGATGCAGACTTTTTAAGGAAAAAGCTCGATGAGCTTAATCTAATTGCCTTTATCGCTGAGGGAGCGATCCTTCCACGAAGAAGCGGTATTGATCCCCGACCGATGGATAGAAACAGAGCGGTAGCCTTTTCTTCGCCGGAATCTTTTAAAATAACCGTAGATTTACCCAACAGGGGAAAGGTAACAGGTATGGGTATCCCAAAAGGTATAACTCTTATAGTGGGAGGCGGTTATCACGGAAAATCTACCGTGCTTAAGGCTCTTGAGCAGGGAGTTTACAACCACATTCCCGGAGACGGGCGGGAGCTTGTGGTAACTAACTACGGTGCTTTCAAGATAAGAGCGGAGGACGGAAGACGAATCGAGAAAACCTGTATAACACCCTTTATCTCAAATCTTCCCTACAATCAGCAAACCGAGGATTTCTCCTCGGATGATGCCAGCGGGAGCACCTCCCAGGCAGCCAATATAATAGAAGCCATGGATATGGGTGCTACCGCCTTTCTCATAGACGAGGACACCTCTGCCACCAACTTTATGATACGTGATCACAGGATGCAGGAGCTTGTCTCCAAGGAAAAGGAGCCCATAACCCCTTTTATAGACAAAGTGGGACAGCTCTACAGAGAGCACGGCATTTCTACAATTCTTGTAATCGGAGGTTCCGGTGATTATTTTGATGTGGCGGATAATGTGATCTGTATGTCCGGGTACATTCCGCAGAATGTAACACGGGAGGCTAAGGTCATTGCGGAAAAATACAGGGCAGAGAGAAAGGCAGAGGGTGGAGAGAGATTCGGTAAGAGAATAGGGCGCATCCCCCTTTCTGAGAGTTTTAACCCTCGAAAGGGGAAGAGAGATGTAAAAATTACCACTCGCGGGCTTCACACTATTCAATTTGGTGTCCACAACATAGATCTGGGAGCGGTGGAGCAACTGGTTGATGTAAGCCAGACCAGAGCCATAGGTGATGCAATTTTTTATGCAAGACAATATATGGATGGGAACAGGGATTTAAAAGAAGTTGTAGAGCTTGTATTCCGGGATATCCGGCAGAAAGGACTGGATGTGCTTAGCTCCCGACCTGTTGGGGATTACGCTATATTTAGAGAGCTGGAGCTTGCGGCAGCGATAAACCGCCTTAGAACGCTTAAAATAAAGCAGAGAAGGTAGGAATTCTAGAAAAAGCAGTTGACAGATAATAAATCGTATTATATAATGAAATATGGGAGCGCTCCCAATAATTTTATATTAATATATATATTATAATGATTTAATACATTGTGAACGGTATTACAATGTCAGATAGAAGATTAACCATAGAAGATATTGCCAAACTCAGCGGTGTTTCCAGAGGAACTGTATCACGTGTTTTAAACGGAAACTCAAATGTAAAGACGGAAACAAAAGAAAAGGTACTGAAGGTAATAAGGAGAACCGGCTATAGCCCACAAGTTTATGCCCGCCGCACTGCAGGCGCAAAATCCTACACCATAAGTATCGTTCTTCCAATGATCGGAACAGATTTCTATGCTCGCCTGATAAAAGGAATTGAAGAGAAATTACACGCCGAATGGCATATTCCTGCTCTATTTCCTATATTGAGCCGTGAACGACTGGTATGGCTTATGAAGCCTGATGTACCCGTATACGATTATGACGGCATTATCCTCTGCTCCCTTGTTCCGGAAAGATTGTTTCCTGCAGGATACTTCCTCTCCGATAAACCGGTACTTCTGGTAGATGGTTTTTCTCCCTCTTATGATTCTATCTATGTTGATAACTTCCTTGGCGGCTACCTGGCAGGAAATCACCTTGTTAAATACGATGGACCGCAGTTCATCATTCTGATGAAAGAGGAAAAAAGGGGTCCTTTTATCGAGGTTTTTACAGACAGACTGAGCGGTTTTACCAGAGCTGTAACAGAAAAAGGCGGTAGTTTACCTCAAGATCACATCTTCAGGCACGATCTGAGTATGAGTGCAGGTTCTCTGGCTCTTCGTGATATTGTTCAAAAGCACGGCCTTCCTGTAAATATTTTCGCAACCTGCGACCTTTACGCATTGGGAATAATCGAGGAAGCAAATCGTCTGGGATTACGGATAAGAAAGGATATCCGATTGGTTGGATTCGACGATCATGAGTGGACGGGCGAACTGGGGATAACCACCATTCATCAACCCATAGAAGAGATGGGAAGAACGGCAGCGGAGCTTATGCTAAAGCGCCTTCAAGGAGATAAAAGTGCTGTAAGAAACATCTGCTTTAAACCTGAGCTGGTGATAAGAGATTCTGCCTGAAAACAGGTTAAAAACGGGAGGTGATGGAATTATGGTGTGAAATTGATGTTTTTCAATAGACAAAAAAATCTAAATATAGGAGAGAGGAAGATGAAAAAGAACAGGTTAATTTTTTTACTGGTATTAATGCTATATTTCCTTTGCCCTCTAGTAGCAGGAGGTAAAAAGGAAGCTGTACAAATTAAAGGAAAGCTTACTATTTGGGCTGATGATACAAGAACTAAAATCTTTAGGGATATAGGTAAAGAATTTAAAGAAGAGACAGGAATAGATGTTGAAGTAACAGAAATGTTACTTGACGATATCAGAGAACAGGCAATTATAATGGCCCCTACCGGTAAAGGCCCTGATATTCTTGTAGGAGCCCATGATTGGATAGGTAAGCTGGTAGTAAATGGGACTATTTCAGAAATTAAACTTCCTAAAGAAACTATTGATAAATTTGATGCTGTTACCATAGAGGCTATGTCATATGGCGGAAATCTCTACGGAATACCTTATGCGAGGGAAGGAGTAGCTCTAATATACAATAAAAAACTTGTTCCCAAACCACCTGAATCATGGGAAGAATTGTTAATAATAGCGAGAAAACTTACTGATCCTAAGAAACCTCAATATGGGTTTATATATGAACATCCTTTTCCATATAATGGATTTCCTATTTTATCTTCCCAAGGAAAGGGATATATTTTTGGCAAGAACCCTGATGGCACTCTCAATATTTGTGATATCGGAATTGAAGGCTTTGTGGAAGGAGCCGAAATATATGACAGCTTAATTGAAGAGGGTATACTTCCCCCTGAAGTATCATGGGAAACGATGACAGGATTGTTAAGTCATGGACAGGCTGGTATGGTTATATCTGGTCCCTGGGCAATACCAATTGCAAAGAGTGCAGATATAAATGTTGGTGTTATACCTCTACCCACGATTAACGGAGGAACACCACGGCCATTTGTAGGAGTACCGGGGATAATGGTTTCAACATTTTCTAATAACCAGGCTCTAATAAGGGAGTTTATCGATCATTTTGTAACGAAAGAAACAATGTTGCTGATGTTTCACGCAGATCCAAGGATTCCCGCTTATCTTCCTGCATATGAAGAAGTATCTGATGATCCAATACTTAAAGCCTTTGCGGAATCAATTGAAAAAGGGATTCCTTTGCCCAATGTACCAGAAATGAGGAAAACATGGACAATATGGGCGGATGCAATGGCTATGATTGCCAGTCAAAAAATGGAACCACTGGAAGCTTTAAGGCAGGCAACGGAGCAAATTAAAAAAGAACTTGAATGTAAATAAGAAAACGAGGGTGTTGAGAGTTTATATTCTCAACACCCTCGTTACAATTTTCACAAATTTTTTAATAGTAAGAATATGATAAAAATAATAGTATTCAGTCTAATAGATGCTTTTTCACTTATGTTTTGTATTCTCTTTGCAATAGATGGGAGTATCTTTTTTTTCAGTAGCACTTTTTTAGGTACTCTTCTACTAAACTGGTTTGCATTTTCCAGAAAAAGTTATCCATATAGATATCTTCTTCCTGGTGGGATTTTTTTTATAAGTATGATTTTATTTCCAATGATTTATAATATATATATAGCTGCCACTAATTACTCAACCGGTCACATTTATACAAAAAAGCAGGTAATAGCACAATTCCTTAAACATGAATATGAACCATCCGAATCACAAATATTTAATTTTACACTCTTTAGAGATAGCGAAAGTTCTATCATGTTGCTCCTGCTTGAAAATCAGGAAGTTAAGATTTCTGTATTATTTAATAACAATAATGAAATATTGGATATAACCCATGTTTACGAAAATTCTAGCTTGCCTTTCACGAAAGAATTTACAAAAGTAAATAAAAAACAGATTGTTTCTTATATGGGAAAATTTCAACCAAAAAAAATCCCTTTTGAAGATGGTTGGCTTAAAATGACCAGCCTTACAGAATTTCGTTATTTTCAATCCCGATATAATTATGATATAGGAGAAGATACATTAGTGGATCAAAAAACAGGGGAGAAATATTATGCTACTGAGGGTCAATTTGTCTCAGATTCAGGAGAAAGACTTAATCCAGGATGGATTGTTATTACCGGCTTACAGAATTTTCTTACCCTGATAACAACCCCTCACTACCGTTCTCCATTTTTAAGAGTTTTAATATGGACTATTGAATGGTCTATCACAACTGTTTTTTTTAGTTTCAGTTTGGGTTTATTGTTAGCAATTATTTTGAACAATAAAAAAATGGCTTTAAGGAAAGTCTACCGTTCTCTTCTTATAATTCCCTGGGCTCTACCTGTTTTTATATCTGTGCTTATTTGGAGGGGTTTTTTAAACGAGCATTTTGGCCTTTTTAACAAAATATTGCGAAATCTTGCAGGATTTTCTATACCCTGGTTTTCAACTCCTTTCTGGGCACGCACATCACTTATTTTAGTTAATGTGTGGCTTACTTATCCATATATGATGACAATTTCTTTGGG
>QNBH01000042.1 GCA_003645645.1 Spirochaetota bacterium | reverse complement strand
TATAAAAAATATATACTTTTACGTGGAGGATAATATGAACAAAAAATTAACTTTAAATATTGAAGATAACCTAATAAAATTTGCTCATTACTACTCAAAAAGAACCAATCAATCAATATCATCAATAATTGAAAAATATTTATCAAGATTAAAAGAAGAAACAGAAACAGATAAAATATCAACAGAAGCAAAAGAATTGTATGGAATATTAGAAAAAGAGCCTTTACCTGATAAAAAAGAGATGAGAAAAGAATTCCATGAAAAAAGTATTAATTGATTTGAACATCATCCTGGATATGCTTAATAAAAGAGACGATCACGAATCCGCTTTGGCAATAATTGATTTATGTATTAAAAAGAAAATAAAAGGATACGTCAGCTCACATGAAATAACAACGCTGGCATATTTCATGGAAAAACAAAAATATAGTAAAATTAAGAGAAACAAGGTAATAAATAGACTATTAAACAATCTGAGTGTACTTTCTCCAAACGAAAAAATATTAAGAAACGCATTAAGCTCTGAAATATTGGATTATGAAGACGCTATAATCGATGAATTAGCATCAAATGAAGAGCTCGATTTTATTGTGACTCGAAATATAAAGGATTTTAAAAAATCAAAGAATAAAATCTATACTGCTATTGAGGCATTGGAATATATTGAGGCGTTTGAAAATGGTCCTGCTTAAAAATCAATTGGAACATACGCTGTCTTTTTTTTATATATTTGCGTGAGACAAAGACGCATCTCAATCCTTCCGCTTCTCTTAAGACCGGCAAACAACTGAATTGGCCATTAGTATGCCTCTAAAAAGCATGGGAAATTGATTATAAAGTATTAAGAAGAATATACTGCCAACAACACCTTGAACACGGATCCAGCAGCCGGGTGGGCGTCTCCACCCCTCTCGTTTCCACAGAACCGTACCCGCGTACAGACTCAAGTATAATTTATAAATTTACTGGCTTCATATCAAGTCATAGAAGAACTCTACTAGCGAATCTCGTTTTGAGAACAGCATCTTTTTTTGCAACCAATCGATCTTACTACACCTTTATAAGCAGACTGTAATACTTTCCCCTCTTTTCTTTCCGGAGAATATTATACCCATCGTTTTCCAGGCTCCTTGGTACATTCCGGATAGGCTCTCCGTCATCCAGCAGAATCTCCAGTAAATCTCCCGGATTCAAGGTCTCGATAAAAACTTTTGCCTTTGCATAGTTAAGGGGACAGGGCGTCCCCTTTAAATCGAGTAGCCTGGGTTGTTCAAATGCCTTTTTGTTTGTCCGGGATTGTATTTCGGTGCTTTTAACGGACTCATCTTCTCCCCTTTTATCCTGAAGCATCCTTGAAGATTGATTCTTCCTTTCAAGACCCTTTCCTGTTTTCATACGTCTTCTGAAATTGAAAGAAGAATCCATTTGCTTGTATAAGCGTTTTATATGAATTAGAAAGGCCTTGCCGAGAGAGAAAGCCTCTTCTTTTATGTCATGCGGGATCTTCTCTCCGATCTCATTCAAATGATCTTCCAACCATGAGTACAGAGGATCTGCTATCCCCGAATCGAAGAACTCTTTCCTGAATATTCTGAAAGCCTCTTCTTCGGTTTCAGGATCGCAGCCCCGCACTACGAGAAGAGCTCTCTGTGCAAGAAAAACGGAGCGCCTGATTAAAATCGCGTTAAAACCTTCTTTTTCGGCCTCTTTAAGGGCTATTTCCGCCTCCGTAAGGTCTGACTCGATCATATCGATAATTCCTGCTCCGCATTCTCCCTTGCTTACCCCTTCCAGGGAAAAATCCTCCGTGCTGCCCCAGTCCCTGTAGTACTCGGGGGCTTCTCTGTATGGGGGAACATGACTGTAGTCATTCAGTATATCCAGGGCAATCACCCTGCCTTTTTCTCTAAGAATTTGATCGACCCCCACGGTTGGAGGCTCTTCCGAAGCTGCTGATTCGAGCTTGTTAAGAAAATCCTTTATAAACAACGGAACCGACCTGGCCGGAATAACTCCCACTTCCTCTGCAAGCCTGGAGTTCTCTCCCCTCTTTCTGCCTCCTAGAAATATTTTATAAAAAGGAACAGGTTTTCTCTCCACTCTCCTTACCACACCGTGAAGGGCTATACTTCCTACAGGGTGTTGGCCACACGAGTTCGGACAGCCGTTTATCTTTATATCCAAACCATCAAATACTTCTTTCCCTGTAAGCTCTGCCTGAGATAGCTCCCCCTCTATTGCTCTGGCCAGTCCGGGAGAATTGCAAAGACCCAGATTGCAGGTGAGAGCACCCTTACAGGCAACGGTATCCAGTACGGTTTCTGGGAAAAGAAAATAATCAAATATTTTATCGAGGCTGTTAAACAACCTTCTTAGCTCATCTCTTTTTATATGACAAATACAGATGTTCTGATTCTGGGTTGTGCGGAACTCCACTCCGGTAAAATCCTCTTCCAATCCTGCCAGAGCCTCGGCCTGATCGGCCGATAGATCCCCACCGGGTATTCGAACTTTTACAATCATATATCCTTTCTGCTTCTGCTCCTTTACATTGTAGGTTAGAAAATGCCTGTATCTTTCATCGTTATCGGCCGGTTCATCAACAAAAGGAGAGTTTATCCCAACTTCGGACAATTCCTCCTTTTCTGCAGGCGCTTTTGGTATACGGCCATCGAGGTATTCGCCGAGAGCCCTTCTGTAGTCTTCTATTCCCCTGGTTACCTCATCCGGTATTAGAAACATTCCCAATCTCCCTCCCTCGATTCCCGTTATCTCCGTCCGGCTCAACGCCATTCTTTAGAGGACGTGTGTGAATACCGCACTCTCCTCCGCATTTACTGGTTCCGACCCATCTTCCCGCTCGCTCGTTTTCTCCGCTCGTAATTTTTGTGCACGGAGCGCACCCAAGTGATCTGTATCCCTGCGCATAGAGGGGATTTACCCTGACATTGTTCAAAGCGAGATACTGCCATATCTCCCTCTCCTGCCACAGTAATACGGGATTAAGTTTTATGAGTCCCGGATCGCGTTCTTCGATTTCGCGGAAGTCCGTTCTGGTCCTCCCTTCCGTACAACGCAGTCCTGTTACCCAACAATTTACACCCATCTTCTCTATAGCCCATCTTGTGGGAAGAACCTTTAGATAATAGCAGCACAAATCCGGGTCTGTTATGTACAGGTTACCGGGAATCTCCTGATCGTTTCTGAATACCATAAGCTCCGGATACTCGGAGACTAGCTCATTCATAAATTGCACCGTCTCTTTGGGCTTATACCTCGTTGTTATTATAAAGCCCCTTATATCAGCACTTACCTTCTTTGCCAGATCCCACACAACCATGGAATCTTTTCCCAGACTGTTTGCCACAACAAGCCCTTCTCCGTAAGTCTCATAAGCTTCTTTTATAAGGGAAAGGGACCTATCAACTTTCTCTTTAAAATTAAGCCTCTCGGTAAGCCCTTTTATGTCTTCGCTTCTTTCATGCAGATACATGCTCTCCTCCTAAGGATTAGATTCTTCAATTCCGTAATGCTGTTGTTTCTAATAGTATGATATACATCTCTTTCTACGTAACGTATAGTGAAACATATAATTCTTCAAGTACCTACCCCCATAATGAATGATAAAATCACCCCGGAATAGACTCTGTTAAATTGTCTATACCGGTTACCTGCCTTGGCTCTCAAAAAAATCTCCTCACTTTTTATGGTAAGTTATCTTTGTCAATTTACATAGTTTAGTATAAATCCAGAAAGTAAAAACTGTCAAGAGTTTTTTAATTTTATTCTTGACTTTATATAGTGAATATGTTAAGTTAAAAATCGATTTATTATGAGTATTATTATAATATTGGTTCTTATGCCGGTTCTGCCCAATTTCTGCCGTCTTATGCCACCGGTGCATCTATATATCAGTGCTTATAGCACCTTGTACCTGTACTCTATGCAAATTCCATAGGCAACCGACAACTAAACTAAAAATGGAGGAAACCATGAGAGTTATTATCAACGGAAAAGAAGAATACATCGATAAGGAGAGACTGACAGTTTCGGAACTACTGAAAGAGAAAAAAGTGGAGATGCCCGAAACCGTATCGGTACAACTTAACTCCTCTTTTGTGAGGAGGAATGATTTTAACTCTACCTTCATAAAAGAAAACGATAAAGTTGACTTTCTCTATTTTATGGGTGGAGGAGGATGAGCAAATGAAACATTGGGGATTTTCTACAAAGGCTATTCACTTGGGCATTGATCCTCAAAACAATCATGGAGCTACATCCATTCCCATCTACCAGACATCCTCCTTTGCCTACAGTCAGGCAGAGGAACTTGCAGAGGTTTTCGACGGAAATAGATTCGGTTATATTTACTCCCGCATCTCAAACCCTACGGTAACCGCCTTTGAACAAAGAATAAACGCACTTGAAAACGGAGTGGGTGCCGTTGCCACCTCTTCCGGCATGGCCGCAATCTTTACGGTTTTGTTTACTCTCACTTCCCAGGGTGATGAGATTGTCTCCAGCAAGAGCCTCTTCGGTGGGACCTTTCTTCTTTTTAACAGGGTTTTAAGTAAGTACGGGGTTTCTGTTAAATATGTGGATATCCTTGATCCGGAGTCCATAAAAAACGCCATTACAGAAAAGACAAGGGCACTCTTCCTGGAGTCAATAGGGAATCCCGGGATGGATGTACCCGATATAAGAAAGATATCAGAAATTACCAGAGCTAAATCCATTCCCCTTATTGCAGACAGTACACTCACAACTCCCTGCCTTTTTAATGCAAAGGAGCATGGGGTAGATGTTGTTATCCACTCCTCCACAAAGTACATAACAGGTAACGGAAGCACCATGGGAGGAGTGTTCATAGACCTGGGGACATTCGAATGGGAAAGTCTGGATAACAAGGATCTCAAGAATGCAGCCAACAGGGCGGGGAGCGAGATGGCATTTCTAAATGTGGCTCGCAGAAACATACTTATGAATACTGGTGCATGTCAGTCTCCCTTCAATGCCTATCTGCACTGTATGGGGCTCGAGACGCTGGAGCTTAGAATGGAGAAGCACTGCAGTAATGCACTTACTCTGGCAGAATATCTTGAAAGCCATCCTGCAATAACAGAGATAAACTACCCGGGACTTAAAGATAACCGCTTTCACAAGATTGCAGACAATCTTTTTAACGGCAGATACGGCGGGCTTCTGAGCTTCAGCTTGCCTTCTCAGAAACAATGTTTTAAACTTATAAACAGGCTTAAACTGATAAAGAACCTGGCTAATCTTGGAGATGCCAAAACACTTATTACCCATCCCGCCTCGACTATTTTCCATGAGTGTACGGAAGAAGAGATGAGAGAGGCCGGAGTACATGAGGGACTGGTTCGTCTATCCGTGGGGATAGAAGATGTAAAGGACATAATAGAAGATTTAGAGACAGCCCTCGGGGAGGTAGATTGATGCCATTAAACGAAGAGCAGATAGAAAGGTACAGCAGGCACATTCTTCTACAGCAGGTAGGAGGAAAGGGACAGGAGAAAATTCTAAATGCAAGGATACTTATTATAGGAGCAGGAGGGCTGGGCTCACCTGCAGCCTACTATCTGGCTGCCGCCGGAGTGGGCACTCTCGGTATAGTGGACAGCGATAATGTGGAGTTAAGTAACCTTCAACGACAGGTGCTTCACTTTACACCCGATGTGGACAGACCCAAGGTCATCTCGGCAGAGGAGAAACTTAAGAGCCTTAATCCCGATGTAACTGTAAAAACATACAATTCAAGAGTTACCGCGGAGAACATCACCGGTCTTATTAAAGATTACGATTTCATAATCGAGGCAACAGATAATTTTACAGCCAAGTTCTTGATAAATGATGCCTGTGTTTTCAACGGGAAACCTTTCTCCCAGGCAGGTGTGCTCAGGTTTATGGGCCAGACCATGACACATCTACCAGGGTCTGCCTGCTATAGATGTGTATTTGATTCCCCACCTCCGAGAGGTTCGGTTCCTACATGCAGTGAAGCGGGAGTTCTGGGACCGATTCCTGGTACGATCGGTTGTATACAGGCCACAGAAGCTCTTAAGTACTTCCTTGGTACAGGGCAACTTCTTACAAACCGAATTCTCATGATGGATACTCTTTCCATGGAGTTTACCACGGTTGATATAAACAGAAATCCCGATTGTCCAATCTGCGGTGAAAATCCATCTATCCTGGAACTCAAGGAGTATGAACAGCCTGTATGTCAGGTTGAGGGGACGGAGGAGACGAAACAACGATAAGAGAGTAACGGAGTAACGTCGTGAAAAAACTATCAATAATACTTTTTAGCGGAGATTTCGATAGGGCTGTGGCTGCATTCACCCTGGCTACTGGGGCCGCAGCGGTAAATTACCAGGTTAACCTGTTTTTCACCTTCTGGGGTTTAAATGTGATAAAGAAGAAAAAGGGCAGGTCTTTTACAGGAAAAGGAGTTATGGCCAGGTTTTTCGGCTTTCTATCGGGTGGTTTCAAAAATCTTCCCATGAGCAGGCTCAATTTTCTGGGTGCAAGTCCTAAAATCATGATCTCCCTGATGAAAAAGAGGAATGTGGCAACCTTAAACGATCTGTTAAGTGCTGCCATCGAGCTTAAAATAAATCTGTACGCATGCGAAATGTCGATACATATTCTTGGCCTTACAAAAGAGGATTTTATTCCGGAAGTGAAAGAAGTCCTTGGAGTGCCCAAATTCCTGGAACTTTCCGACGGGGGAGAAACTCTGTTTATTTAATTTAATTACAGCCATGTAGTAGAGGGTTATTTAACTATGAGAAAAAAACTTGACATTACAAAAGAACACTGCCCCATGACCTTTGTTAAAACAAAACTCGAGCTCGAGAAGCTCAGTGAAGGAGAGACCCTCGAAGTTCTTCTCACCGAGGGCGAACCCCTCGAGAATGTACCTCGATCGGCAAAGGAACAGGGATTTAAGGTGTTGGAAGTTCAACATGTCAGGCAAAATATTTACCGCGTGTTGATAGAAAAATGATCAAGATTCCTGCCGGTATAGTAGAGCGGATAAAGAAACAGGCCATGGAAGAGGCTCCCATCGAAGCCTGTGGTTATCTCGGAGGAAGGGGAGATGTGGTAAGAGAGATTTTCCCCATGACAAATACGGATAAGAGTCCCGAGCACTTCTCCTTTTCTCCGGAAGAGCAGTTCGAGGTTCTAAACAGAGCAAGAGAGATGGAATTGGAATTGATCGCAGTATATCACAGCCATCCAGCCACTCCTGCCAGAATGTCCGAGGAAGACATCCGTCTGGCCTACGATCCCGATTTTATATACCTTATTTATTCATTAAGTGATGATAAGCTTAAGGCCTTCCGGGTGATAAAAGAAGAAGAGAGGAAGCAAGTACTTAACATACCAATAGAAGAGATTCAGGAGGAGCCGCCTGCCTCCGAACGTACAAGGTGAAACTTGCTAGGCTGGGAGAGGGTCTCGATTATACGTCTTGCAATACCCATTCCATCCAATCCACAGTCTGCAAGGAGTTCCTCTCTGGTGGCATGGGGGATAAACTTATCGGGCACCCCGGAAAATATAAAATCTGTATCCACTCCTCTTCTCTGAACTATAGAAGAAATCTGCTCTCCAATCCCCCCGATCACAGCACCATCTTCTACGGCAAGTACAACTCTGTATTCTGAGAGAACTTCGACCAGATACTCTTCATCCAGCGGCTTTATAAACCTCAAATTGTATATATCCGTTCCTATGCCGTTCTCAATCAGGATTTCCGAGGCAGTGAGCACTTCTTTTAAAAGGCCTCCTGCAGAAAGAAGCAGTACATCTTCTCCCTCTCTGCGTACGAAAACCCCTATCCCTTCCTCCAGGGGTTCTGAAAAACATTTCAGATCTCTGCCGCAAACTTCTTTTGGATATCTGATCATAACCGGGCCGTGAAGACTGAGGCCGTATTCCAGCATATTTTCAAGTTCTCTCCCACCTGCAGGAGCAAGCAGGGTAATTCCTGGAATACACCTGAAAAGTGGAATGTCATAAAGACCCTGGTGAGTATCTCCGTCATCCCCAACCAGCCCGGCTCTATCCATGGCAAACACAACAGGAAGACCGGGAAGGGCTACATCGTGTATAACCTGATCCACTGCTCTCTGCATGAAAGTCGAATAGATGGCTACAACCGGCCTTTTACCCGCAATGGCAAGCCCGGAAGCAAAGGTAACCGCATGTTGTTCGGTTATACCCACATCAAAAAACCTCTCGGGAAAGTGATTCTGAAATGCAGTGAGACCAGTACCCTTCGCCATTGCCGCGGTAATTGCCACTATATCTTCGTTCCTTTTTGCGCATTTAACCATCGCCTCTGAGAAAACCTCCGTAAAGGTGCAGTGGTTCTTCTTCTCTATTTTACCATCTACAACCGAGAACGCCGATACTCCATGATAGAGGGTGGGATTGTCTTCAGCATGAAGATATCCCTTGCCTTTTTGAGTCAAAAGGTGAATCACAACAGGTTTCTTGAGTTCCCGTACATTCCCGAATACTTCATTTAACAGATGGATATTGTGTCCGTCGATAGGGCCGACATATTCAAAACCAAGATCGTAGAATATGTTTTCGCTGAAAACTACGGCTTTAACTCCCTTTTTAAGCCTCACCATTAAATTAAAAATATCATCACCAACCAGAGGAATGCGTTGTACACTCCTATCTATTCGATTACGAATATCCTGGTAGAACATCGTAGCAGTAAGCCGACTTAAATAAGAAGATAAAGCACCTACATTGGGAGAGATTGACATTTTATTGTCATTAAGCACTATGATCAGGTCTTTTTGGATATGGCCGATAAAATTCAGGGCTTCCAGGGCCATTCCGGCGGATAGGGCACCATCTCCTATAACTGCAACGACCTTCCCATCCAGGCCCGATAGATATTGACCCACCAGTATACCTATCCCTGCAGAAAGGGAAGTGGAAGAATGACCGGTTTCCACAATATCGTGCTCACTCTCCGAGCGCTTTGGGAAACCGCTCAATCCATTTTTCCGCCGAATTGTATGGAAAATATTCTTTCTCCCGGTAAGAATTTTATGGGCATAACATTGATGACCCACATCCCATATTATTTTGTCTTTAGGCGAGTCGAAAATACGGTGCAAGGCAATGGTAAGCTCCACCACTCCGAGATTTGAAGCAAGGTGACCTCCGTTTTCGCTAACAACCCCGATTATCTCTTCCCTTATCTCTCTTGCAAGAATGTATAGCTCCTCCATAGAGAGTGATTTAAGATCAGAGGGAGAGTTTATTCTTGAGAGTACAGAATATTCACCTTTCACTTTTTCTTGTGTCTGTTCTTTCTCAGCTTTTTCTTTCTCTTATGTGTAGCAATCTTATGTCTTTTTCTTTTTCTTCCACAAGGCACCAGCGTTACACTCCTTAAATAAATATATCTCAATTATGAGTTTTTTCAACAGAGAGGTATCTCTTAAGGACTTGTGGCATGAATATACAGTTTAATGTGAAGGGTGTCAAGGGTTGATAGGAAGTATCTCCATTCAGCACTATCTGGATAAACTTTAAGGAGGGTGATAGAAGAGTTGAAAGGGTAATTGTTTCTCTGTATAGTTAGAAATAGGGAAAAAGTCTTAATGGAACAAATAGAAGGTAAAATCGTAATTAATTACACCGACAATGAGATAAATCGCATAATTCAGAGTATTTCAAACAGCGGCCAGAATGTCTCCTTTACCCGTCATTTTAATCAGAACGAAGAGTTTTTTATAAAACTCAAGAGCGAGCTCAAAGTCCCTCATCTACCCATTCACCATGATGTTCGTATGAAACAGCCTTCCGAAAGTTATCTTAAGACTTTACGCAAGTTTCTATCAGAACTGATTCCCCTCCTTCCCGAAGTCTTTGAAGGTCTTACTTATTTTTTCGACCCAGGAGAAATTTTACGACCCTGCTTTTTCTCGATTCAAAAAACAAACAGGGGCAACATTCTATACCTGCTTCGACTCAACCTCTTCTTTAAAACCCATGAAGGGGAAATTATCGAAAAAGGCACCAATGATACCACACCTGAGTACAGGACAAATCACCTATTTCTTGAAGGGGATCTTATCCCCCTGGAAAAAATAATTTTTAAGAACGGAGATATAGAAGCTTTTCAGATAAAGCAGACGATCTCCGATACATGGATCGGTGAAACCGGCAGAGGTTACTTTGTCCAGGGTATATGGATGGACAACGATTTAACTAAATTTTTCTCCAAACTCTTTATACCCAGGGGTAAAAGAATCTACCCTTACTACCCATTTATCTGTAAGTTCAGAACCATAGTGCACAACCTGGTAGATCTTTCTCCGGTGGGAAGGAGCAGGCACCTTGCCTACCTTGAAAATGTACTGGACTTTCTTGCTCCGGAAATAGAAGCCATACAGGATTCTCTTAGAAACAGCGAGTTCTCCGAGGATCTTCCCAGTTTCAAAGAGTTGAAGGATAAGATTCCACCTGAATGGGAAAAGATCTGGGAGTCTTTCACCGTAAAACCCTATCTTAACGACAGAGATATGAAGGAGTTTATAGTTGAATACTAAAAACAATGTAATTGAGAGGATTGTACGGGGTGATATTTATGGTTTAAAGGTAACCGTAATGGGACTGGGTCTTCATGGCGGAGGCATTTCCTCTGCACGTTTTTTTGCCCTCAGGGGCGCAGATGTGACTGTAACCGATCTACAAACGGAGGAGAGACTCGAGTCTTCACTTAAAGAGCTGGAGGGTATTCCCATAAGATATGTACTGGGAAAACATGAGGAGGAGGATTTCTTAAAGGCTGACCTCATTATCAAAAACCCGGCTGTTCCCCGTTCATCGCCAATACTCAAACTTGCCTCTACGGTGGAGACCGATGTTTCTATTTTCCTAAGGTTAAACAGAGAGCCCGTTATCGCAGTTACAGGAAGTAAGGGGAAGTCTACAGTTTCTTCGGCCATTCATCACGTACTTAAAAGAATCTATCCACAGGCCAGATTGGGAGGTAATATAACAGTAAGTCCGCTCACCTTTTTTAAAGAGCCGTTTAAGAGGGAAAGTTCCCATTATTCTGAAAGCACATCTATACGTGAAGAAGCAGTTTCGCCAACAGGCTCCCCCGGTACTACATGCAGACCAACGGTTCTTGAACTCTCCTCTTGGCAACTCGGAGATCTTGCCGGAAAGGGTGTGCTTAAGCCCTATATAGCAATCATCACCAATATTCTTCCCGACCATCAAAACAGATACCCCTCAATGGAAGAATACATAGAGGATAAGAAAAATATCTACAGGGAACAGGACGCGAAATGTGCTACAATATGTAACTACGATGACAGGTATGGGGAAATTTTCGCAGGGGAGACAAGAGCGAGGGTCTATTATTTCTCTTACAATCCATTGCCGTCCGGACTGGAAGGAGGGTGGCTCAATGAGAAAGGCGGTATATTCAGAAAGAGAGATGATAGAGGGGTGGACCAAATCTTTCCCATTCTTCCCGAAAGACTCCTCCTCCCCGGAGAACACAACCGCTTAAATCTCCTGTGTGCCGGAATAGCTCTGGCGATCTTTGGCGTAGATAATAATACTATTCTTGAAGGATTGGCCGATTTCTCGGGGTTAAAACACAGACTGGAGTTTGTAACGGAGAAAAATGGGGTCAGATTCTACAACGATTCTGCTGCTACAATTCCCGACTCTGTGGTGAATGCGATTAAAAGTTTTAACTCTCCTCTTATTCTTATCACAGGTGGAACAGATAAGAACCTGCGTTTTGATGTCCTAAAAGAGGTAGCTCATATACCGAAAGAGATTGTTCTCCTTGAAGGAAGCGGCACAGAAAAAATCATTTTACTTCTTGAAAGCATTGATAGGAATTACAGTGGCCCCTTTTCTTCCATTGAAGAAGCCGTCATATTTGCCTTCAAAAAGGCTAAAAAAGGTGATGTTGTTATTCTCTCGCCGGGTTGCGCTTCTTTCGAGATGTTTTTAAATGAGTTTGACAGGGGAGAGAAGTTTAAAGAAGCAGTAATTGGATTGACTTAAGTTCCACAGTTATCGCCGGATTTCATGGTAACACAGAGTATAAAACTCAATGATTTGGAAAGAACGAATTTTTCATCAAAACCGGTATTGGCCTTTTTATTGTAATTATATATAATCAAAATAAAAACTATCATAAAAGGAGCAGTTTATGCCTAAAAAAGTCATTTTCCCTTTCTTTTTATTCTTAATAACAGCCGTTGTGGTTGGTTTTGCACAGGAGAAGATCCCCTATGTAGATATACCGACTGCAACAAGCCAGGTAGAGAAGCTCAAACAGGAAAATGAGCAATTACAGCAGGAAATAAACCGGTACCTGGAAGAAAATAAAACAATAGAAGACAATATAGAAGAGTGGCAGAAGAGCCTCAATACCATCGAGTTTATCCTGGACAGGGTAAAAAAGAAGAGTGCAGAACTATTCGCCATATATAACGATATCGTAGATGAACAGACAAGGCAAAAGGCTAATGAGACGATTCAACGCAACAAAGATCTTAAGGCAAAACTGGAAGCAAGACAGAAAGAGCTGATCGCCCAAATAGAGAAAGCTGAAAAACAGAGACAGGAAAATGTAAAAAAGATAGAAATTAACCAGAATAAGATACAGCGCAACACCGATACTGTAAATCTTTTAAACGCAGCAATCGAAAAAACCAGAAATCAGACTCAGGTGCTTAGCTCTTATATAGACAGCGTTAATGAGATGCTTAACGAAGCCGAAGCAGTCTTAAAGGAGAATCTGGGAGCAGAAAAATGAAAACGCCTGTTTAATAGAAATTCATCCCGGTGTCCGTCGTAAAGCATTATTTTTCCTCGGAGGCAAATACCCATGTGTGGCACATTAACTTCCTGTGTTTCTCTTACGAAAATCCCTGTAGTAGTAGCGTCGTAATCCTTCCGCAGCACAATAGAGAGGATAAAGAGTCTTCTTGAGCGGGAAATCCCAGCAACCTGGACGGTGGAAAACAGAACCACCGAATCCGGTTTTGAATCTGTATAACCCGTGCATGGAGTGGGAAGGATCGGCTTTTGGAGGGATTCCGAAAAGATCGTACACTTTACAGCCTCTTGCCTTCGCAATCTTCATTGCCTCCCACTGGAGAGCATAAGCTGGCATAAAATTACGCCTCTTCTCAGAGGAGGCTCCGTATAGATAAGTGGCCACCCGCCCTTTTATTGAAAGAACAATTCCTGCAACGGGCTCATCCTCTACCCTTGCGATGAGGAGTTTAAGAACGGGCGCTCCTTCTCCGTACTCGTCGGCCAGCTTAAACAGCCTTTTGTAGTATTCCCTGGAATGAATCACAATCCTGTCTCTCTGTGCAGTTTCCCTGTAGAGCCGATACCAGGTTTCTATCCCGCCTGCTCCCTCTTCGGTTACATTTACCCCTTTACGAAAGGCGAGACGAATGTTGTATCGTGTTTTTGATTTCATCCTTGCAAGTATCTCTTCTTCCGTAACGGTCAGATCTACCAGTACCGTGGATGGAGGTTGAATATCCATGGGTGCCTTCCTGAAGGGTACTCCCAGGGCAGGAGCTTCTTTTCCCGCACCGATTATACCCCAGGGAACATCGAAGCGGATGAAGATTGTTCCACCCGGCATTAAATGGGCAATCTCTCCGGCTAAGCTTTCTAAAAGCTTTTCCGGGAAGCCGTTATTTGATTCTATTACACGGAATCCGTACACACTGTTAATCTCGGAAAATGTTCCCTTCAAGCGGATCCCGGACAGCACAGGGCCATGAGGCACATAGGCCAGTGAAAAGCCCGGCGCAATTCTACGAAGCATAACAAGCAGGGGGATTGTTCCACTCTCTTTACTCTCTGTCTCTAATCTGCAAAGAAAAGGGAGGGGGGTTTGTCCGTAGGATTCCTTTAATTTTCCCCAGAACCCGCTCTGAAAGAGAGTTTCATGGTTATCGAGTTCTTTAAGCGTTGCTTTTTCGATGTAAAGTTTATAGTAGGAGGTTCCCATTCATCAGCCGACTTTTCCATTTGCAATTTTTTCGGTGGTTATTCTTTCTCCTGCGCAGACAAGTGCTCTCTCTCCTACAAAAACAACGTTATCCTTTACCATCATGGGAATCTGGAAAAACTTCTCAATATCTATTTCACCAGGAGGGGTTACGGACTTATCTTCGTAACCTTCGGGACACACCTTATCGCCTGGCTTTGCATGATCTGCGAAAAGCACTTCCACCTTGTCTCCCTGCTCAGCCGCCAGTAACATGCCCCGACTCTCCTCGCCTCTCAATCGTGCGGGTTTAAGGTTTCTAACCAGAATAATATTACGTCCGGCAAGCTCCTCTTCACTGTAATAGGGAACAAGACCCGAAACGATCTGCCGCTTCTCACAGCCTGTATCGATCATCTCTATATAGAGCTTATCGGCCTTAGGGTGCTTCTTTACTTCTGTAATTTTTGCTGCAACCAGGTCGACGGTTTTTACAAACTCCCACTCTATCCGGCTTTCCTCTCTCTCTTTCTGAGAACCGGAAAACCTCTCCCTGAGCTCATTGATAAGATCTTCCTCCAGTAATTCGAAGAGAAGTGCAGGCGTCTCTATTTTGTGGAGGTTTCCGAATGTACGAAGATCTTCCCAGGTAAAATCGTGAATATTTAAAAAACCGGCGATTCTTCCGGATGTTTCCGGGATGAAGGGTTCTGCAAGAATTGCCAAATCTCTTACCAGATATACCAGATTGTATATCAATTTTCGCGCCTTCTTCGGGTTGGTCTGAACCGTCTTCCACGGCTCTCCGTCCTGGAAAGTCTTGTTTCCCAGCGAAGAAAGGGCAAATACGTCTCTTAAGGCATCCCTTATTTCCGCCCGCTCCAGATGTTCGGTGATTCGGTTTTCGTACCTCTCCACATCCCGCCAGAGCTCCTCATTCTTCTTCCCTTCTGGTACTACGCCGTTAAAAAACTTATGGATAAAACTCAAGGTGCGGTTAACAAAATTGGAGAGATTCCCTATGAGCTCGCCGTTTACCTTCTCACGGAAATCATTCCATATAAAAGTGACATCGGATTTCTCGGGTCTGTTATAGAAGATATAAAATCTCCAAGCATCCGCCGGTATGCCCGTCTCTTTCGCATCGTTACCGAAAACACCTACTCCCTTGCTCTTTGAAAACTTTCCGCTTTCGTAATTCAGGTACTCGGTTGAAGACATGTGATGTAAGGTGGTCCAGTTCTCCCCCGTTCCCAAAAGGGATGATGGGAAAATTACGGTATGAAAGGGGATATTATCCTTACCGATAAACTGAAAAAGCTCAACCTCTTCGGGATTTTTCCACCATTCTTCCCACCTGTCGGTATGATTGGCAGTAATACTTATATATCCGATACACGCATCGAACCACACATAGAAAACCTTATCCCTGTATCCATCTTTCGGTACAGGAATACCCCATTTCAGATCTCTGGTGATACACCGCTCTTTAAGCCCATCACGAATCCAGCTCTCGGTCATCTGGATGGCGTTCCTCGCCCAGAAACCCTTAACAGAAGCCTCCTTCATCCAGGCTTTTAATTTGGGTAAGATGGCAGGAAGGTTGAGGTAAAGATGTTTGGTCTCTTTTAGCCGGGGAGTTTCGCCGCAAATCCCACACTTCGGTTCTATAAGTTCTGTAGGATCGAGCAATTTACCACAGCTTTCGCACTGATCACCCCTGGCGGAATCGTATCCGCACGAAGGACAGGTACCATGCACATACCTGTCTGCCAGAAATCTATCACACTTTTTGCAGTAAAGCTGTTCTATCGTTTTCTCGTTTATATAACCATTCTCATCAAGCTTGAGGAAAATGTGCTGGGTTATCTCTGTATGCTTTGGAGTGGAAGTTCGCCCCCACCGGTCGAAAGATATATTAAACCATTTATAAATATCTGTATGTATTTTGTAGTAGCGATCGCAAAGCTCCTTTGGAGTTATCCCCTCCTCCAGAGCCTTTGTTTCGGTTGCAGTGCCGTATTCGTCCGTTCCACAAATGTAGAGAGTCTCGTAGCCCTTAAGCCTGCTAAAACGGGCAAAAACATCCGCAGAAAGCACCTGAATCAGGTTTCCGAGATGGGGAATATTGTTAACATAGGGTAATGCAGATGTAATAAGTCGTTTTTTCATAGTCTGTTTAATATAGGTTTGGAGCCTGTATGTGTCAAGGTCAAGGCGTCTATCAGACTTAATGCGTCGGTATCAGCCGACTCACCCCGGTACTCTCAAAGCAACCGTGGAATCTAGGGCTGTGGTGTTATATCCTTTCCGGCATTGTTCTCTGATGCAGCTTCATGGCTAAAACCAGAAAGAATATACTGAAGGCAAACAGGGCGGCTAAGTCAATGCCTGCATGTAGATGGCCACTTGCCTGCAGTGAATGACGAGCCAGGTCGGTGAAGTATGTGAGGGGGGATATAAAGGCAACAGCCCTTGCCCAGAGGGGCAGGTCATTCAGTATAGAGACGGTGCTTATCTCCCAGCTTCTTTACGGAGTTTATCCCGGGTATTTCCTCAAGCATCTCCGAAGACACAGTGCTGTGGAAACTAACCTCCACCGAATGGAGGCTGTTGGTAGCTGCTTTAAGTTTCTCCGGGGCATCGATGGCAACCAGTCTACCTTTATTTATAATGGCGATGCGGTTGCAGAGTTGATTGGCTTCATTCATATCATGCGTAGTTAGAAAAATAGTTTTACCATTTTCGTTGAGTTTAAGCACAATTCCTTAATGATGCGGGCGCTCTGCACATCGAGCCCGGAGGTTGGTTCATCTAAAAAAAGTATCTCAGGTTCACTAATAAGTGCTATGCTCAGGATAAGACGCTGCTTCATTCCCCTGGAGTATTCCTTTACCAGGCTGTCCTTTCTATTAATCAGCCCCAGAGCTTCAAGCAAATTAGCAGCTCTCGTTGTTGCTTCTCTTCTCGGTACTCCGTAGAGCTCTGCCATCAGCATGAGGTTTCTCAAGCCGGATAGATCGATGTAGGCAGCCATCTCGGGCACAATACCAGAAATCTGCTTTGCTCTTATGCTGCCGGCGGGGCAACCCATAAGCAGTGCACTACCATTGTCCGGTTGGATAATACCAGTGAGCATACGCACTGTAGTGGTTTTTCCTGCTCCGTTGGGGCCGAGGAACCCGAAAAACTCGCCCTTTCTGACCACAAAGCTTAAATCCCCGGCAGCAAGAAGACCGTTGTAGCGCTTGGTCAGATGGTGTGCCTCAATCACTGCTCCATCAACCGAAAGTGCATCCTGCATTCCTATCCCTTTTTCTTGAGCTCAGCAATACGTTCCTCTACTACCTTTGCCTCTTCCCTTAAATGTTTCAGACAGCTCTCAAGGTCTTTAACCATTTTCTCCTTCGTGGAGAAGCGTGGTGGTGCATACCAGGGGCTATAGCAACATCCCCAATTGTGATGCCAACTGTGGTGTGGCGCATGATGAAAGTGTTGCTCATGGCAGTAGTCAGAGTGACAACACATTGTATTTCCTCCTCTTAATAACAGTTTTCCCGGCAAGAGGACTCGTTACCGGGATTTTCTGTACTCAGAATTTCCAGTACCAGATTACGGTACTCTTCCAGCATATCTCTATTGATGAAGTAGTGAACATGATAACCCCGTCTCTCACCTTTAACCAATCCTGTTGCCCTCAACACCCGCAAGTGTTGTGAAACGGCCGACTGGCTCACTCCAAGAAGGGTTGCCAGAGCGTTGACACAGAGAGCTTCTGAAGGATGCTGGCACTTGAGGAGCTTTAGAAGCTTAAGGCGCGTGGGGTCGGCCAAAGCACTGAAGAGTTCAGCCTGTTCTTCCGTCCCTTCCCGATGTTGTATTGCCTTTTTCATAAGAAATATAAGTATATTCTAATATACTTATATAAGATACGTAAAATAATCCTAAAAGACAAGAGGTAAAACCCAAACCCCTGTAAAATTTTTCTTAAACCCTGCTGCGGCATGTTCAGCTACATACAGCAGTTCAATTAAAAGGATTATTAAACGATTTCGATGTGCCGATGCCGAAAATGCCACTATTATGGCTATTTTATTTCCCACTCTCTTGGTTTAAATTTATCATCATTGGCTATCTCAACGATTTCACCTTTTTGTTTCAGAACAAACAATCCCTGACTGTAAGCGTATTTACCTGCATCACTTTCAATATTAATTCCGGCAACAGCACCTATTAATTTAGTATTTAAAATCGTCCTTATTGGATATTTTTGCAATTTATCGAGACGTTGAATATAGTTTTTAATATCTTCTACAGTTAAAGTAGTTTTTGTTTCAACAGCAAGGGAGTATTCTTTATTGACTAACAGTAGGTCAATCTCTGCTTCTTTTTCATTTTTATCATTCATAAATTTCTATGCTTTTGTGTACTTCACGAAGAGGAATGCCTCGGGAGATAAATAATTCCTTTAATTTGACACTCCTAATTTATCAAGGGACACTCCGGAAGGTTAAAACGCCACTCTTACAAGGTAAGGATGGTTTACATAATCCTACATTAAAGCAGCACTCCCAGTAATCTAACATGGCAAAGATACCCAAGTGGAATCAGATTTACGCAGCCTCCGTTAATGATATCAAGGTGATCTTAATTCTCTCTTATTTACAGGAGTCAACTCTGGTATAAACTACACCATAAAAAAATTATCCACAATTTGAATCAACTGCTCTAATTACCCTGTTATAAGGGGTAGATATGGATCACAATGCCGAGCAACACCACCAGGATTCTGCCTGGAAAGAGATAATAGAAGAGCTTCTCGAGGACTTTCTGGCCTTTTTCTTCCCCAGGATACACAGGGACATCGATTTTTCAAGAGACTATACCTTCCTGGATAAAGAACTTCAGAAGATAATGAGAAGGAGCGAAGTGGGAAAACGGTATGCTGATAAGCTGGTTAAGGTCTATCTTAAATCGGGGGAGGAGAGGTGGCTGCTTATACATATCGAGGTACAGGGATACGGAGAGCATAATTTAGCAGAGAGACTTTTTATCTACAATTACCGTATTTTCGATCGGTATAAGAGGGAAGTGGTTACAGCAGTCATTCTGACCGATACAGACCCGAGGTACAGGCCTGATCGCTACTACAGAAAGCGATGGGGGTTTCGTGTTGAGATGGAGTATCCCATTGTTAAGCTTATCGATTACAGGAAGGAGAGGGATAAACTTAAGAGGGATGTTAATCCCTTTGCCCTTGTAGTGGAGGCGTTTTTACGCTATATTGAGATTAGAGGGGATTCCAAGAGCCTTTATGGAGCCAAGAGACAGCTTATTAAAGCGCTGCTTGAAAGGGACTATGATAAGAGACGCATTGGGGCTTTGCTTAAGTTTATAGACTGGCTGCTTCGATTACCGCGGGAGTTGGAGAAGCAGCTTGAGGATGAGTTACCGGAGATTACAGGAGGAAAGATCATGCCCTATAAAACGAGCTGGGAGAGGATGGCTGAGGAAAGAGCCCTGGTGAGGCTCGAGGAAAAGGTAGGGAAAGAAATAAAGGAAAGGGTAGAGCAAGAAATAAAAGAAAAGGTAGAGCAAGAGGTAAAAGAAAGGGTGGAGAAAAAAATAAAAGAAAAGGTAGAGCAAGAAATAAAGGAAAGAGTAGAGAAAGAAGTAAAGGAAAAGGCTAAGGAAGAAGAAAAGGAAAATACTGCGAAAAAGATGCTTGAGAAAGGATTTGACCTAAATCTTATAATTGATATTACCGGTCTACCTGAGGAAAAGTTGATTCGGCTCAGGGGTTCTATGGAGAAGACCGGTGGTTACGAATAAATAAAGAACGGTATCCGGTTAACCGTATAAACAAAACCCTTAAAGATTTTCATGAAAGTTTGTTTGCTTGCATTCTACTCCGGATTCGGAGAAGTTTAATAAGTAGCGTCCCTTCCCAATGCTGCCAATTTATCAAGGGACGCTCCTAGAGGCATAAGCTTTTGCTTTTACTAACAGTAGCCTTGTTCTTACAGCCTCCGTTAAGGAGGGCTAGGTAATAAAAGTTGGTGCCGCCCGCAATGCAGAACCTGATAGAGCAATGTTGACTCCCTCCGTTTTATATGCATCCCCTGCCTCTCCTTCCCTAACTCTAACTCCTTCATGATAGAGACTCGGACAGGACAACTGCATAAATATGAGTACCCAAAAGACATGGTGTATTTGAACTAACCGCCAACAGTTAAGATTACCGAGGTACTTTACGATAGTCTACCTATCTGATAATAAAAAAATTAGTGAATGTTCAAACTTTAATTCATAGTTAAAATGTCATTTTCAAAAAAGATAGACTTGCTGCCGATTTGATGTACAATTATCTCGTCTATTTGAAGCAGCAGCTCCCTTTTTCCTGTTATACAGGGTATGGGAAAGAATAATCCGCACGATACATTCGCCCGAGAGTTTCTCTCCTACAAACAGAATGCAGTGGATTTCTTTAAGGGCATTCTGCCTGAAAAAATTGCAAGGAACCTCGACTTACAGACTCTTGCAGAGGATAAAAACAACTACACAGATGAAAAATTGCACCAATACTTCT
>QNBH01000041.1 GCA_003645645.1 Spirochaetota bacterium | reverse complement strand
TTGGTATACCTAAATCTGCCTCTTAATTAGTAAACCCTTTAATCTATATCTCTAACCCTGTTTCGCAGTTGTATGGTTTATCTATAATCCACAACGACCATTTGTGGTTATAGTATATAAACTTCTTATTTCTTAAAAATTGTTTCCAGGAGATCGGTACAAGAAGACTCTTTGCCTCAATCACAGATTGTTCGTACAATCGTTTATATTCTTCTGAAAGGGATTTGGGTAGTACTTCAGTATTATCAAAGAGCTCATCAAATTTTTTGGCCAGTTCAGGATTGCTATTAAAGGCTTTAAGAGTGTAAAGACAGGATTTCTTGAATTCCTCTTTATGCCACAATACCGAATCTGCAAATTTATTTTCTATTCCGGAATAAACGTCATTCAACCATTTACCTATCATCAATTCGTTTATAATTGAATTATTATTGCGTTTAAGGATATCGACAGATTTTGATACTAAATCCTGATCATATACTTTTTCATCATCGATAGACTGGGTAAGAATTCTCACTGAAACAGTACCTTTTTTCCCTTGCCTGTTAACTCGGCCAAATCGCTGTATAAGGGCTTCGAGAGGAGCGGGTTCAGTTATGATAGTATCAAAATCGAGATTAAGACTTACTTCGATAACCTGTGTTGCAATTACAACAATTGGAGAGAATTCTTTTATTGATATTTTTATCTTGTCTAAAATAAGGGACTCTTTATTCAATCTATCACGGGCTGTAAACCTGCCATGTATCAATACAATTTTATCATCGATGATTTTCTTAAGAGCTTCGCTTACTCTTTGGGCAGTCTTAACAGTGTTCACACCTACCAGCACAGTTTTTCCGGATGAGATTTCTTCTTTAATCAACTGATGGATTTCAGGATCAAGAATATTTCCTTCTATTATTGTTATCTTATGTCTTTGAAAGGTTTTAAAAACAGATTCGTCTACAGGCAATTCTATATCGGCGATTGATGTGAGAATTTTTCTTAACCATGAGGGCATTGTAGCAGTCATTAAGCATAGCGTAACACTCCACCTCTCGCGAAGTTCGGAAAGCAGGGCTATAAACATTCCCAATCTTGAAGGTTCGTATGCGTGAATTTCATCGATTACAATAAGAGCGCCTGCCAGGGATGTCCAGAGTGCTTCATAGCCTGGAAGCCTGTAAGCAGCTCTCAGGAGTTGATAGGGTGTCGTGCACCATACTGGAGGTTGGTATAATCTTGCCAGATCGTTGGATCGTCTTGCCAGAATCTCGGATTCTCTTTTTGTATATCCTGCATCCATCAATTCTCGGAATATGGATTGAAGACTTCTCCCGTGGATAAGGGCGACTTCACAACCTATTATTTCTTTGATTCTTTTATACATCGCATCCAGACTAGCTTGATAGGGCAAAATATAAATAAGGTGGTGCTTAACTTTAGTATTTTGTTGTTGTTTGTGTGCCCAGAGTAATCCTGCCTCGGTTTTACCACTACCGGTCGGTGCAGAGAGAATAATAGAACCTGTAGTTGAACCTGCTATTCTCTGATAAGTTCTTAGATCATTCTTTTTTATCCCTATGGTTGCTGCCAATTTCTTTTCATCTGGAAACTCTATAGTCTCCACTACAGAAATATTGGCAGAGGCAATATGATCTGCTTTAACAATCAATCCTCTTAAGAATATTGATGAAATATTTTTAAGGCTCGTATAAGGTTCTCTTTCAATTTCACCAACAAGCTTATTATATTCTCTAAGGGTAAATGATACAGTTTCCGGAATCCTGAAGATGAAATCGCTAATATCGATTTTTGATCTTTTTAATGGTATATCAACTTCATTTAATTTTTTATATTTAAGCCATTCCTTTGCTGTTTTTTCTAACCATAGTATAAGGTCATTTACAGTCTCTTCATTCACCTCTTCTTTTAGTTCGTCCAGAGCAAGATCTTCTGGTTCTGCCAATAAGGAATATCTTCCCTCTATTATTTCTTTTGCGTCCTTATGGTGTGACGCTATGCCCGCAGATATCCATGGGATGTCCTCTTTGTCGAAATCAAATATATTCATAAACGCGAGTGAGAATATCTCGTGCCGATGGTGCCAATGTGTTTGATTACCCCTGAGATAAGATTGAAAACTCCCGGCTGCTTTACCAATATCGTGTAAAAGGCAAGACCAGAAAGCCCAATACCACAATTGTGGAGCATTTGAAAGTGTTGATAAATAAGGAGAACGTTTTTTTAATTGAGATAGTATCGAGATAACTTTGTTTGTATGTTCGGCGATTGACTCTCCTGTGCTTTTTGCCCATAAATTATTGTTTAATTCGCGCGAGATTGATTTCACCTGTTTCCTCTGCCGTGAATGAATGCCAGATGACAGCTCTCTTCATGCCTTTGACTTCCGGGGTTTCCGGATCTATCCAGAGGGTTCCATCATTTTCATATTTAATTATTCTTCTATATGGAACTCTGTGTTCAATAATTATATATCTATCCCATTCAACATTTCTCCTGTCTTCAGGATCTATAAATTTGGGCATAAGGACAGATATTCCTTCTGAGACACGTGTTCTGAAAGACCACGGAAGTAATGTATTTTCTATATACCATTGTGATGATTTTTTAAGATCAACTATTTTCACGTTTTTGTAAGATGCTAGATCCTGAGATCTGCCTAGAAGTACTGTGTAATGAGGGTTTTTAAATTTAGTGAAAAATTTACCTAGTAATTTTTCGGAATTGATGTAAAGGGTAAGTTTAGGGAATAACAATACTTCTCTTAATACCGGATCTAATTCCAGTTCTATGTTTTTTATAAAACCCGCTTTTTTATTAAATTTCCCGCTGCCAACTTTCACCTTATAGATATGTTCGAAGTCATCAGCATTACCATCATAAGTGAAATTATAGCTGAATTGAATATGTTCAGGTTTCACCCAATCTCCCCAAGTACTGCAAATATGCCCGTATATTGTAGCTGGAGGAGGCATTCTATAGGATGGTTGCCTGCCTACCAGAAAATGGGGATATCTGAAAGATGTTGTGAGTGCTTCCAGTTCTATTTTTAATACTTCCATGAAAATTCCCTATGTTAACCATGCCCCATTTGCAGAACTTGTTATATCTTCAGCAATAAGATTCAAAATGTTTCTGGGATGATTTAACTCATAGGTATGATCAACTTTATTCAGCACCTGTATCAAGAACTCTCTTTGTTCATCAAAAAAACCTTGAACCCAGCCGACATATAGTTTTGAAAGTATTTGATCATCCCACACATTAAAAACCTCTTTTAAAGCTTCTTCATGAACCTTTGGTAAACCTCTTTCATCAGCCCCGATAATATATTGGAGTGGGTTATTTCCGCCTCTTGTTACCATTCCTATAAAAATCTTGGGTGTAACATCGGTATAATGAACAGATTGTTTTGCTCCCCCATATAGAACTCCCAATCCTCTTAACAGAGTAGCAATTCTCTCCTGTCGTTTATCAAGAGGCAATCTGAAACTTTTATCATTATTAAGATCTTCGAGTTTACTGTTTTTAGCTTCTTCGATTCTATTATCATCCAGATTTTTGAAACCGGTTTTATTTCTATAACTAAAAGTTCCTGCAGAACTTAGATCAAGAGAAAACAACCCTTTAAGAATAGCTTGATAAAACTGATGACCGTGTGGTACAGGATCTCCTTCGTGCCGGCTCATTGTTCCGAAGTCATAGGTAATAGGAATCGGAGAAATTGCTACAAGTGTGCTCACTTTAAACGGAGAAACTCTTGTTATTTCGGTGCTGGTTGGTGTTTCATTCTTTCTTGTTTTATCATCTTCGCGTTTCTTCACGGCATCCGCCTTTTTTGAAGGGGCTCTCATATAGCCGAAAAGATCATCATCCCAATACCGAATTGGGTTTCCGTCTGAATATGCCACTTTCTGTTCTCGAAATACCGGAGCAGCTTTCCATTTTTCTTTTAATTCGGGTGAGTTTTCAAGAGTGGTTCTCAACCAGTAGCGAAAAGCTTGTGCTGAAACGTAGGGGAATCTTCCCTGTTTACTACGGATAAATTTTACGGCAGTAGCCATTTCTCCTCTTCCTGCTTCATCCGGGGAATCATTGGACATATTAAGAGCCGACGCAGGACAATCAAATAACATTAAACCAGTTATAAATGCCATCTCAAGCCTCCTGTAATTCTAAAGATGTATCTTTGGTTTCAAGCACATCTCTGTTTTTTTCAAACCATTTTTTATCGTAAAGTTGTTCGATTACTCTGATCAGAGTCAGATCCCATGCCAGGCGCCAATCGGCACGGGCTAACTCTTCTCCTTCTTCAAAAATTTCTAAAAACGGATCTAATCTAATCAGTGGTTCTTTACCTGCTTTTATACATTTCTGACTCTGCCGGATCAAAATATTTCGCATCTCGTAAAACTTTTGGCAGTTATAAATGCTATACCAGAATCCTCTATCGTTAGTTGATACTATTTCTTCTGCAATTCTATCCCCGAGTCTTTTGATCGCTTCTATTCGGCTTTTTTCCATGTGAATCACCTCCTCTAAAAATAGCTCTGCTAAATTCCATTTTACATATTTTGCATCCTGCCAACCTTTATATTCTTTCCTCGGATCCATATTTGTGGAGTAGTTGGGAGGTTGACGGAGAAAATAGGTTCTTATAAAGCTACCTGCATTTTCTGGTAGTTTGAACAGATCTTCGAATAAGTAGTTTCTTCTTCCTGATTTATTTCGGATTTTTATGCTGTCGTTTCCTTTAACATCCTTTTCCCATGCAGATTTAATTATTTCATTCCATGAATCACGATATTTTACGGTTTTAGCTCGATTTATAAACTTTGTGATGTTGGATGGTAGATTAAAAATGTCTATAGATGGTCCTTGTCCGCTATTTGATAAATGATATACTGTAAGGGAAGCATCTTCTCTCCACTTTGTTTTTTCATTGTCACATAACATTATTGCTTCGATAACCCTCGTTAATGGTCTGTTAATAGCTGGTGGTTTTTTATCTGAAATCTCTGAAAGTTGTACTCTGGATCTTGTCTCCGGAAGCCATTTCTTTATTATGTCCAGCGTAAAGAGAGGATCATCCGAGCTTACAATCAATGCACGGCCACTAACCATGGGAGCACCTATTGCTATAGCCTGTATAGCTAAAAGACAGTAACCGCACAATGATAACCCGGAATGTCCTCCGGGGAAAAAGTTTGCTATACCCCTACCGGTGAGCATTGGGATAAGATCTCTGTAAGCAAGATCAGAAGTTGGAAGATTTACAGACGGTTTTTTACAATAAACACAGGAACCGGAAGTAGGTTCGTTATTATAGCTTCTTAATATTTGTCCTAAATATTCTTTTTTCTTTTCTAAAGACCAACTTGGATTCATGAAATTACTCGTAAAAAGTACTGTCAAATATCCGCTTATTGCAGATGAAAAATATGCCTTCTCAGCGTATCGGACAAATTTTTCTAGATCGGCAAAAGTTACCTCGTCAGGATAATTCTTTTCTGCAAAGGCTGTTAATGTTGCTACACCTGCATCAACAATGGGATGTCCTGTCCAGCTTAGACCTCCTTTTTTCAATCTTTCCGACATTATTGCCCCCTGTCTGCGTTTGGCCGATTTCTCAGCGGCTAAATCTAAACTTTATTACAATCAACCCACCCCCTCCACCTTATACCAGCCGTTACCGAATACCGTCCCCTTACCCACATGTACATATTGACCGAGGAGTAGAAACGGCATAAAGGGCTTAAAATTACCTCTATATGTTACTGTACCGACAAATCCGCTTAAATCATGTTTTGTTCTTCTGCGGGTGCTGCGGCTTCGTTCTTCCCAGGTGCTACGAATAAATGTCTCTTTTATCTTTTCAGCCTGTTCGCCGAGAGCTTTAAAGTCAATATCAATGGTTTCGCCACAGTAGAAATAGCTTAGCGCGTTAAGTCTGTCCCTCAGACGCTTTAACAGAACGTGAAATTGAGGCACGAAAGATAGTCTGCCATTTGCCTTCAATGTGGTGGGAGTAAGAAAAGTGATACATAATTCCCTTGATTTCTGGATATCTTTATAAGCTGCTGTCACATCCGTCCATGTGATTGAGCTTTGAGAAGATATAACAGTGTTGTTTTTGCTCTCATAAATAGAAGTGGTGGTTCCATCAATTTTGACTGTTTCAATTTGGGAGAGTCTGCATTGAGCCCTGTTAAGACCAAATCCGTGTTCCGCCAGTTCTTTAAATGTTACGATAATATAAGGTATATATTCCTGTGCATCTCCCACCAGAATAATTTCGAATATAAGAGGTTCGTAAGGTCCGTAACTGGTTTTAGTTTCCAGAGGAGGTTTAACCACAAAGGGGCGCTGGATATTTAAGTTTTTACGCAACCGTTCGGCTTCCGGTGGAATAAAGGGATTGAATATTCTCGTATAGGGACAACTGAAGCGGAGATCGCAGTTATCACATTCAATATTCTGGTGTACACAAGCAATCCTTCTTAGTATGGTTCCGAAGCCACCGCGAATGGTATTACCTTTGTTGTATTTTGGCATTCTTAGGTTTTCAAGAGGAGAAAAATGGAAACGGTAATGGTTAAAACGAAAATTGTGGAAAAGCATTAGATTACTAATTCTACCACAGAACCCCATATCTGGCAACAAAAATTTTCCCGTCATACGAAACAAAGGGCGAGTGGCAGCCGGGGGCTTAGGCAGTGATGGGGATGGAGGAAGCCTCTGCCGGTTTGTTAGTGCCTATCCGGGGACGGAGGCGGTGATGGGCACGGAGGCACTCGACCGGCACACTGTAAAGCGCTAGATGTTTGTTGGAGGTTGCGGGGACGGAGGAGGCCACCGGGCAGGGGGCATCGGATTGAGGACCGAGGAAGCTTAAAAACAGGTATTGCAAGGTGCAGGCAGAATAAGCTATAGTTCTATGCTACAGAGGCATCGATAAGGAATCGATAAGGATAGATATATGGAGACATACAAAAATAAAGAGGAATATTTAAACACATTAAAGAAAAATGCACGGTTACCCGAGGGTTTTCGCGCTGCCAGTATCTCTATCACATTCTTCCCTGAGGAGAGGCCCGTGCAGATACCCTTACCAATGAATCTGTCTCTCCTGTTGCTGGATGAGCCTTCGGGCTCTTTTGGTGGGATGTATACCCGCAATGCATTTCCGGGAGTTCCGGTAATAGTAGGTAAAAACCGCCTATCGGGACAATTTATCAGGGCGGTCATAGTAAATAACAAGATAGCCAATGTATGTACACCAGGCGGGATGGAAGATGCAGTGAGCATAGTGGAGTCTCTTGCAAAGTTGCTCGATTGCCCGCCGGAAGAAATTATCCCGTCATCCACAGGAATCATCGGATGGAAGCTGCCTGCCGAAGATATAAAAAAGAATCTGCCTTCACTGGTAGAAGCGATAAAAACATGTAAAGATTCTGATAGTGTTTTCTCTTTTGCCCAGGGGATAATGACCACGGATCTATATCCCAAGATTCGCACTGCAAAGGTCGGTTCTGGTAGCATAGTGGGGGTTGCAAAAGGGGCGGGGATGATAGAGCCAAACATGGCTACCATGCTTGCATTTATAACAACAGATGTAAAGATTGAGCGCTGGACTCTAAGAAAAGTGTTAGCGGATGTGGTGGAACGGACCTTTAACCGAATTTCCGTTGACGGAGACCAGAGTACAAGCGACACGGTTCTTTTGATCAGTTCGGGTAAGAAAAAGGCTGTAGAAGAGGAAGTTTTTCAGGAAGCGCTGTACTCGGTTTGTTATGCCCTGGCCGAGGATATTGTCCGTAACGGAGAAGGTGCAACACACATAATTAAAGTGCAAATAGGGGGTGCCTCATCTTATGAGATCGCCAGAGGTGCGGGGAAGGCCATTATAAACTCACCGCTGGTCAAGACGGCTATTTTTGGTAACGATCCGAATGTTGGCAGGATAGTAAGCTCCCTTGGGGATTATATGGGGAACAACGGCTTTTTCATCGATCCCGGTAAAATGACCGTTCACCTTGGTGAGGAAGAAGTATTCTCCGGGGGAGTCTTTCAACTCGATCCGGAAAAAGAAAAAAGACTCTCAGGATATTTGCGTGATGCAATATTCGATTCAGAGACGTACGACTTCCCCGTACATAACAAAACAGTCGATATTAAAATCGATCTTGCCCAGGGCGATTTTTCCGCAGAGGTAATGGGGACGGATTTATCGTACAAATACATAAGGGATAACGCAACGTATATAAGTTGAAAGTGCCGTATATAATGGGAAAGGGTCATATCGAAGAAAAAATAAAAAAGGCAGTAGAGGAAATAAAAAAGTGGAAGCAGGAGATTTCCCTCCGCCTGGTAGGGCAGAATCAACTCCTGGAAGGGATACTGATGGGGCTGATCGCAGATGGTCATGTGTTGCTGGAGGGAGTTCCAGGTCTTGCCAAAACTCTTGCTGTAAAGACTCTTGCAGAAGTTATGGATGTAGACTTCAAGCGAATTCAGTTTACCCCGGATTTACTGCCGGCCGACCTGATAGGAACCATGGTTTACAGCCAGGAAACAGGTAAGTTCTATGCACGAAAGGGCCCCATTTTTGCTAATATCATTCTGGCAGATGAAATAAACAGAGCACCGGCAAAAGTACAATCGGCCCTGCTCGAAGCCATGGAAGAGAGACAAGTAACTATAGGAGATACTACCTATCCCTTGCCGTCACCTTTTTTCGTTCTTGCTACCCAGAACCCCATAGAGCATGAGGGCACATATCCCCTCCCGGAAGCTCAGATAGACCGGTTCCTGCTCAAACTCAAGGTGGATTACCCCTCTTTTCATGAAGAGATAGAAATTATTGACAGAATGGGAGAAAATCCAACCATCAAAGTGGGAAAGGTAATAAGTTCAAATGCTATTTCCAATATAAGAGAAGCCCTGTCCAGTATAAATGTAGATAATAGAATAGTAGAGTACATTGTTTCTCTTGTTACAGCTTCCAGAGGAAACAGCAAATCGGATTACCCATTCTCCAGATATATCGAGTACGGAGCTTCACCAAGGGCTTCCCTCTACCTCTTCCGCTGTGCCAGAGTAAGAGCTCTTTTAGAAGGACGTTCTTTTGTAATTCCCGACGATGTAAAAAAGGAAGCTATAAATGTGATGAGACACAGAATCATTCTCACTTACGAAGCAGAGGCGGAAGAGCTCACCACGGATGATATAATAAAACAGATTTTATCGGTCGTACCGGTTCCCTGAAATAGGAGTTATGCCATTTCAGCGCCCGGCCGTTTATGCGATGCCTGCGTTTGTTGATAGACTTAAGTACTAACTTATGGAAAGAGATAAACTTTTTTCCCAGGTTAAAAAGATCCAGCTAATAACTTCAAAAATGGTTCATTCCTTATTCGCCGGAAATTACAGGAGTGTTTTCCGTGGGCCGGGAATCGAATTTGATGAAGTCAGGGAATATGCTCAGGATGACGATATCAGGCTTATCGATTGGAACGTTACCTCAAGAACAGGATTTCCCCATACAAAAGTATTCAAGGAAGAACGTGAGCTGACCCTCTTTTTAATTGTAGATGTCTCTGCCTCACTGTTTTTTGGTTCGGGAGAAAGGAGCAAACGGGATACGGCCGCCATAATAGCAGCGGTACTTTCGCTGGCTGCAGTGAGCAATAACGATAAAGCGGGAGCCCTGTTTTTTACAGAAAAGATCGAGCATTGGATCCCTCCCGATAAAGGGAAAAAACATATTCTCCGTTTAATCAGGGATATGCTTGACTGCAATCCCGCCGGAAGGGGTTCGGATCTTGCCCTGGCGTTAAGAACTGTAAATAAATCTCTAAAAAGAAGAGGGATTTGTGTCATTCTATCCGATTTTAAAACGACATCCGGCCTGCGGGAGTTAACGCTGCTTAAGAGGAAACACGATGTAATAGCGGTAAAGATAACAGACCGAATGGATTTTGTTTATCCTGAGACCGGATTGGTAGAACTCGAAGATCCTGAAACATACAAAAAGATTTTTGGTTTTGGATATTCAAAGAAGTTCAGGTTGAATTACCGGGATTACTGGGACAATATACATCAACAATGGCTTAAGGAAATTAAGAGCAGGGGAGTTGATGTAATAGTAATAGATACAGAGGATGACCCGGCCCGTAAGCTTCTTGCTTTTTTCAAGCACCGGAAGAGAAGATGAGAGGGACTAAAATACTGGTTACTGTTTTTTTGTTATCATTATTGGGGCTTCTATCCCTTGAGGCCGAAGATGGCTACCGGGTCAGGCAAGTAGTTTTCCTCCCTCCGCATTTTTATGTGGGAGATACAGTGGAGTTGAGGATAAAAGTCGAACCGGAGCAGGGTTATCGGATAAGAGTACCTTCAAAATATCCTTCAGAATCGTGGATAACTTTTCACAGCATAAGGATTCTCTCCGGTCGAGAAGATACAGAGATAAGGATCGAGTTCTCTCCATTTTTCGCAGGCACCAGAACTCTTCCCGAAATAAGGCTCGGAGATGTTACTCTTAAAAACATAAAACTTCATACATCCTCTCTTATAGAAGAAGGGAAGGAGTTTGCAGGACCCATGGGGCAGGTTCTTATTCCGGGGACTCGTCTTTATGTAGTACTTTTGGTTTCCATTTTGACAGTTATTTTTTTGATTGTTTTTCCTTTTCATGCAAGAATTCGGAGACAGATAGAGAGAATTACAGCCGGTTTTAAGGCAAAAAGGCCTTATAAAAATCTAATAAGGAATCTCACTGCCCTTAATAAAGAGCTTAACAAGCTCTCTAGCAGAGAATACTATATTGTTCTAACCGGTGAGTTTAAACAATACCTGTCAAATAAAACAAGTAATCCCTTTTTTAGCTCAACTACCGGTGAGATAACAAACATGGCCTCGGATTGGCTTCCCGTGGATTTTCCTTCTCGTAAGCTTCTCTCTGTGCTTAGGAGAGGTGATTTAGCCAAATTTGGTGGAAAGAACTTTTCAGATAGAAGACGCAGAGAAGATTTAGAGGGTGTCAGGGAAATGGCGAAGTTTCTTGAGGGGGAGGTTGAATAGTTTTTATGTTTAGTTTTGATTCACCCGGGTTTCTCTTCCTGTTGTTTTTGCTTATCCCGGGCATCTACTTCAGCCATTTCAGAAAAAAGGGTGGGAGCAGAGTCGCATTTCCCATAAGTGTATGGCCCGAAGACGGGTTTAACCCACGACAGAAAGGCTTAAGGTTTATAATTACTTTCTCGTCCTTTCTACTGTGGGGAGGGATCTTCTTTCTTATAATATCACTGGCTGGTCCTACGATTACAAAAAAAGAAAGGGTTTATATCTCAAGGGGGATAGACATTATGCTGGTTCTCGATGAATCTCCCAGCATGGCGGCGAAGGATTTTAAGCCCGAAAACAGATTTCAAACTGCCAGGGAAGTAATACGTCGGTTTGTAAGAGGAAGGGAAAACGATCCTATAGGTCTTGTCAGTTTCAGTAAGGAAGCTGCATTGAGAGTACCTCCGACTCTGGATTACAATTTTTTACTCGAGAGGTTGAACAAACTTAAAATCATGAGCTTGGGGGACGGAACCGCAATAGGTATGGGGCTGGTAACAGCGGTACTCCATTTAAAACACAGCACCGCAGAAGAGAAGGTGATCATTCTTCTAACAGATGGTGAGAACAATGCAGGAGAGATTCTGCCGGAAACTGCAGCCGAAATAGCAGAAAGGATGGGAATCCGCATTTACACCATTGGTATAGGTACGAAAGGGGAGGTGCCCCTTGAGTTTATCAATACAGAGACCGGAAAAGTGTACCGTGGAACCTTTAAAAGCGGTTTCGATGAAAAACTTCTCAGACGAATTGCATTCATCTCCGGAGGAAACTACTTCTCGGCTACCGGAACCAGCATGTTGGAGTTAATTTTCAGGGCAATCGATTCTATAGAAACCAAGGCCAGACATGTAAAGGTAAAAACCGAAACTATACCAAGATACAGAGTTTTTCTGTTTATAAGCATTTTCTCCATTTACCTTCATTTTATAATCCGCAAGTGGTTTCTCAGGGAGGTGGTATTTTGATAAAAAACCCCGGCTCGATGTGGTTTCTTCTGCTTCTCCTCCCCGCTGGATGGACCATGTGGATGGGGTATCGAAGGGGGATGAAAGAGCTAAAGCAACTCATGGGTAAATGGCGAGATAACAGGGTTTATGATATTCATCTCGTAAAATGGTTTTTCTCTTCTCTTATGTTTTCGCTGTTTATTGTTTTCTCCGTGATTGCTTTATCCGGGCTGAGCTGGGGACGGAGGATAGTCCGGGATGAGAAAAGCGGGTTGGATGTGATTTTTTTAATAGATGTCTCCAGGAGCATGCTGGCAGAAGACATATCTCCCTCCAGATTGGAGAGAAGTTTGCGCATAATTAGAGGAATGGTGAACAGAGTTGAAAGGTGCAGGATAGGGATAGTGGTTTTCAAAGGAGTGGGTTTGACTTTGATACCAGTTACAGAAGATAAGACCCTGATTTTTCAGTTACTGGAGAAACTTGAGACTCATGTAATTACTGCGTCTGGGACCAATATGGAAGACGGCATAAATAAGGCACTGACTTCCTTCCCGGGCAGTGTAGAAACACACAAAATAATATTTCTTTTTACAGATGGGGAATACCTTTCAGGAAATCCTCTTCCGGCGGTTTCTGAAGCAAAAGCAAGAGAGGTAACTGTGGTGCCGGTTGCAACGGGGACTGAGGAAGGTTCTTTTATTCGTTTGGAGGATGGCAGTTTTGTGCTTGATAACGTGGGAAACAGGGTGATAAGCAAACTCAACAAGGATATCTTAGCCGAAATCGCCCGCATTTCCGGCGGCAGGTTATACTTTGCCGATGATCCAGCGATTCTTTCAAAGCTGACCGCAGTTGCAAAGGGAAGTATTGATGGCGGAATAGAGGATCAACTCACCGACCAGCCGGTTAACAGATATAGAGTTTTTCTACTGTTTGCATTTGCAGCTATGATAGCTTATACAGTAATGAGGTCATTAAAATGGAAAGGTACATATTAGTGGCGGCCTGCATACTCTTTATTTTTTCCTCATGCGGGCAGCCTCATCTCGATATAATCCGCGGAAACTACGCCTTCCTGCGCGGTGATTTTCAGAAGGCCAATATCACTTATCTGGAAGCTCTTAAGAAGGGCTCATACGAAAAATGGATCGCCTACAATCTGGGAAATGTATACTATTCTCTTGGCGAACATGAAGCTGCGCTCAAACAGTGGAACAGAGCGGCTTCAACGGAAAACAAAGAACTTATTTTCAATGTTGTTTATAACAGGGGCATCCTTTATTATGAGCAGGGAGAATACGAGAAAGCTTTCAGGGATTTTAAAAGATCTGTGGAAATAGATCCGTCAAATCTCAAGGCGAAAATAAACCTCGAATACGCTTTACAGAAGATGAATGCCAGAAGAGCGAATGTAAAAACACCATCTATAATACAGAAAGAAGATTCTCGTGGGTTTACAGGTGAGGATGCTGAACGTATTCTTGATTATGTAGAAAGAAAGGAGAAAGAGAGGTGGGAGTCTTCCAGAAGAGTAACTTCACCGGAATCAGCGTCGGATTGGTGAAAAACTCTTGCAATCTATTCCATGTGTTGTTTATACTTCTTTTTCTCCTCATGACCGTTTATCTCTCTCCAGAAGAATTGGATACAGTCGTTTTGGTCGAACCCGAGGTAATACCACTTGGAAATAGATTTAGCATTACCATTCTGGTAAATGTTGAAAATCCAAATCTTTTTAATGTAGAAAAACCCGATTTCCCCTCCTCAATTCGCCTATACAGCGGGCCTTTAATTCGACCCTTCTATGAAGAAAGGGAGAGCCGGCAAATATCCGAAGGTATGCGGATACAGTATATATTTACTGCCGTCGCGTCGGGAAGATTTGTAACGGAAGGATTTACGATCGTCTCGGGAGATAAAAAAGTAAAAACAGAGCCGGTCGTGCTTCGTATCGGAGAATATATTAACGGGAAATTACTTGTTCCGCCCAGGATAAGGTGGGAACTTTACTCCGATCGTGTATATTCCGGGCAAACTGCCTCTGTTATATTAAAGGCTGTTATGCAGGAAGAGATAAAAATTTTCGAGAGGATAAAGGTAGATCCTCCCGGCATGGGCATATTCGAAAATGTAAAGGGACTGGGAGAGATCGAGACGGAAACATACATGAACAGTGAGTTTTTCTCCTATCCTGTTGCATCCTATCTCTATACACCCACCAGAACCGGCCGGGTCCTTCTGCCTCCTGCCTATGTTTATCAGGATGGACTTTCCGGAAGAGCAGGAGGGGTGTGGATATGGGTCGATCCGGTTCCTGAGGAAATTAAAGAAAGCGGAGCTATCGGAGACTTTACACTTTCCACAATGGTCGAAAAACAAATTATAACGGGGACGGAGGAGAGCAAATTGCACATTCGAATAGAAGGGGTGGGAAATCTGGATTATCTTAAGCCTCCTGAACCGCTTCTTGAAGAGATGCAGATTTCAGCTAAAGAAGAGAAGGTTGATATCATCCCCCATAAAGCGGGTTATGAGGGTGTAAGAGAGATAATTTATTCACTATCCTCAAAGGAAGAACATTCCGAAGAGAAAAAAGGCAGAGTTTCAATCCCTTCCTTTAAATGGTTTAATCCCGAAACGGGAGAGATAGAAAAATCGCAGACAGAAGAATATACAATCACCATTCGACCCTCTCCCGTTTATGAAGAAAAAGAGGAGTTTCCCTTTACTCTGATGGAAATTGAAGAGATTAACTCAATGCGTGAAAAAAATCTCTATACTCAGCTCTGCAGTTATTTCTTTCTTCTACCCGGAACCCTTATACTCGGAGTCTGCCTTATCTTGCAAAAGGGAGGAAAAGCTCTTCTTCCTGTTTTGTTTATCCTGCTGGGGGCAACCCTTTCGGGAGTGAGCAGTATCGAAGAACTGGTTTTACGTGGAATCGAATATTATAATGAGGGAGAACTATTCAAGGCGCAAAAATGTTTCTCCGATGCCCTTGAATCAAGACCGGGGAATCCGGGACTGCTGTTTAACAGAGGGATTATCAACTACAGACTCGACCGCTACGGAGAAGCCATAGCGGATCTCAGGAAGGCAATTCTGTATGAGCCTTCTAATATGGAGTTAAGAGAATATCTCGATTGGATGGAAGAGAAGCTCTCTTTGGAAGCACAGGCTAAACTGCCCTCATTTATTCATCCGGATATATTTTTTATAATAACCGTGGTTTCATGGAATCTTCTCTGCCTTACTTTCACCGTTTTTCTGTACAGAAAAACCGCAATGATATTTATTCTAACTGTGCTCTTGTCTGTGATGTTTGCTATATCAGGTGGTGGACTTATTTATACAGCACTTGAAAGAGGCCAGGAGAAAGGGGTTGTCAGGGAGATGTCGGAAATAAAAAAGATACCGGAAGAAACCTCCTCTGCCTGGTTTGCCCTGCAGGAAGGTACAACGGTGAGAATTATAAGTTCTTCTTACGATTTTTATCTGGCGGAAACAGCTTACGGTGTAAAGGGCTGGATAAAAAAACCAGTGATTATCCTTTATTAATTACTGCTTTAATTTTAGCGCTCCCTGTAAATTATTCTTCCTCTCGATAAATCGTAGGGAGAAAGCGCCACCTTTACTTTATCGCCGGGTACGATGCGAATGTAGTGCTTTCGCATTTTCCCTGAAAGGTGAGCAAGAATAAGATGTCCGTTCTTCAGTTCTACGCGAAACATTGTATTGGGTAAGGCTTCTTTAACAACGCCTTCCACTTCTATTGCTTCTTCTTTTGCCAAAAGCCCTCCTAATTTATTATCTTACTGTTTGTGTATATACTTAATATATTTTAAAGAAAACCTGCGTGTCAACGGTTGACTTTTTTTGTATTTTACTACATATTCAATGCCAATTTTTACTGATGGGCAATATGGTTTTAATAGCGAAAGTGTTACCCTGCCAGTTTCGTAGGGTATAATCCATATATGTTGATAAATAAAAGGTGTTATTGTTATGGATGAAAGTTTTAATGAAAAAATGCACGAAAAGCTGGTTAATATGAAGAAAGAAATAATCAAGAGCCTTATCTCAGAAAGCGAAGATTTTAGAGAAATAATAGAAGATTTAGATCCGAAAGATCTCGCCGATATAGCTGCAGACGATATTGACAGGAAGACTATCGAAGCTCTCAGTACGAGTGAAATAAAGAGACTTAGAATGATCGATTCGGCCATCTCCCGCATGGAAAATGGTAAATACGGAATTTGTGTTAAATGCAATAAAAAGATACCTAAAGAAAGACTGGAAGCAATCCCATATACACCGATGTGCGTAAGCTGTAAGACCTCTGATGAGAGGAGAAACAGATAGGCTTAAAGTTCATGCCTTAAGCTTAAACACATAATCTAATAGAAAATAATTCCTCAACACCTTAAACGGCCGATCTGCATCCGGCTGTATTAAAAATTACTCTTTTTAACCGATAATATAATCAGGAAAAATGAAAGTGGCGGGTATGAATATTTCAAGGCCGATTCCTCTCCTTCATCTGGTAAGGGGACGTTACGGAACAGGAAGAATATTTCTTCCTGTGGAGAGAGATCAATCTCTCTATGCCAGATTTAAGTATGTAAGAGGATTTCCTTCCTTTCGGGACGGAGAAGGTTTTTCTCTCTCAAAATTAGAGTTATTGGATAATCTCATAGAAAGATTGGGGAAGATAACGGGGAAGAAGGCATTCTCCTCTGACACGAGTAGTCTAACATCCGCAGAGGTTGATCAACTGAGCGAAACTTTTAAACAAAAACTACATCAAGAGATAACCCGCCACAGATCTATCTACAGTGGTAACACTCTTTCTCTCGAAACAGGTGTGATTCTGGATATGGTAGCCTGATTTGAAACTGCCTCTACTGTCGCAACGAATATTTTGCTTCTAATTCAGGCTGTCCCGTAACCTCGATTTCGGCTATTACTATTCGGTATAAGGTGCTCTCCCCCCTAAGCTGAATCATGCCAAAACAGCGATACCTACGGGAATGATAGCGTTGATCCAAGGCTGCGCTGCTATATGATTTTAATTTATAAAGGGATTGTGTTTTATCTCCCGCTCAATAGTTGTATCCGGTCCGTGTCCCGGGAATACACGGGTCAACTCCGGAAGAACAAAAAGCTTCTCCCTGATGCTTCTCAGGAGTGCCTCGTGATCACCTTCCGGCAGGTCGGTCCTCCCCACTCCTTCAAAAAACAGGGTGTCTCCAGAAAAAACGAGGCTTTGATTTTCGCTGTATAGACAGATACTTCCGGGAGTGTGCCCCGGAGTATGAATTACTTTCAAATCTGTGTTAAAAACAGTCATACCTTCTTTTAGCAGGATTTCAGGTTCCGGAATGGGTGTAAGCAGATTATCTATTAGGTCTGAATTATCCACTCCGAGCCTGGCAAAACTCTTTCTATGAGCTCTTTCTGCTTTTTTCCCTGTAAAATGTTTGTCTGCCTCGTGGATTGCCACCTTTATATTGTGCCCGCTTTCCATAAAATGTTTTTTCAACTGTCCCACCCCGCCAATATGATCCAGATGGCCATGTGTGCAAACGATACCAACAGGAGTAAGGTTTTTTCGATTAAGCCTCTCGATAATCTCATCGGTATCACCACCTGGATCGAGTACAATACATTCTTTTTTACTGAATGAAAAAATGTAGGCATTTGTGTACATAAGCCCTACAATAATTCGTTCTATCATGATAAATTGTCAGCATAAAAAATTATTAAGGTTTATTCAAGTACATTTATGAATATTCTTATTCTTGTTCTCGCTTTTACTTTTTATGTTCTGATTCCGGGTATAGGGGCGTTTTATGTCAGAAGCCAATGGAGAAGGTTCCGGAAAAATATTATATCTGCTTCTCTTTCTCCGATAGTCCGTTATAACGTGGTGAGGGAGGGAACGGAAGGTTATCTGGGGGATTTCAGATGCACTGGAAGTCTGGAAGCAATACAGGAGAACCTTATCTGGATTCATAGTGAAAACATATCCATATCGGTTGATCTGTTTAAGGCTTTTGTATATATTCTTCCTTCCTTTTCCTTTGCTGAAAAAGAGGGAAAGGTGGAGTTAAACGAGGAGACTCTTCCAGATGAAATGCCCAGAAAAGTGTCCTGGAATCGGATTTTTTCTCTTCCCGAAGGAACAAAGATGTTTGTTTACGGTCCACTATTTCTGGAAAGAGGCCGGGCAATATTTAAAATGTGCAACAGAAAGGTGGTTACCGTGGTAATTTATGATGGAGGAGAGGATACAATCTTAAGACGCTCTATATGGGGTGGAAGGCAGATAAACGAATACTGGAATCAATTTACCCCTGGCTCTATTGCTGCGGGAGCACTTTCCCTGTTCATTGTGGCTTACATGTTACTCAAGAGTCCCATGCTTAGAATACAGGCTCTGATTTCTCTCTCTTTAAGCGGTCTTCCGTTGAGTATATTCCTACCCCCCGGAGTATTTCTGTTTTTTCTGTACCGGAGTTTATGGAGAAAAGCTCGATTTTTCCGGGCAGAGAGGGATCTTCTAAAATTACCGGTAAGATATTTTAAGGATATCTCTGATAATCCGGACTATCTCTCTGCCGTTATTCCAACCGGAGAACCTTATATTATGAAACGATTAGCGGCGGTAGATGCATACCGGTATCATCAAGAGTTAAAGGATGCAAAGGTCCGCACTTCCAGGTTACTAAAGCAGAGCAATAGAAGTACAGACGACTGTTATATTTTTGGTGTACAGACTCCCGGAGAAAACGGAATAAGGATAGGTAAGCCGAAAGACCCCATGGCAGAGCTTCTGATTGTACCGGGAAATCCGGTCTTCCTTTCTTCAAAGTGCGAGAGCAAAGCGCGCACCTATGAACTTCTTGCCGCAGCGGTCTTCTTTACGGGGTTAGTAATAAATCTCTTTATTGTTATAAGCTTACTGGCACTTCTTATAAAATGATCCGTTTAATCACCCTTGTTGTTATCCTTTTTCCTGGCGTAGTTCACCGTAATTTTTCTTCCTCGAAACTCTTTCCCATCCAGAAGCTCGATAGCTTTTTCGGAATATTCCTGCGGGATATCTATAAATGAATAGCTGTCAAAAATTTTTATATTTCCAATCTCATTGGATTTCAATTTCAAGGAAGAAGAGAACAGTCGCGCCAGATCTTTGGGATAGACCTTCCTGTTTTTCCCAATGCTAACAAAAATACTTTGCAGATTTTTTGTCGTACCTTTTTTATATCCGAGATACTCCTTTAAAAGATAGGCGGTAAAATAACTGCGAAGAAAAATAGGCACATGTTTCTTATAGAGTTTCTTGTACTGATTAAGTTCATCGGGATCCTCTTCTTCCCTTATTCGTTTAACTATCTGGCCTATTTTACCCTTTATAACCTCGATTTCCTCTGGATACTCTGCTTTTCTGATATTCATACCCTTTAACTCCTGTAATTGTTTAAGAATAATTAGCTCTTCTTCGGTAATAAGAGATGTAATTCGAGATTTCTTATCTGATTCCAGAAGAAGATTATAATTTTTAATATATATTTCTGGTTTTCCCGGTAGTTGAAAATAAATTACATTACTGATATTTGACAAAACAAGGTTTACGATTTGATTACCGGTTAAAATCAGTACCTCAAGGTCTCCCGATTGGTATTGTTCCTGTATCTCTCTTTGCTTTTCCAGAACGGTTTTGCTGGTAATAGATTTACACCTGAATCCCTGGGCCTTAAGTTTTCTGTCAATTGAAATAGCTGTGGTAGGAGTCTTGCACATAACCACTGTCTGCCTCTTTTGCTCAGCAAACAATAAATCCACCAGAAGTTTCGGTTTCTGACTATGGTCGGATACCTCGATATATCTGTGCTCTATTAACTGCTGGTGAATATCTGGTATTGAGATAATTTTTGCCTTTCTTCCGATTGAGTCCAATTGGACTGCATCTCTTATATAGTGAGTGAAGATAACTTTTTGTGTTTTCTTTGCCAGCTTGGATATGATATAGAGTACATCTTTCTCAAACCCCTCCCATTCGGAATCTTCCGGGCAATCTACGACCAGCACTTCGGTTTTGTGCAATCGAATATTCTCTCTTCTTATGTGGTCAATAATTCTGGAAGTTGTGCCGACAATAATATCGGGTTTTCCGGTAAGGCGGTACAACTCTTTCTTTATATTTTTATCGTACCCTACGGCTACAAGATTGAGCGCAAGAGGGGGTGGAGAGAAGAAACGAAACTGGTTTTCGATTTTCCTTACTGTTTTGGGATCGGAAGTGAGAATGATCGCCTTGATTCCCTCTTTTGTGTGATCGATTTTTAACAGGAGAGAAATAAGAAAAGTCGCTGTTTTCCCTTCTCCGTCCTGGGTGTGGATAATGAGATTTTTCCCTTTAAGTATTTCCGGAATAACCTTCTTCTGAAGAATGGTAGGTTTTTTATAACCTGCATTTTTTAAGAAAGAAATTATTTTTCTATCAGCCTCTCTTTGGCTGTATTTTTTTAACACTATTACTTCCTAATGACGAAAAAACTATTATATAA